>JAUSMB010000041.1 GCA_030645365.1 Rugosibacter sp.
TATATTTTGGGTTTCATGCGCACCCTTGGGCTGGGCCGACTGGCTTTCTGGGGACATGGCTGCAACTGGCAGCAGGATGGCACGCCGTGGATAGAGCCGGTTAAACGCGCCTTGTTAGGAAAGGTGGACTGGTGGTTTGCCTATACGTCTAGAGTTGCGCAGTACGTGGTGGACAATGGCTTCCCCCCTGAGCGCGTTACCGTTGTCCAGAATAGTGTCGATATAACCTCTTTCAGCGAGGCGGTTGAGGCTTTCACCGAACGTCAGCGATCAGATTTGAGACAGAGCCTGAGCATAGCGCCTGAAGCATCTATCGGCCTGTTTTGCGGCAGTATGCATGCTTCGAAAAAGCTGAATTTTTTGGTCGAGGCGGCAATCCAGATTCATGCACGGGTGCCTAGCTTTCATCTGATTTTGGTTGGGGCTGGGCCGGATGAGCACATTGCACGAGAGGCGGCAGCCGAGCATGACTGGATTCATTACACCGGCCCGCTATTCGAGAAGGATAAAGCTGCCCATTTTGCCATTGCTGACCTTTTTTTATGCCCCGGTCTGGTTGGGCTTGCTGTGCTGGAGGCTTTTGCAGCCAGCCTGCCGTTGTTCACCACCAGCATTCCAGTGCATTCCCCGGAAAGTGATTATTTAACTGATCAGGTCACGGGCATGATCACTGACTTTGATCCGGTAATTTATGGCACGGCCGTGTCTTCCTGCCTCCATGACCCTGCCTCGCTCGCACGTATGAGCGCGGCGGCGCGTGAGGCATCCCGAGGTTACGGATTGGAGCCTATGGTCGAAAATTTTGCACAGGGGGTACTCGCATGTCTCAACGCATCCTGATCGCAACGCTCATGCGGCCCGTGGGTGACACAGGAGTGCAGACGCACTTTCGTGCATTCATGGCGTACCTGCACGAGACAGGCCGGCAATGTGACCTGATTACCCCTTATAACGCACCACTTTGGCAGGTATACCCGGTATTTGGCCTGCGCAAGCTGGTCAATCTGTTCAGTCGGGAGCTGGGTGTGTGGTGGTATCGATACTGGCATGCCTATTTTTTACAGCAGGCATTGAAACATCGCTTGCAAACAGGTGCTGCGTGCGTGGTCTATGCGCAATGTCCGCTTTCTGCGCAAGCGGCGCTGCGCGCACGGGTGTCGACAAACCAGCGGGTGGTAATGGTGGCCCATTTCAATATCTCGCAAGCCGACGAGTGGGCCGGCAAGGGCTTGATTCAAAACGGTGGTCGTCTCTATTGCGCGATCCAGGCTTTTGAAGCCGAGGTGTTGCCTCGGCTGGACGGACTGGTGTTCGTCTCCGACTTTATGCGGCGCGAACTGGTCGGGCGCATCCCGGCCATTACGAACGTTGCCGCCGCCGTGGTGCCGAATTTCTTGTCCGACCCCGGTTTGCCGGAAGGGCAAACGGCGGTGGCCGACCTCATCAATATCGGCACCCTGGAAGCCCGCAAGAATCAGCACTACCTGCTGGAGATTGTCGCAGCACTGCACGAGTTGGGGCGGCCTTTGACGCTGACCCTGGTGGGTGACGGGCCAGATCGCAAGGTACTGGAAGACAAGGCGCGCGTCTTGAAAATAGACGGGCTGGTGCGCTTTGCCGGATACGTCAGCAATGCGGCCGAACAAATTGGACGGCACCGTGCCTGCATTCATGTGGCTACGCTGGAAAATCTGCCGATCACGCTGATTGAAGCAATGGCGCGCGGGCGGCCAGTGTTTGCCGCGCCGGTCGGCGGCGTTCCGGAAGTGCTGGGCGATGGCGCAGCGGGGTTGGCGCTGCCGTTGGACGATGCCCAAGCGGCAGCCCGGATCGTGGCCGATGCCATGAGTAATCCGGACTGGGTGGCAGCTGCCGGGCGCGCTGCACGCGAGCGTTTTCTTAAGGAATATGCCAGTGGCGTCGCGGCAAGGCGACTTGTGTTGTTTCTTGAAAGTTAATTTGGCAAGTGCATATAAGGTAAATGAAGGAATGAAAATGACGGATGTTCGATGCGACCCGATTGGCCCAGTCAACCGATTTATTGTTTGGGTATACAGCGGGAAACGCCCGAGGGTGTTACGGCGCTTAGTGTCGATACTGTTTCATATTGAGTTGCCTATTCTTCGGCAGCCCATACGTATGGCTCATCCCTACGGGATCATCATCAGTGGTGATGTGGTCTTGGGTAAAAATGTGACGGTGTTTCAGGGGGTAACAATAGGAAACAAAAGAGATGGGCGAAGAGCGGGGTCGCCTGTCATCGAGGATGACGTCTGTATTTTTCCAAATGCCGTGGTGATCGGCCAGATAACAATAGGGGCAGGCGCGATCATTGGAACTGGGGCAGTGGTGGTAAATGACGTGCCGCCTGGCGTGACTGTGGTAGGTAATCCGGCGCGCCAGATTCATGCAGGAAGCGGGGCAAAGTGAATTTTTTACGCATATTGCTGGTACACAATGCCTACCAACTGCGCGGTGGGGAGGATGCCGTTGTCGACGCTGAACTTGAGTTATTGCGTGGACATGGGCATGCCGTTGAGGTTTTTCAGCGGCATAACGATGAATTGAAGGTCACACCGCGCTGGAAGGCAGCGGTGGATACCGTCTGGTCAACCTGTTCCGTAACCGCTTTGACTGAATCGATTCGTCGGTTTCGGCCGGATGTCGTGCACTTCCACAATACTTTCCCGCTAATTTCTCCTTCTGCATACTGGGCGGTGAGGGCGGCCGGTTTGCCGGTGGTGCAGACATTGCATAATTTTCGTCTGCACTGTCCTCAAGCGACGTATCTGCGTGAAGGGCGGGTGTGCGAAGACTGCCTTGGCCATTTGCCATGGCGCAGTGTGCTGCATGGTTGCTACCGTGATTCAAGGGCGCAGTCGGCGGTGTTGACTGGTATGCTGGTCTTGCATCGTTCAATACTGAACACCTACCGCGACAAGGTAACGCGCTACATTGCGCTCAATGAGTTTTGCCGACGCAAGTTCATCGAGGGCGGTTTGCCTGCGGAGCGCGTGATGGTGAAGCCGAATTTCGTGGACTCCCCACCACCACCACTTGCCGAGCGTACGAGTTTTCTCTTCGTTGGGCGTTTGTCGGCCGAAAAGGGTATTGATGTACTGGTTCGGGCCTGGGCGTTGCTGGACATAGCGCCCTGCTTACGGGTAGCGGGAACAGGGCCTGAGGCGGGTTTGCTTGAGGGGCATCCCGGGCTGATTGCGTTGGGTGCGCTCTCCGAGGAGGCAGTACGAACCGAAATGGGATGTTCGGTGGCGCTGGTGCTACCGAGTATTTGTTACGAAAGCTTCCCCAGAACGTTGGTGGAAGCGTTTGCCTGTGCTCTGCCTGTGATCGCCAGTCGGCTTGGGCCGTTGATCGATTTGATTGAAGAGGGTGTTACCGGCCTGTTGTTCGAACCGGGAAATGCCGCTGATCTGGCGCATAAGTTGAATTGGGCTCACGCACATCCAGAGCGCATGGCAGAAATGGGGCGTAACGCGCGGGCAAAGTACGAAGCAGAATTTTCTGCAACGCGAAATTACGCACAATTGATCGCGATCTACGAAGAGGCGATTAGTGCGGTTGCAAAGGAAGTTAGATGACGATACAAGACAAGCGGGTGAGGGCTCCGGTGCTGGGGGCATCGATTGATGTGGTGGGATGGGATAACGCGCTGTCGCGGATTAGCACATGGGCAGCGGCGCGTGAATCGCGTTATGTGTGTATATGCAATGTGCATTCTGTGGTAACAGCCGGGCAGGATGTAGCCTTTGGACGCATTGTTGAAGCCGCTGATATGGCGACGCCGGATGGCGCGCCTGTGGCCAAGATGCTGCGAATACTGGGGTTCTCTGACCAGCAGCGTATCAACGGACCGGATCTTATGTGGAAGTATTGCGAGCAGGCGGCATTACGCGGGGAGAGCATTTATCTTTATGGCGGGCTCCCCACTACTCTGAAATTATTGCAGCAGCGCTTGAAAGCGGCCTTCCCGGGTTTGATCATTGCGGGTGCTTATTCGCCGCCTTTTCGATCAGCGACGGCTGAAGAGGACGAGGCTGATGTGGCCCGGATTAATTCTTCTGGCGCTGGCACCATTTGGGTGAGCCTCGGTTGTCCCAAGCAGGAACAATGGATGGCCGCCCATCGGGGTCGTGTGAAGGGTGTGATGATCGGTGTAGGTGCAGCTTTTGATTACCATGCGGGTACGATTAAACGGGCGTCAAAATGGATGCAGAACGCCGGGTTGGAGTGGCTGCACCGCCTGTGCTCAGAGCCGCGACGTTTGTGGAAACGCTACCTGGTGACAAATACTATTTTCATTGCTAGGGCGATGCGGCAATTGCTTCGTTGCTAACTAGATTGGGATATGTGCGACGTTATCGTCCACCGCCTGCGAAATGAACTTTATCCAAGACAATCAAATTCCAAGCGGCATTCTCGAGTAGGATTTATGCGTAGAACTACCTCTGTTAGCATCATCTTTTGGCCTGAAAAGCAGGCTTGATGCACTGAAAGGAACATCGTAATGAATCGTTTTTCGATTTTTGTTTTATGCCTGCTGCTAACTCCGGTGACTTGGGCGGCAGGCTATGGCCCATTGGTTATTGAGCGTAGCAGCATCCGCTTTGTATCCAAACAGATGGGTGTATCTGTCGAAGGCGGTTTTCGTCGATTCACTGGGCAACTTGACTTTGACCCGGCGCATCCAGAGACGGCGCGAGCGCACATTGACGTCGAGCTGGCGAGTGTCGATGCGGGGTCTACCGAGGCGAATGATGAAGTTGTTGGCAAGGACTGGTTTTTTGTGCGCCAGTTTCCGGTGGCTCGTTTTGACATGCATCGCGTAAAAGCCTTGGGTAACGGTTTGTTCGAAGTGCAGGGTAGGCTAACGATCAAGAATGTGACGCAAGAGATGGTAACCAAGGCGAGCTTTCATCAAGCAGACGGTCTAGGGTTTTTCACAGGAAACTTTATGATCAAACGACTCGCTTTTGGCATTGGCGAGGGCGCATGGGGAGACCCGAGTGTTGTTGCGGATGAGGTTAAGGTTAACTTTGTTTTGGTAGCCAAACCGTTGGCCAGCCAAAAGTAATACTTATCTTCGAGTCATCCCGAGTAGAAGGGATCAACGCATTTGATACCACATTGCTGGCATCAAATGCGGATAAAACGACGGGTCAATGGATGTTACCCCGGTTGAATCGCCGTATCACCAGCGCCGACTTTTTGCAATTTCGCGTGTGCATTAAGCCGGTATGAAAAACCGGCTAGACCCGACTCAAGCTGTGGGGCCACCTTGCTTTATCCAGTCGGCAAGATCCCAATATTCGCGCCATTGGGTAATCTTTCCTTCAGCATTCAGTTCAAACACGCCGTTGACGGGAAGATCGAGTTTGCCTCCATTTTTAAACCGAAAATAGTCAACGCGCTCGGTAAAAATAACCGCGCCGTTTGCGGCAATATTGAGCACATCGAAGGTAATGCTATCCAGCATGGACCAAAAGGGCGCAAGAAAATCTCCAATGGCTTGATGCCCCTTGAGTGGCGCCCACGGCATGTTGTGGTAGATGGCATCTTCAGTGAAATAGGGGAGTAGTACCTGGTTAGAGCATTTGCTCCAGTCAGCGCAGAAGTTGCGAACGATGTCGATATTGCGTTGTTCAAGGGTGCTTTGCATGATGAGATATCCTCGTTTTTGAAATGAACAGCATATCTTAGTACGTACTAGGGCTTGATCAAGACTTTCATTGCGCCATCGGTTTTGTGAAAGAACGTAGCAAAAGCTTGATCAACATCCGACAGTGAAAACGTATGTGAGAAGTATTCTTCGGGTTTGACAACACCACGCTCCATCATACGCAGGGCTTCCCACATATAGGGCTGCACGTTGGCAAAACCATTCATGTGCAGCGTGATATCACGCAAGAATACATCAGCGAGATTCAGATTGAATTTATCATCGCAGAATACGCCAAGAGCCGCGATCGTTCCTCCGGGGCGAATCAGGTCAAGACTCATCTGCAAGGTTTCGGGTAGCCCAACCATTTCGATGACTTTGTCAAAGCCACGCCCCCCTGTGACTTCAAGCGCTTGTTCTTTCCATCCCTCGTGCGACGAGTCAAACGTTGCCGCCCCTTTTTTCGCTGCAATGGCCAGTCTTTTGGGCAAGGCATCCACGGCGATCAATCGCCCTGGTCCTCGGTGCAGAGCAATATCCAGCGCCATCAAGCCAGTCGGCCCGCACCCGATCACCGCAACCGTTTCACCCACCTGAATATTGGCCAACTCATTGGCGATAACTGCTGAAGGAAGGTTGCAAGAGAGTGTGATTGCTGCACTATCGGAAATTCCTGCAGGGACTTTCATGGCATGGCCGTCTGCATAAGGCAACACCAGTGTTTCCGCATGCGTACCATTCAAGCTGCCAAACGGCACCCCAAAGCCATACACTGCTTTGTGTGTGGTTTCGCAGTGTGCTGTTTGGCCCACTTTGCACATGTAGCAGTCTCCACATGAGGCCGAGTAGCCCATGCTGATTCGATCGCCTTTCTTAAAGCGACCAACTGTTTTACCTACTGCAAGCACCTCGCCGATCAGTTCATGCCCGGTTTGTGACTTTCCCTTTTCCATGATGCCATCAAGCGCTCCACGGTATAGATGCAGATCCGATCCACAGATCGAAGTTGCGGTCACCTTGACTAGCACTTCATGATCGGCACGCAGCGTCGAGTCTGGAATCGTCGTGCATCGAATATCTTGCGGGCCAAAATAGACTGCTGCTTTCATGAGGTCCCTCTTGTTTTATCAAGTTTATTAAATTGACGGGTGATGATTGGGTTTAGTCTGAACGGATTGATTGGCTGATTAAAGTGCCAGAGAAAGCCGAAAATCCCGTGTTGCTTGTTTGGCGTCATGTGCGGCATCGGGAACTTCAGGTGTGGCAGCACAAAAAGCGTCTATGGCTTTGTCAGCCAAGGGTTCCCATTTGGCAATCCACTGTTTGATCGCTGCAGCATTACCCTCTTTTTCCAGAGTCATTTTGACCAGCGCTGTCGTCCAACGACGATGGCGGACTGCATCCATCAACTGATTGTCCGTCAGCATGCCCAATAAAGTATCGCCATTGTGACGAGCAGCTTCACCCAGTTTGCGCAACACTGCTTCCTCAATCGCTGGTTTGGTAACCAAATTCAAGGCGACAAAAGCTTCACCCCAATCCCAGGCAATTAACAGTTTTTCCATTAATTCGCGAAAGCCTTGCCATGCGGGATCAGTCTCCCAATAGGCGCATTCATCCACACCAAAGCCTTTGTCGGCAAAGGTGAGCGAAAGCTCTTTGGTGCGATAGGCCGTATGACTTAACCAGCGGAAGGAATCAGCCGCTTGAAAAGCGGCGCAGTTGGTAATGGTGCTGGCAGGCGACATTTGCTGTATGTATGCCGATGCCATTTGCACGGTATGAAATAAGTATCGTGTAGGGGTATAGAGACGTGCCAATGTACCGGCCCATTTGGAATCAAGCGCTTTGTCGTGCTCGCGCTCATTGAACTGGTTGAATAGGCCATGAATATAAGTTTCCTGGCCATCTTGCAGCATGTTGTAGGTGCGATAGACAAGCTCATCGGGATCGCGAAACGCATTCCAGTCGTCGTGCTGCAAGGGGCTTGCATCGCGATATTGCTTGTACCACCGATTCATCGCGACTTCCGGATCCAGGTCGTAGGGCGCGCATCCTTTCCGCGTGTTATACAGAATGTTGACGGAAACAATTTCATATTCGCTTGGCTTGCGACGCCTTTTAGCCAAATGACTCCAGGTTTTCAGGGGTTTTAAAACCTCGATTTCGCTCATGAGGAAGCTCCTTGAATTTAATTATTCAGTTTATAAATGCTTGGCGTGGTAAAAGCGGATGTATTCAACTTGGGTATCGATACGTCCGGCAAAAGAGGCGAGTTCGATTTCAATTTCACTCATGCTGAATGGCCGCCCCAGCATTTCTTCAATGGTTTGTCGTTTAAGAATCATTTCATCGCTGGTCTGGATGCGCAAGTAGGCAACTTTGTCTTCAACTTTGATGATCTTGTCAGGATTATCAATTTCTGCCGCTTCCACAACAGCTTGCGCTAGTTCACCCTGGCGCATCACGGGGCCGACATTATTATTTTGGGATACCTCTGCTGCAGTGCTCATTTTTCTTCCTTTCTAAGGTGGGGATCAACCCACCACGGTTGCAAATCCATTGGATCGTAGCGACTCAAACAGGCGTAAATAAGGGCACCACGCCTTCAGTGTCAACAAAGATTTCTTCGTTCTCGATGCGCACAGGATATTTCGCCAGTTGGCAATCATCCGGATTGATGCCTGTTCCAGTTTTGGCATCAAATACCCACTGGTGTGCACGGCAAATGAGCGATTTGCCATCGAATTGACCTTCCGCCAGCAAAATATCCTGATGCGGGCACATCCCTTGGTAGGCGCGAATATCTCCTCCCTCGAGACTTAACAATAAAACTTCCTGATCATTGACCGAGTAGGATTCCATCTCGCCTTCCCACAGGTCATCCAGTGTGCAGACTTTTTTAAAGGCCATAGTGTTTATTCCCAGATGACTTCGATGCATTCCATCGGTTTCAAGCCGGATTCGCTCACTTTGAGGGTACGTGGCAAGGGTTCCTTGGCGCCTTGCTGACGTACCCGCATGGTGTGGCCAGGACGTGCGGGGACACGACGGCCAACGGAATGATGAGCTGCCGCCGCTGCGACTTCGTCCATGGTATTTTCAGTATCCACAGGCAGAAGCTGCAATACAAAATCCCCTTGAAAATTGGACGTTAAGGGAAATAATGCCATTTTTAAATCCTCGAAATATAGTTAAAAATAAAGTTAATCAGGCGGTGAAGGTGGGTGAAGGCGATGACAACAAGTCAAGCTTTCATCCACGGGTCAATCACCAGCTGGCAAGGATGTGTCTCAGGCAGCTGCTTTTTGGCGAGCAGCACGAATTTTTTCAACCCAGGCGTAGTTGTGTGCATCGTCGCCGATTTCTCCAGGTGCCAATGCCATGTACTGCAGGCCACCGGCGAGATTCATTGGCTGAACCATGCCAGCCAGGAAACGATCAATTAACGATAAATGATCTTTGTAACGTTCTGGTTCTTGCTCAAAACACCACTGACAGCCTTCAGAGCAGAAATGGTACGTCCGCCCTTTGTAATCAAGCGGGAAGTCACGGACTTTCCAGGTCGGGCCAGGGGTGGCATTGATCGGTAGCTGACACATATTGCATACCACCGGTAGCGTCTCGGGGTAGGATAATTCGCGTTTTCCCGCGAGCAAATTGTCCGTGATGACGTCCCAGTTGGTTCCCCAGGTAGCATTCCAGCCGGGATATTTTTCTTCCAGCCATGTGCGCTCTTCGGGTGAAACCCCCGCAGCTGGGTTCCACCACACGGTTGACCGCCAGTACCATACGCCCAGGTGCATGCCGTGGTGCTGGTAGTTGAGCTCTTCTAGAAATTGATCCCAGAACCAGGGTTTATCCAGGCCAAGATCAATTAATGAGCGCTCAAACTGCGTCACAATCCATTCCTCCATGAACTCTTTGAAGGATTGTTTTCGATGCTCTAGCGGAGTGTAGTAATCCATCATTGGGCCGGTAAGCACAGAGAAAAGTTTCCAGGCTCGCCAGATACCAATATCAACCATTTTTTGTGCTTCGGCTTTCTTCCCGTTTTTAATCAGGATTGCAACCAGTGGAGCGCCAATCTGGGCGTGTCGTGATTCATCCGTTTGCACGCTGGAGATCAAGTTGGAAAACGTCCAGTCTCCTGCCTCGGCAGCATCAGCTGCCAGGCCTAGAAACTGCATATTGGTAAACCCTGTTTCAAAGGCAAAGGTCAACATGAGTGCCGTATCAACGGCACCGCGAGTCGTCATCATGTCATCAAACATGTGGCGCGAGGCAAGAATGGCCCATTCGTTGGTATCGTAGGCTTTATGTGCCCAATCAAACTGGCGATCTTTGGGGCAATATTCATGAGGAAAGTAAAGCTGAATTTGGCCATGACGAATTTCATCCAGCATACCCATGGTGGCCATGTTGCGCATGCCAGGCGCTTTGCCAAAGCGCGCCATGCGGGCTTCAGCCGTCGAGGCTGAGTATTCAGCCCGTGCAATTGCACCAAAGTGTGCTTTCAGGACACTAAGCCAGCCGGGATCAGCATTTTCAAACATGTTGCTGCGCTCAAGTGCTGCCTTGACAGAATACGCGCCGGCATCTTTTTCCCGCTGAATCTTGACGTATTCGGGATAGGTCTGTTTATAGGGCTCGTCATATGATTCCCATTCTGGCAAGGGAATCCCCATGCTGCCTGACATTTGTGGAGGAAACAACTCATCTTCTTGAACGTAGGTGGGCTGCCAGTTGGTATTGCGAGCAATGTCATACCAGTCCAATCTGCCTAAATTTGCCATAATTTTTCTCCTCTAAAAGGGTATGGTTTGTATGTAACGGGTAATACAAAAAATCGGGGTGATGATTAAATTTTTCTAAATAAAGGTGAGCGTACCTGCTGCGCATCGGCAGCAGAAATAAACTTCTCAAAATAAATATCATCTTCAAACAAGCGGCCTTGCATCAAGGCGTTAATACAGGCATCGATCATTAATGGCGGGCCGCATAAATAGGCTTGGTTACCTACAAATCCATCAGGGTAGGTCGCGGTGGCCGCATCATGAACATATCCACGGTATCCGCCCCAGTCAGACTCGGCAGGCTCGTTTGACAAGGCGGGGATATAACGGAAATTTTGGTGCGTTGCTGCGAGTGCAACAAACTCATCGTGGTAATACAACTCTGCTCGATTGCGTTGGCCGTAAATGAGTGTGATGGGAAGATCCCAGCCATTGTTCAGCAAGTCCAGAATCATCGAGCGCGGGCTGGATAAACCCGAGCCACCTGCCATGAAAACGAGTGGTTTGCGCGCAGATTGGTGTACGAAAAATCGTCCATAAGGTCCTTTCACCGTAACACCATCGCCGACTTTTAGTTGATTGTGAATATAGGTCGTGCCTTCGCCTCCTGCGACAATGCGTACATTGATTTCAATTTCTTTCGCAGTAGAAGAAAGCGATGAAGGTGCATTGGCCAGAGAGAAAGCCCGCTCGATGCCTTTGCCGGGCACGACAAACTGAATGTATTGCCCTGCCTGAAAGTGAATCGGCTCGTCCAGCTCGATGAATACGCCTTTGATGGTGGGCGTCAAATCAACAACCCGGCTCACCGTGCCCGGAAAATCTCGCACAGGGATTTGCTCAGCGTCGGTGTCTTCTTCTATTTCAGCTTCGATGGTGACATCGCTATTGAGGGTGGCACAGCAAGCCAGAGTCATGCCTTCATCGCGTTCGAAATCCATGAGCGCAAAAGAAGAGGCTTGACCATGCTCGATCTCGCCATCCAAAACCTGTACTTTGCAGGTGCCGCACAAGCCATGTCCACAAGCATTGGGAATATAAATGCCTGCTCGCAAAGCAGCATCGAGAATGGTTTGACCCTCTTCAATTTCGAGCGTTGCGCCCATGGGTTCAATGGTCAGTTCGTAAGTCATGCGGTGCGTTTTTTCCTCTTGTCTTTAAAAGAAAGAAGGGCAGCATTTTGCACATATGCCGCACTTCACCCTGTTTTAAAGAATAGTTAAAGGTTACGTTCACAAGCCAGCATTGTTCAGGCCTTTAAGTTCTGGCGTGATAAACAGAAGGTAGTCTTTGTGGCCTACCTTGTTTTCAGCCAGCGATTTGTCGAGATCCGGTTGCCACGGTTGGTGATCTTTCTCCCATTGCACAGTATTCCAGTCAATTTTTTCAGCATCCGGGTGAAAGGCAATGGACGGCACAATCCGCGTCATGATTGCTTCACGAAGCGTCATGGCAGGTGGCAGGGCAACGGCAAACGGCGCAGAAACGAGTACGTGCCGATCCCAGCAAAAATTGACCAGAATATTTCCGTGGAAATTTTTTACCTGGTCGCGCGGGGCAAACTCGTAAGGCCCCAAAGCAATGACTGACATATTTAACCTCCTGTAGTTAGCAAGGGCTGCTGCGTGTTGCAGCAGCCGGAATCAATGACTAATGCGATTTAATTCTTTGATGCTTGACCACGCCACATAGCAAAGTTGCGCTGATCTTCGGAGCCTTCAAAGTCGCCGTTATCTCGACCCAGGTTGTATTTGAAGTATTCCAGCACAGCCTTGAGCGGATCAAAATCAGGTGCGGTGGGATCAACATCCGGGTTAAAGCAGTTGCCCTGGTAAATCTGATTTACCGGCAACCAGCTTTGTACAAACTTTTCTGGCTCGTTGCCGAAGATTTCCTGGCAATGGTCAGAGCAGAAGACATATTTTTCATCTTTGTGCACGGTTTCACGGTGAGAAATTTTGGTCGGGTCACCCGGCTCGGTGAAGCACAGTGGAATCTGGCAGGTGGTGCACAAGGTTGGCAGCGTGCCTTGGTAAACACGTTCGCCACGCGCATGCTTGTCGCGTAAAAATTCCAGACGTGGCCGATAGTATTTATCGAAGCTGTCAGGGTATTTTGCTGACAACCAGTCGAGTTCTTCATCCGTTAGCGACCATGTATGGAACGCAGCCGCACCACCATATTCGTAGAAAAGTAGCCAGACTTGGTGGGAGAGATGATCTTTTGCTTCACAGGCATCTGCCCATCCTTTTGGAGGACGAATGCCGTAACGGGCAAGGTCGCGGAACAGTGCGCCACCATTTTCTTCGGCATAGATTTCCCAAGCCTCCTTCCAGCTCATCACCCGTTTGGGCAGCATGTAATCCATCATCATGCCTACCAGCGCGAGTACTTTGCTACCACGCCAAAACCATTTATCGATCCAGCCTTGAACGATAGGCACATTTGCCGGGTCTTGTTCCAGCAGAAACTTGATGGCCTCAATACCGAGTGTCATATGACGGGATTCATCGGACTGTGCTGAAAAGCCAAATGTGACCGTACTCATGTCACCGTTATAGGCGGCACCCGACATGAAGGGAACAAACAAGAGATTCGTCAGTACATATTCAAATGAAAAGCTGATCGCGATCAGAAATTCAAAGGGGCCGGAGGTTAGCGCATCTTCACCAAACGATTTGGGAACCGAGAGGTACCACACACGATCCCACATATGCCGTTGGCTGTGGAACCCGTTGTAGTACTTGTTGTAGTTGGAAATTGAGTGCGCCTGGGTTTGATAATGACGTAATTCATCGACAGCTTGCATCTGGCATGCGACGCGCGAAGCTTCACCGCGAAAATGTCGGCCAGCACGTGCGAAGCCTTGCACCACATAATTTTCAAGCGGACTCACGCCTTGCCAGAATAGCTTGATGGCACTGAGGTAACGTGCATCCGTGATATTCAGGTGACCATTGTTTTGCGCAAAGGCCTCGATTACTGCGTACAGTTTGCGATCTTTTTCGCCTTGATATTTCCAGTAGGCATCCATTGTTAACCGAAAGGGATCTACCCACTTGTCCCAGTCGTGAATCTTGATTCCTTCGTATTTGTCATAAGGAAATACGGCATCGGCCGATTGGTAGGTTGGCTCCCAACCCAATCCGCGTGTCATATGCGCGTAGCGTTCTTTGATGCCGAGCTTTTTCTTGGTAGCTTTCATGTCCATCATGTGTCTCCTAAATTAGTTTGCCCATGCAACGGTTAAGTAGTCATCATCTTCATCAATGTGACCACTAATTGAAATTAGATTGACATGCAATTGCTGGATATTGAAGGGTTGTCCGGTTAAATCTTCTACCGTGGCACGGTTAAGTGTCATTTTCCCTTCCGCTTCGACGCGTACCATGGCAGGGGATTCCTGAGCTACGGCATGGGGGTTGTCTTGCAAGAGCGCTTCCACGATGGGGCGCGCTTCTTCATTGGCTTGCACAATAATAAAAACCTTAGACATTCGAGTGCCTCCGTTTAAGCTGCGATGCCAAGCTTCTTGGCGCGCGCATTGAATTGTTCAATCACTTCATTCATCATGGTCTCTTGGCTATTGCCAAACGCCATGGCCGCGATCGGCGTGAGCGCCGTCACCGCGCGATCACGCCAGGTGGTTGTCCATTGGCTGATCAGCGCCTTGTTTTGTTCCGATTCAGCCACGGCTACTTTGAGCACGCCATCAACCCATTTGCTGCTCTGACCAAACCACATGGGCATAAATGAGGTCAGCATGGCCACGGCACTCCCTCCGCGCGAGGTGAGTGTGTCATCCACGAAGCGGTCATAAATGAGCGGGTAGAGCAAGCCATCAAAGACAAAATTTTGTACCAAGAATATTTCCATGAAGTCGCGGACAACGAAAGAATCTTCGATCATGTGACGCAGGGGTTGCCATGCCTCGCCTGACATCCATTGGGCTTTGGCGGCGTCGAGGACTTCAGGTTCATCCAGCAGCAGGCCGAGGCGGGTGAGGTACTGCGCGATCCCCAGGTTATCCATGGCTTGCATGATGGCCGGGGAAATAAGCACCTCAGAAAAAGCGCGCGAGCAGAGCTCGTTGTTGTTCATGTTGGCGCCCCAGGCGGCGTGACGCAACGGCAACAGAACGTCTAGCGAGAGTTTTTTTACATCGTCAGGCAAGCTCAAATGCAGGTAACGTGATTCGACAAAATCAAAATTGGCTTCTTGCGTTTCCTGCTCCTTGGCACGCTGTATCGTCCAGGAGGCGTAGTAAAGCTGGCGTGGATCTTTCAAGTCATACCATTCACGCATTTGAATGGCGCTACGCCGCGGATCGAATAACTCAAACTCAGGCTCCCAGGTGGGGCGGTAATGCATGTTGGTTGTTGCTTGAACACCCAAAGTGGCTTCTTGATAACGGGATGCAGGTTTATCACCGCCGATGAGTTCGGCCACATTGGTAAATGTGTTGCGCAATGGCTTGATTTCTACTGCCTTGATTTCTACCGACATATTGCCCTCCTTGAAAAATCTGAATTATTGGTTTCGTGAAGTGTTTGCAGCGTTTTATTGATCAAAAGTACCAGGAGTCTTACTGCCTTTAGCGACATTTCGTAGCGTCCAGTCAAATGCGCTTTCGCTTTTTTGTTCACCTTCAGGCAGAAACTCCACATTGTTTTCAGCACAGAAAATATGAAAATCTTTTTCTTTAAGCATGAGTTCGGCAAAGTATTCTGTATGTCCAATGGCAAAATGAAATTCGATAAATCCATCAGCGCGACGCTGAATAACGCGCACGTAGCGTTTGGCGATATCAGGATTTTCCGAACTGCTCATCACTCCTCCATGGATGTTTTGTAATTGTGACTTTCTAGTTGATATGCAGGTTATGTGCCATCTGCAATTGCTGCAATGCGCAATATTTATTTATCTCTATTTTTAGTTTTGGAAAATAAAATATTGCGACGCAATATTTTATTTTCCAAAAGATTTTGCCAATAGTTAATCATTGATATACATTATTGATATTAATTTTATTAATAATTGACTTATGAAGCGGCAGCCTCAACCGAAGACTTTGGGAGGTTTTAAAAATAACCAGCTACCTGGTTTTGATGATCTGATAGCACGGTTGCATCTTGCGCCTGAATCCGGCCAGATATGGCTCGATGGCAAGCGCATGTTTATGCTGCATTTGTCAGCATTTTCTGCTTTACGGCGTGAGCTCATTGAAAGTCTGGGCATTGATCGGGCGCGTGGATTGCTCACGCGGATGGGTTATCTGGCCGGGAGTAAAGATGCAGAGCTGGTAAATAGCGTGCGCAAAGACAGCAGCGTGTATGACGCATTCTCAATCGGACCCCAGCTTCATGCCCTGGAGGGTGTGGTCAGAGTGGAGCCGGTGGTCGTTGATGTTGATGTGGCGCGCGGCCGGTTTTACACCGAGTTTTTGTGGTGGGGCTCTATTGAAGATGAGGCGCATGCCGCAGATTATGGGGTATCGGCAGACCCGGTTTGCTGGATGCAGATTGGATATGCCTCAGGTTACAGCAGCGCATTTTTTGGCCGACGTGTGGTTTACCGGGAGGTGGAATGCGGTGCGATGGGTCACGATGCTTGCCGCATTATTGGCAAACCGGTAGATGACTGGCCAGATGTTCAAGAGGATTTACGCTATTTTGATGCGCAACCCTTTGCGAATCGAAAAATTATTAGCCTGGGTGACCAAGAGACGGCTGTTTCCGGAAATATCGAGCAAGTGTCTGCGGTAGAAAATGCAAATAAGTCGCGCTTTAAGGGGCGTCAGCTCATTGGTATTTCTGCCGCTTTCAATAGCGTATGCCACATGATCGAGCGGGTGGCAGATACGACGGCACCTGTTCTTCTGCTCGGCGAGACAGGCGTAGGTAAAGAGATTTTTGCGCAAACGCTACATGCTGTGAGCCCCCGCGCAGAAAAGCCGTTTGTTGCGATCAACTGTGCGGCGATTCCCGAGTCACTCATCGAGACTGATTTATTCGGGGTGGAGAAGGGGGCTTTTACCGGTGCTACCATTTCGCGACCGGGCCGTTTTGAGTTAGCAGATACCGGATCCCTGTTTCTCGATGAAATCGGCTGCTTAAGCCTGGCGGCACAAGGCAAACTGCTGCGCGTATTGCAAGAAGGTGAGGTAGAGCGTGTCGGTAGCACGAAGTCGCGCCATCTGGATGTGCGCATCATCGCAGCAACCAACATTGATCTTGAACTGGCCGTTGCCAAAGGCAACTTTCGGCAGGATTTAATGTTCCGCTTGAATATTTTTCCGATTGCGATTCCTCCGTTGCGCGAGCGGAGGGAAGATATTCCTATTTTGGCGGATTACTTTTTGCGGCGTTATTGCGACATCCATAAACGACATCGCACGGGGTTCACCGAGCGGGCGCTTGATGCGCTGCTTTCCTATGAATGGCCGGGGAATGTGCGCGAGGTTGAAAATATCGTGGAACGCGCGATTATTCTTTCTGCTGAAGGTGGTGCCATGGATATTGGACACCTTCCTGCTGCGGTAGCTGCCGGGGTGGGTTTGCCACGACCGGCGCTACCAATGACGCGAGTGGCACCGCAGCCTGTTTTTGCTAGTTCAACGCCGGGTGTTGTTAATGATCAGCCCATATCTGAGATGGATGTTGTAAATCATGAGGGGGGATTGAATTCCATCACGGCGGTTTCACTGCAAGCGGCGATAGAACAGCATCGTGGCAACCTGTCTGCCGTGGCCAGAGCCTTGGGTGTTACCCGTCCGCGCGTGGCATATCAAGCAAAGAAGCTTGGGTTAGAGTCGCAGTTGCGGCGCAGGACATAAAAAAACGGATTCGCATAACCACGGCGGCCAGTTTTCTCCGCTTATACCCGTGTGGCAGCAGTTGTCCGCCGTCTCACCAGCGCCGACTTTTTGTGGGATCAATCAATTAGGCAGGTTGTGAATTGTCAATGCACGATGGCGCAACAAGTATCGTCGCGCCATCGTGCTTGCTACTTAAATCAATCAGGGAATGAAGCCTTACTTTTTACCAAACAGGCCAACATCGGTCGGGTTGATGAGGTCTGGGGCTGTCCAGCCATTGAGGTCATATTCATTCAGGCAGGTATCGACAAACCCCTTGAGCTGGTCTATTTTTCCCGTCGCGGTAGCGTAACCGAGTGTCTGTATCCGGTTATCTTCGTGATTGCCTGCGTAGTTGCGCTCATACAACTCATGTCGGCTGCCAAATTCAGTGCCAATGGCATCCCAGAGCAACTTGAGAATTTTTACGCGGCTCTCTGCTGTAATCCCATTGGATCCACGTACAAAGCGATCAAGGTAAGGCCTGGTATCCGGGTTGAGAAAATCAGCGGCATGCGATGGTAAGTAGACAAGCGCAGCGCCGAGATCTTTTTCGATCAGATCCTTGATCATGGGGTAGGCCATGGGCGCAAAAACACGATAAGCGCTGGCGGCTTCGTTATTGACCTGGACAGAATCCTTGCCCCATGGTTCCGGGTTGCGTGCCATGGCTTCCGAGAGACTCCAGAACAAGTTGCGCCAGGCCAGCACTTCGCCGATACGCCCTTGCACGCCACGAAATTCGTTGGCACCGGTTGTTTCTGTCGCTTTGATAAACAAGCCGGTAATGAAATCAAGTTTGACTGCCAGCCGTGTGCAGCCATGAAACAAGGCGCGCGACATGAAGCCTGAACCAAAAATGAAGTTATTCACGGTATTGATGTCGCGATAGGCGAAGACATTTTCCCAAGGCACTAAAACCTTGTCGAGCACGAGGACGGAGTCGTTTTCGTCCATGCGGCTGGAGAGCGGGTAGTCAAAAGGGGTGCCCATGACGGCTGCGGCATACTCGTATGAGGTACGGCAGATAATCTTCAGGCCGGGTGAGTTCATTGGCAGGGTGAAAATCAAAGCGAAACGAGGGTCTTTGACGGGAACACCGTATAAGCCGACAAAATTCTGGTGGGTTAACGCCGAATTGGTAGCAACAACTTTAGCACCTGACACGATAATGCCGGCATCGGTTTCGCGCTCCACATGCACGCAGATATCTTCTATTTCAGATGAGCCCTTGTTGCGATCAATCGGCGGGTTAACAATGGCATGGTTCCAGTAGAGCAGGCTCTCTTGGGTTTTCTTGTGCCAGGCCCGGGCATTGCCCTCGTACTCGCCAAAAAACTCCGGGATAGCGCCCATCGCTGCAATAAAGCTGGCTTTGTAATCGGGTGCCCGCCCTTGCCAGCCGTAGCCGATGCGCTGCCATTCCGCAATCGCATCGCGCGATTTAACTAGGTCTTCAGCATTACGCGGCGCTTTGAAAAACGGATGGGTAAAGCCGCCGCTGCCTGTGTCGGTGGGCACAGCCAACTGGCTGTTTTTGGCCGGATCATGCATCGCGTCATATAAACGTGCAGTCATCCGCGCTGAATTGCGAAAGGCCGGGTGGGTGGTGACATCCTTGACGCGCTCGCCAAAAATGTACACTTCACGCCCATCGCGCAGGCTTTCCAGATATTCGTCCCCCGTCATCGGGCGGGTAACGGCGGCTTTTCCGTTTTCTTTTTTTGTCATCTTTTCCCCCTGGTGCATCAAGAATTGGTTGCCTGCCATCAAGTGTTTATAGCGTTTATAGCAACTGATGACAGGTCAGCGTGTGCGACTTGGCGATTTAGGTGTGCAGTTTCACGAGCTGGTCAATTCCTGCATTGTAGAGGCCATTAATCATGCCAACGACATCAGCTTCAGGGGCGCCGACGACGACGAAAGTCGATGACCAGCTTACGGCGCAGCGATTGTTGCCCAGGTCACGCACTGCCAGTTCGCTAAGATAATCCTGAAAAGGAACAGGTGCTTCGACAATGGAATAACGCTGGATGCGCGCTGCATCATCCAGTGCTTCGAGGCGCTCGCGAAAAATAGCATCGCCTTGTTTAAGGGTGCGAATTGAGCCGATCGTGTTATCAGCCTGGCCGACCAATTCAAGCATGGGTAAAAACTTTGTAATGCCAGAAAAGTCACGTACGGTTGCCCATACGGCACTGGCTGGTGCATCCATCTCACGGGTGACATGGACGGTGGTTTTTTTATCGCTCAAAATATCTTCTCCTCGTTTTTTTAGTTATACACGATGCGGCAGGCAGCCCCAGATTTTCTGGTTTGGAGCCACCTGCTGCTTTTAGCGATGCCTTAAGCGGAAGGAATCAGGCCTTCTGCCTTGAGTGCGGCTTGCACGGCGGGACGCATGAAGATACGGCCATGGTATTCCTTCAGCGCCGGCCATTTGCCGATGTCCAGACCAACGTATTGCCCCCAGCCGAGGATGGTGAACAAATACGCATCGGCAATGGTGAAGTTATCTCCGACGAGAAACTGCTTGCCAGCGAGTTGTGTAGCGACATATGCCAAGCGGCGATCCACCGTCTCAAGAGATGCTTTTTTCCAGTCGTCGGACGCAGCAGGATTAAATAGCGGCGAAAAACTTTTGTGCAATTCGGTACCCAAAAAAGTCAGCCATTCTTGCAGGCGATAACGGTCTATCGAGCCGTTGGCGGGGGCCAGTTTTTTTTCTGGTACACGGTCAGCGAGGTATTGGTTAATTGCCGGGCCTTCGGTGAGCAGTTGGCCGTCATCCATTACCAGCGCGGGAACATAGCCTTTGGCATTGATCTGGCTAAAGTCTTTGCCAGAGCTGGTCATACGGTTGCCACGCAGGTCAATGGCTTCTGACTCATAAGCGAGGCCGGATTCTTCGAGCACAATGTGTGGCGCAAGCGAACAGGCGCCAGGGGCGTAATATAGTTTCATGAAACGTTCTCTCCTGTGTATGTAAAGTGAAACGATGTTTCAACGGGACAAGTCTGCACATTCTGCAGAGCCAATTGAGGTTTTTATTCTATAGCGTATCCTCGTGCCAAAGTAGGCAAATTACAAACGCCAACTCCAGGCAGCGCTCAGGGTGTTGACGTAGGGCGTCACTGATTCCATAGCGCCGGGAAACAACGCAGAAGGTCCTTGATACGTGCCCTTGATAAATCGTGAGGCTGCCATATGAAATTCGCTACCTTGATCTGTTTTCCAGCTAAATCCGAGGCTAGCCTGACGTAAAGGGTTAGGTGTCAGGAGGCTAAAGCTGACTGCGTTAATATCATTGTCGTTAGGCCGTTGGCCATAGGCAAAGCCCGTGCGCAACGTGAGTTTGGGGGTTGCTGCGTAAGCTATGCCCAGTTTGTAATTGGTTTGATTTCGCCGCCAGCCAAAGCCACTACCCGAAGCGCTGCCTAGTGGATTGGCGACGGGATTGGTCAGCGTATTCAAAAGACTGTTGCCAAGCGCTTTGACATCACCAAAATTGATGCGCTGAACATCAAAAGCCACCAACCAACCGGTGACCGGCTTGATGGCAACCCCAAGGCTGTAATTTGACGGGATATCGAAACTGCCTTCTGCAAACAAGCCCTTGTATTTATCAAAATCCTGCATGTAAATCTTGGTTGAATAGGCCGCGCCCAGGTTGAGCCAGGAGTTGATCTCGCCATACCAGCCAATCCGTACGCCGCCACCGAACGCATAGTCATAGCCCCGGTTGGTGACTTTGTCTGGATAAAGCGAAGTCGGCGCAAACGCTTGCAGTCCAAAAGACTTGAAGCGCTGCACGGTCAAGAGCGGTGAGATACCAATGCTGTGGCCTGGCGCGATCTTCCAGGCGGCAGTTGGGGCAACAATGAGTTGCGCCAGATCAAAGCCGGCTTCATAACAACCACCAAAAAAATTGCCCGGCGTAGTGCCGCACTGTGCGGGGTTAAGATTGGTGCCGGGAATGCCCGTTGAATCGTTATATTCGCTATTGAGTCCACCATTGGCATAGACAGTCACCCCAAGGGACAGCTGATCGTTCATCCGACGGACATAGGCAAACTCCGGGATAAGAAACAATGAGTTTTTGCTGTCTGATGAAAAATCAAAAGGTGTGCCGGAGCCTGTGCGTTCCACTTTGCGATGAGGATTGAATAGTTCGGCACCTGCTTCAAAACGGTCGCTGACTGCGCTGAGTTTTGCTGGGTTGGAAGAGCCAGCAAACGCATCCTCGGCGACGGCCGTGACAGCCCCTGCCATTTGTCGTGCGATAGGGCCGTAGCCCAAGGAAAAATAGCCGCCTCCTGCCAAGGCAGTATGGGTCGTTAAAAGTGAAAAAAGCGTGAGAAAAAACCGCACTAGATGAGCAGACTTGATGTTGGCTTGCATGTGGATCCCCCAGAAAAATTATGAAACCAAGACATGGTTTGAAATTATTATTGGATCAAGTGTAACTGATGCTAATGCACCTCAAATGCTGCTTGGTTGCCTCTTGGCAGTTTTGGGTATAAAGCAAATTCGGTAGCTGTAATGACTACTGTTTATGACCCGATAGAATTGTTCGTTAGCAGGTCTGCGGGTGTATCAATATCGGCAAGGACTCCTGGGTCATCGCATGTGATTAGCTTGATTTTGTTTCTATGCTGCATTAACAAGTCGCGTGCCCCTATGTCGCCATGTAATGCGCGCAATGACTCGCCGAAGGCGGCAGAAAAGCCTACTGGATGACCGCGTCGGCCTTGATAAAGCGGCGCGGTGATGGCGCTACCGCATTGCAATGAAGCCAGCACTTGAGCGATTGTTTCGGACTGAATGAAAGGCATGTCAGCCAGTGCAATGAGCCAGCCGCAGGCGCTATGGGTGGCGGCAATACCGGCGGCGATGCTCAGACCCATGCCGCCATCCGTCTGGGCAAGTGTGACTGTTTGTATGCCCTGCGCTGCAAATTGTTTGATCAAGCTGAACTGATCTGGTCGCACGACGGCGAGGGTGTGGGGCAGTACGCATTGGAGATGGGCTGCACTGACACAGGCCATAGGCAGGTCAGCGGCGAGCGGATGCATGAGTTTGTCGGTGCCGAAGCGTTGAGAGCGACCTGCGGCTAGCAAAATGCCGCAGTAACCGGATGTACTGCTCATGGCAGCGAGCAGCTTTCTTCGTTGATTGTGGTTGGTTTGTACCCAGCATTATTGATTGTCACGCCATGCCTGACGGCCGTCATTTCAGCCAGAATGGATACGGCAATTTCGGCTGGCGTGCGACTGCCGATGGGTAATCCTACCGGCCCGTGCAGCCGATCAAGTTCTTCCGGACTGAGATCAAAATACTGACGCAGACGCTCTTTGCGCTTGGCTGTGTTGGCGCGCGAGCCGAGAGCGCCGACATAAAACGCGGGCGATTTGAGCGCTTCGAGCAGGGCCATGTCATCCAGTTTGGGATCATGCGTCAATGCAACAATTGCGGTGCGCGCATCGGCATTGAGCGCGCGCACCGCATCATCGGGCATTTCGGTGATCAAGCGTGTTCCGGACACTTGCCAAGCGGCGCGATATTCTTCGCGGGGATCGCACACGGTGACTGCGTAGTCGAGGGCTTGTGCCATGGTGGATAGATAGTCGGAAATTTGCCCCGCACCAATGATCAGCAGACGCAGTTGCGGGCCGTGAATGCTCGTCAGTTGCTGGCCGTTCCAGCTAAGGGTGTCTTTTCCTGTTGCATCATCCAGCGTGACATGGCCGCTGGCCAGATCGAGTGTGCGCGCAGTTATTTGGCCTGATTGAATGCGTTGCAGTAGTTGTTTCATCTGTTGTAGATCCGGTGCGCTTTCAAGTATCAGCCGCAGCGTGCCGCCGCAGGGCAGACCAAAGCGGGCAGATTCTTCGCGCGTCACGCCGTAAGTGACGACATCCAACGGCCGATCGTTCATCAGGCTGCCGTCACGCACACGCTGCACCAGGTCATCCTCAATGCAGCCGCCGGAGACCGAGCCGGTGAATGCGCCATCATCGCGTATTAGCGCCCAGGCACCCGGCGGGCGTGGTGCTGAACCCCAGGTTGCAGCGACTGTAACCAGCATCACGCGATGTCCGGCTTCTAGCCAGACAATGGCGGTGCGCAAAACCTGCAGGTCGGCGCTATCCATTGGCGCTATCCACGCTATCCATTAAGTGACTGTCATGCCGACTTTGCCGCGCCCAGCCTGAACGGCAATTGCCTCAGACGCTCGCCGGTTGCAGCAAACAAAGCATTCGCCACGGCAGGCGCGACAACTGGCGTGCCCGGCTCACCGACACCTGTGGGTGGTTCGGCTGAGGGTACGATGTGCACTTCAATATCGGGCATTTCATTGATGCGCAACACCGGATAGTCGGTGAAATTTGATTGCTCGACACGCCCTTCATTCAACGTAATTTCGCTATGCAGCGCAGCGCTGAGGCCAAAGCCGATGCCGCCTTCCATTTGTGCGCGCACCACATCGGGATTAACCGCAATGCCGCAATCGACAGCGCAAACTACCCGATCGACCTTGAAGCTGCCATCGGGCTTGACGGTGACTTCGGCTACATTGGCAACAAAACTGTTAAACGACTCATGCACAGCAAAGCCCCGTCCGCGTTTTTCGCCGAATTTTCCTGGGGCCAAGGGTTTATCCCAGCCGCTGGCACGCATCGCTAAATCAATGACACCAAGATGGCGCGGATGCTCGGTGAGCAATTTGCGGCGGAATGCTATCGGGTCTTTTTTAGCCGCATACGCCAATTCATCCACAAAGGATTCAATCGCAAACGCGGAATGCGTCGAACCGACAGAGCGCCACCATAACACCGGCACGCCGAGCTTTGGCGAGTGGAGATCGACGCTGAGATTAGCGGTTGCATAAGGCAGGTTGACTGCGCCTTCTACCGAGCTCATGTCGATGCCATCTTTCACATAACCTTCGAGGGCTGTCCCGACAAGAATTGATTGCCCGACGATGCGTTGCTTCCAGGCCATGAGATTTCCTTCGGCATCCAGTCCGGCGGTGATCCGGTGCATGAATTGTGGCCGGTAGGAGCCAGCACGCATATCGTCTTCGCGAGTCCATACCAGCTTGATCAAGGCGGGTTTGCCGGCGGTGAATATGGCTTTAGCGATCTGGGCCGCTTCGAGTGGATAGTCGGACTGGGTGCTGGAGCGACGGCCAAAACTGCCGCCTGCGTACAGCATATTGATCTTGACTTGTTCCGGCTTCAAGCCCAGGGCGGCGGCAATCTTTAGTTGGTCGGTAGTTTGAGCTTGCTCGCCATTCCATACTTCGCAACCTTCGGTATCGAGCCGGATGGCGCAATTCATCGGCTCCATCGTGGCGTGTGCGAGATAGGGCAAGCTGAAGTCTGCCGATAATTGCGTATGGGCGGCCATCAGCGCCGTATCAGCAGCGCCGACTTTTTTTGCAGTGGCACCTGGTGAATCGAGTAATGTTTTGTACTGCTGGGTGATTTCCGCCGTGCTCAGGCGGAATGCCGCAGTTTCGTCCCAGGTCACGGAAAGCGCATCGCGGCCTTTTTTCGCCGACCAGAAGTCTTTGCCCAGCACGGCAACCCCGGTGGGAATTTCGACAATATCAACGACACCTTTGACGCTCCGGGCACGTGTGGCGTCGAAACTTTTCACTTTTGCACCAAAACGCGGCGGGTGAGCCACCACGGCAGTGAGCATGCCGGGCAGGTGAATATCCTGGGTATAAATGGCTGTCCCGTTAATTTTGGCTTTACTGTCGGTGCGCGCAACGTGTTTGCCGATATATACAAAATCCTTTGGCGCTTTCAGTTTGACATCCTGCGGGACGGGTAATTGAGCGGCGGCTTCAACCAATTCGCCAAAGCGCGCTTTGCGATTTGAGGCGGCATGAGTCACCACGCCTTGACGGATAGTGATGGATTCTGGCGCCACCTGCCAGCGCTGCGCGGCGGCACTCACCAGCATGGCGCGGGCGGTTGCGCCCGCTTGCCGCATCTGCATAAAAGAGTTGGCGAGGGAGGTGCTGCCCCCGGTAGCCTGCATGGGGCCAAAGAACAGGTTGTTGTAGCGCTTGGCGTCTGCTGGCGCTGCTTCAACATGAATCTGTGACCATGCAGCGTCGAGTTCTTCAGCAACTAACGTGGATAGACCGGTGTAGGTGCCTTGCCCCATTTCAAGATGCTTGGCAATGACGGTGACACGATCGTCTGTGCCAATGCGCACAAAGGCATTGAGTGAGAGTGGCAGGGGTGGGGTGGATGTGTTGGCGAGCGATGCAGCCCCTTTGCCAAGGTTTGATGCGGCGAGGCTGGGCGGTAAATAAAAGGCGAGGGTGAGTCCTGCGCCGACTTTAAAAAACTCACGACGATTTGCGTTGTCTATGCTCATGATTCTGCTCCTTCAAGCCAGCGCCCGCGAGGCGTCGTGAATCGCCGCACGGATACGATGATAGGTGGCGCAGCGGCAGATATTGCCTGCCATTGCCGTGTCGATATCTGCATCGGTCGGTTTGGGATTACTGGTGAGCAATGCAACAGCCGACATGATTTGTCCGGACTGGCAGTAACCGCATTGCACGACATCCAGTTTTTCCCAGGCGGCTTGCACGGCACGGGCTGCTTTGTTACCGGTCTTTGCCGTGGGCAAACCCTCAATGGTCGTGACGCGCTGGCCAACGGCTGCGGAAACCGGTGTAACGCAAGAACGAGTTGGCGCACCATTAAGCAACACGGTGCACGCGCCGCAGGCCGCAATGCCACATCCATATTTGGTGCCAGTGAGTTGGAGCGTATCGCGCAAAGCCCACAGCAAAGCGGTATCGGGTTCCACATCGAGCTTGTGATTTTGCCCGTTGATGTTCAAAGTCGGCATAGTGATCTCCCTGTATTGAAAGGCTGAGAAACAGCGCAATGGTCTAATTATTATCTTAATCCAAGTCGATTACAAAATTCCCGCAAAGACATGGCATGCCGTAGGCAAAAAATTTTCTGCTAGTTTGCATTCTCGTCAAAACAAGACGGCGATAACACCAGAAACTGTTAGAATTTGCGCCGCGGCGGGTCTCCCCGCATTGTAGGGTGGTGAACCTGGTCAGGTCCGGAAGGAAGCAGCCACAGCCGCTTTCTGCAAGTGCCGGGGATCAGGCTCGCCGCCCTTATTTTTTGAATGTGTACTAAATTGTGTACAACATTAAGCTGCGTCATACTTTTGCGCAGTTTTTGCTTGGTAAAATCAGCGCATGAGTTATCAGGTACTCGCTCGTAAATGGCGCCCTAAATCGTTTGCCACGCTGGTCGGGCAAGAGCACGTCGTGCGTGCGCTGACGCATGCGCTGGAACAAAATCGGCTGCATCACGCGTATTTGTTCACTGGTACGCGCGGCGTGGGTAAAACCACCTTGGCGCGCATCATGGCCAAAGCGCTCAATTGCGAAACGGGTGTCACTTCAACGCCTTGCGGGGTATGCGCTTCTTGCACGGAGATCGATAGCGGGCGATTTATTGATTACATCGAGCTGGATGCCGCGTCGAATCGCGGCGTGGATGATATGACCCAGCTGCTTGATCGCGCAACCTATGCGCCAACGAGTGGCCGCTACAAAGTTTACGTCATTGACGAAGTACATCAGCTCTCCGGGCATGCTTTTAATGCCATGCTGAAAACGCTGGAAGAACCCCCGGCGCACGTCAAATTCATTCTCGCAACGACCGATCCGCAAAAAATCCCGGTGACGGTGCTGTCACGCTGCCTGCAATTCAATTTGAAGCAGATGTCGCAAACCTCGATTGTGGACCATTTATCGCAGGTGTTGGTGGCTGAAACCATTCCGTTCGAGCTACCCGCGCTGCGTCATCTGGCCAAAGGCGCAGCAGGCAGCATGCGTGATGCGCTCTCGCTGCTGGATCAAGCCATTGCCCATGGCGCTGGCCACGTTACCGAAGAGAGTGTGCGTGCCATGCTGGGCACGGTGGGCGACGAGTATTTATTCACCCTGCTGGATGGTTTGTTGGCACAGGATATTCACGCCATGCTGGCAGTGGCAAAACAGATGGATGCCGGGAGTTTTTCGTTTGATGGGGGCTTGCAAGAATTAGCCACGTTGTTTCACCGCATTGCGCTCGCTCAATTTGCGCCCGAGGCCTTGACGGATGAAGCAGAGCGTAGCCGTTTAACTGTTTATGCGCAGGCACTGGATGCTGAATTTTTGCAACTGGCGTATCAAATTGCTATCCATGGTCGGGATGAGCTGGCATTGGCACCGGATGAATATGCTGGTTTTGTCATGACTTTGCTTCGCTTGCATGCGTTTCGGCCTGAGCGCAATGGGTCGAATGTGCCAAATGGATCGACTGCATCGGCTACCGCGCTTGCAACACCCGTCAAGTCTGCGCCAGTAAAAATATCACCGCCCAAGGCTGCGCCTGTCGCGGCTTCCCAAGGAAACACCCAGAACACGGTATCAAGTACCGCCCCCCAAGAGGACTTGCTTTGCGGCGTATTACCAGCGCCGACTTTTGCCAAGACGCCAATGAGTGTTCCAGTGCCTAGCACGCCAGCCCATTCAGACGACGACTGGCACACTCAGGTGGCGAAACTCTCGCTAACCGGTATGGCCAAGCAGCTTGCGCAGCACTGCGACCTCACGCAGCTGACCGACACCGCCATCCTGTTGCGGCTGTCCCCGGTGCATAAGCATTTGCTCGGTACGGTGCAGCAAGACAAACTTCAGGCGGAGTTGCAATCCCATTACGGACGCAAGCTGCGTCTGGAAATCGAAGTCGCCGAGCCTGCCAGCCTGACCCCGGCTGATCGTATCCGCTCCACGCAGCGTGAGCATCAAGATCGCGCAATTGCTGCCATTGAACAAGACCCTTTCGTGCGTGAAGTGGTCGATCTGTTTGATGCCAGCATTGATGAATCAACCATTAAATCAGTGGCAAATCAGTAAATAAGGAGTAGTGAGCATGATGAAAGGTGGCATTGCCGGATTAATGAAGCAAGCGCAACAAATGCAAACCAACATGGCTAAAGCGCAAGAAGCATTGGCCTTGCTGGATGTGGAAGGCCAGTCAGGTGCTGGAGCCGTGAAGGTGGTCATGTCTTGCAAGCATGAGGTCAAGCGCGTGACAATTGATCCTTCAGTGATGGATGATAAGGAAATGCTCGAAGATTTAATCGCTGCAGCGATGAATGATGCCAATCGACGTGCCGAAGCGATTACCACTGAAAAGATGAGTGGATTTACCGCAGGGATGTCATTGCCACCGGGCTTTAAACTGCCTTTTTGAGCAGGACGTTAGAAAACTGCCGAAACCTATTGACGTATCGTATAGGCGAGTAATTTCCATTTGAGACATCCGCATGCCAGCCAGCACTAGCCTGGAAGAACTGATCGAGGCATTGCGCGGCTTGCCCGGCGTCGGCCCCAAGGCGTCGCAGCGCATGGCTTATCACCTGCTGCAGCGTAACCGGCGCGGTGCTGACCGGCTTGCCCGTGCGCTTGATTCGGCTTTGCATAATTTGCATCACTGCAACCGTTGCAACAATTTTACCGAACAGGAAATTTGCGAGCGCTGCCTTTCCACGCGTCGCGACCCGGCGCAGTTATGCATCGTTGAAATGCCGATTGATCTGAACAGCATGGAGCAAACGCAAGCTTATAACGGGCTTTATTATGTACTGATGGGCCGCTTGTCTCCGCTGGACGGCATTGGCCCGACAGAGCTGGCATTTGGCCGCTTGATTGCGCGAGCCACGGATGGCGTGGTTAAAGAAGTGATTCTCGCTACGAATTTCACGAATGAAGGTGAAGCCACAGCGCATTATCTGTCCGAGCTGCTGCATGCGCGCGATATCAAGGTGAGCCGCATTGCGCGCGGCTTGCCGGTCGGTGGCGAGCTGGAGTTTTCCGATGCGGCCACTGTCGCACAGGCCTTGCGCGAACGGCGAGACTTTGACTAGTCTCCAAGTCGGCGGGATTATTTGGTGCAGGCACGCGCGTACCTGAGGTGTCTACAAAATTAAGACACTATCTATCTGTAATTATTAGACTATTTTTATCGGAATAGGCGATAAATTGAGCAAAGGCTTTAATCTCGAACGGAGATTCGTTACAATGGAAAGCTTAGGTGATTTAAGCGACATTTTTAGCAATTTTCAGGGAAAACAACATGAGCAATGACGGAAAAGTCGATTGCAGCCGGCGGCGGCTTTTGGTGGCCACTGCAACAATCGGTGGTTTGGGTGGCGTAGCGGCGGCTGTGCCGTTTGTGGCCAGTATGATGCCCTCCGAGCGCGCTAAAGCAGCAGGTGCGCCGGTTGAGGTGGATATCAGCAAGTTGGCTCCCGGACAAATGATGACGGTTGAGTGGCGTGGTAAGCCGGTGTGGATTATCAATCGCACTCCAGAGCAGCTGGCATCACTTAAGACTACCGATACAAAAGTGAGTGATCCCAAGTCGGATAAAAAGCAGCAGCCGGATTACTGCAAGAATGAAACTCGCTCTATCAAGCCCAGCATTTTGGTTGCTGTAGGTATTTGTACCCACTTGGGTTGTTCACCTTCCGAAAAGTTCAAGACAGGCGCTGAATCCGGTGTGGAGCCTGATTGGGTAGGGGGATTTATTTGTCCGTGTCACGGCTCGACGTTTGATTTGGCGGGGCGCGTTTATAAGAGCAAACCTGCGCCTGATAATCTGGAAGTGCCACCGCATATGTACCTTGGCGATGCACGCATTGTTATTGGCGAAGATAAGGGAGTCAAGGCATGAGCGTCGTAAACACCAAACTCAAAGACCTGCTTGGCTGGGTTGATGAGCGGTTTCCGTTAACTTCCAACTGGAAGGCGCATCTATCTGAATACTATGCGCCAAAAAATTTCAACTTCTGGTATTTCTTTGGCTCGCTAGCCCTTTTAGTTCTAGTGATACAGATCGTGACCGGTATTTTCCTGGTCATGCATTTCAAGCCTGATGCTTCGCTAAATGCTGCCGGCGTTCCGGTGGCGTTTGCCAGCGTTGAATACATCATGCGCGATGTGCCCTGGGGCTGGTTGATTCGTTACATGCACTCTACGGGCGCTTCGGCGTTTTTCATTGTGGTCTACATGCATATGTTTCGCGGTATGCTGTATGGCTCGTACCGCAAGCCACGCGAGCTGATCTGGATTTTCGGCATGCTGATTTTCCTGTGCTTGATGGCCGAGGCTTTCTTTGGTTATTTATTGCCCTGGGGACAGATGTCTTATTGGGGTGCGCAGGTCATTGTCAATCTGTTCTCTGCCATTCCTTTTGTCGGGCCGGATCTTTCACTGTGGATTCGCGGCGATTATGTCGTCGGCGACGCTACGCTGAACCGCTTTTTTGCGTTTCACGTGATTGCGGTGCCCCTTGTGCTGGTGGGCCTTGTGGTGGCACATATTCTTGCGCTGCATGAAGTGGGTTCCAATAATCCGGATGGCATTGAAATCAAGAAGAAAAAAGACGCCAAGGGAATTCCATTGGATGGTATCCCGTTTCATCCGTATTACACGGTGAAAGACATCATGGGTGTAGTCGTATTTTTAATGGCTTTTTCACTCATCGTGTTTTTTGCGCCGGAGGTTGGCGGCTACTTTCTTGAATACAACAACTTCTTCCCGGCTAACCCGCTGCAAACCCCGCCGCATATTGCGCCGGTATGGTATTTCACGCCGTTCTATTCCATTTTGCGCGCTGTGACTTATCCGCTCTTTGGGATTGATGCCAAGTTTTGGGGCGTCGTTGCGATGGGTGCCTCGGCCATGATTTTTGTTTTATTACCTTGGCTTGATCGCAGCCCGGCAAAATCGATTCGCTATCGTGGCCCAATCTATAAAACGTTTCTGGTGGCTTTTGTGATCAGCTTTTTTGTATTGGGTTATCTCGGCGTGTTGCCACAAACCCCAGTACGTACGCTGATTTCACAAATATGTTCAGTCATCTATTTTGCCTTCTTCCTGCTTATGCCGATTTATAGCAGTATTGATAAATGCAAACCCGAACCCGATCGTGTGACGTCTTCAGGGCATGGGGTGAACAAATGAAGAAACTGGTCACTTCCCTTTTCATTTCCCTCGCCACGTCGCTTCTTTTTGTGCCTTCACTGGCCATGGCTAGTGAAACAGAACTGCATCTTGATCGTGCGCCGGATCGCTCAGGTGATAAAGCTGCATTGCAAAATGGTGCCAAGATTTTTGTCAATTACTGTTTGAACTGCCATTCTGCGTCTTACATGCGCTATAACCGCTTGCAGGATATTGGTCTGACTGATCAGCAGATCAAGGATAATCTGTTGTTTACTGCGGACAAAGTAGGCGAGTCGATGAGCATAACTATGCGACGCGATGAGGCTAAAGAATGGTTCGGTATTGCGCCACCTGATCTAACTGTTATCGCTCGTGCTCGGGCCTCCGGGTTCGGTTCTGGTGCTGATTGGCTATACACGTATTTGCGCGGGTTTTATCGTGACAGCGAACGGCCTACCGGCTGGAACAATACTGTGTTTGAAAATGTCGGCATGCCCCACGTACTTTGGGAGTTGCAGGGTGAACAAGTCTTGGGTGAAGATCACAAGCTCACCTTGGCTACTCCAGGCAAGATGAAACCACAGGCGTATGACGACATGGTGGCTGATCTGGTTGGGTTTTTACAATATATGGGCGAACCAGGTGCTGCAAAGCGCAAGAGCCTTGGCTGGATAGTTTTACTTTTTCTAGGTGTTTTATTTGTCTTGGCGTATGCGCTGAAACGCGAATACTGGAAAGATATTCATTAACTTTATAGGTAATGGCAACTATGGGACATCGAGAAATGAATGCACCACCCGTGCGTAAGGTCGTGCGTGATGCGGATTATTCCTGGGGCACTAGCGCAATGATGAACTTGTATTCGGGGACAACCTGTCCCTTCAGTCATCGCTGCCGCATTGTCTTATACGAAAAGCAGATGGATTTTCAGGTGATTGATGTTGACCTTCTGAACAAACCAGAAGAAATAGCGATTATCAACCCTTACAACCATGTGCCCGTACTGGTGGACCGCGATCTGGTGTTGTATGAGTCCAACATTATCAATGAATATATTGATGAGCGTTTCCCCCATCCGCAATTGATGCCGCCGGATCCACAAACACGCGCCAAGGCTCGCCAGCTGTTGTTCACAATGGAACATGAGCTGTTCAGCCATGTGCCGGTACTGGAGAAAAATCTGAAAACAGCCGATAAATCGCGCCTGCATATTCGCGACAGGCTGGTTGATTTATCCAGTATGTTCAACAAACAAAAGTATCTAATGGCTGATGAGTTTTCCATGCTTGATGTGGCGATTGCCCCGTTGCTATGGCGTCTGGATCATTATGGTATTGAGTTGCCTAAAACTGCATCGTCATTGATGAAATATGCCGAGCGTATTTTCTCTCGACAAGGTTTCATCGATGCATTGACGCCAACAGAAAAAGCGATGCGCCGATAAATTTTCATGCGTCTGATGCCGTGCGCTGCTTTTTTATAGTGTGTTTCGCACGGCATTCATCGTACTGTTTTTGCTATACCGCGACATCTTTAGTCTAACCAGGCCATGCAATCAACCAAACCCTATCTGATTCGTGCGCTACATGAATGGTGTATCGACCAGGGCTTTACGCCTTACCTTTCGGTGGTTGTGGATGCAATGACGCGTGCACCGGCAGAGTTCATCAAGAATGGTGAAATCGTTTTTAATATCGGGCTGGATGCAACGAATCAATTACAGCTCGGTAATGACGAAATCACGTTTCAAGGGCGGTTTAGTGGCAAGGTTTTCCCGGTCATTGTGCCTATTGCTCGCGTAGCGGCCATTTATGCACGTGAGAGCAGTGAGGGGATGGCATTTGAGGTAACGGAATCAGTTTTGCCCACATTACCTGCGGATTCAGCAACGACATTGAAAACTAAGCCGCCTATGCTATCTTCTGTCGAGCGCGAACCAGCGGCTAAAGAAAATTCGGAAAACCCGGAAAACCCGGAAAATCCGGCGAGTACTCCGGCGGCGAAAAATATGGAAGGTGGCGCAACCGATACATCACTTACCAAATCACTTGCCTCACCTAATCGCCCGGCACTCACGCGAATCAAGTAAACAAAACTGCAAACGGGCTGGTGCCCTCGAGCAGAATCGAACTGCTGACCTACCGCTTAGGAGGCGGTCGCTCTATCCACTGAGCTACGAAGGCGCGCCGCGAATTCTAACCGTTCACCTATGATTTCGCAGCTTTCGCTGCACACTCAAGTCACACTTTCTTCATCAAGTCACACTTTCTTCATTCTCACTTCATGTCTTAAAAAATCTTATGCCTTTAATTACCATTGATCGCGCTTGTCTTGCCTATGGCCATGTGGCCCTGCTGGATCGGGCTGCAATGCAGCTTGATCCCGGCGAGCGGGTGGGGTTGATTGGCCGTAACGGGACAGGTAAATCCAGCTTGCTCAAAGCGCTGGCCGATTTGGGTTCGCTGGATGATGGGGTCATCTGGCGCCAACCGGGCCTGAGCATTGCCTATGTGGCGCAAGAGCCTGAGTTTGCTGATGAAACCAGCGTGTTTGATGCCGTTGCTTCTGGGCTGGGAGATATCGCTGCGGTCGTTGCCGAATATCATCAGGTCATGCAAAAAGTCGGCGCTGGTGATACGGCGGCGATGGATCGGATGCATGATCTACAAACCGCGCTAGAGGCAGGTGATGGCTGGCGCTTGAGTTCGCGTGTTGAGCAGGCGGTATCGCGCTTAGGTCTGGATGGCGATGCGCGTGTTGCGGCGCTCTCTGGTGGCGGAAAAAAACGTGTGGCTTTGGCGCGTGCACTGGTGGCCGAGCCTGATTTGTTGCTGCTTGATGAGCCAACCAATCATCTCGATGTTGAAGGCATTCTGTGGCTGGAGGAGTTGCTCCGAGCCTATCCTGGCGCGGTGATGTTTGTCACCCATGACCGAGCGTTTCTGGATAGCGTCGTGACTCGTATCATCGAGCTGGATCGCGGCAATCTGGTGAGCTTCCCAGGTAGTTTTGCTTCGTATCAGCAACGCAAAGAACTGCTGCTGCATGAAGAATCTCTTGCCAATGCGCGGGCAGACAAGCTCTTGGCGCAAGAAGAAGTCTGGATACGCAAAGGGGTGGAAGCGCGTCGCACGCGCAGTGTGGGCCGTATCCATCGGCTTGAGTTGCTGCGCAGTGATCGGGCCAGCCGTCGCTCGCAACAGGGCAAGGTTGATTTTCAGCTGGTGCGCGGGGATGAATCCGGCAAGCTGGTTGCCGAGCTTGATGGTGTTTCCAAAAAGTTTGGCGAGCGCCTTGTGGTGGATAATTTTTCCTGCCGCATTCAGCGCGGCGACAAGATTGGGCTGATCGGCCCCAACGGCGCAGGTAAAACCACGCTGCTGCGTCTGTTGCTGGGCGAAATCGAGGCCGATGCGGGCAATGTGCGCATGGGTAGCCGTGTTGAAGTGGCTTACTTCGATCAGTTTCGTACGCAGCTTGACCCAGATGCCGCGTTAGTCGAAGTGATCAGCCCCGGCTCGGATTATGTCGAAATCGGGCAGACGAAAAAGCACGTTATCGGCTATCTGGAAGATTTTTTATTTGCCCCCGCACGTGCCCGCTCACCGGTTAAATCACTCTCTGGTGGCGAGCGTAATCGCCTGCTGCTGGCGCGGCTTTTCGCCCGGCCCGCCAATGTACTGGTGCTGGATGAACCCACGAATGACCTGGATATTGAAACGCTGGAATTGCTCGAAGCGCTTTTGCAGGATTATGTCGGCACGGTTTTTCTGGTCAGCCATGACCGCGAATTTTTGGATAATGTGGTTACGCAAACCATCGCCAGCGAAGGGCAGGGGCGCTGGAAAGAATATATCGGGGGCTATAGTGATTGGCTGCAACAGCGGCCGGCAGCCAATGGCGCTAAAGCTTCAAGCGATTCCAGCAGTGCAGCACCCGTGAAAAAAAACAACGCTAGCAAATCGTTAGAGCCCGTTTTGGAAAGAAAAAAAACGAGTTTCAAGACACAGCAATCCATTGATCAGTTACTTGCGCAAGTCGCAACGCTGGAGTCTCGGCAGGCTCTGCTGCATGGGCAAATTGCCGAGCCGAATTTTTATCAGCAAGAGGCTGACAAGCAAAAGAAAATTCATCAAGAGCTTGCTGAAATAGAAGCCGCAATCGCCACCGCCCTGGCGCAGTGGGAAGCGCTGGAAGAGAAAATATAATGGTGAGTAATAAGTAAAAAGTAATAATTGATACCGCCGATAAATGTATTATTTATTGACTAGGGACCTATAAATTCATGAACCTGTTAACCCACATTGTTTCTGCCGAAGAAGATGAAGTGGTTGCCATTGGCGAATCATTGCGGCCGACTGACGAATGGAGTGGCATTGAGCGACGTGGCATTGATGCCGCCAAGATTGTCACGCTGCACACCTTGCTGACCAATGATGATTTTGATGTAGCGTGCGCTCTGTATGAGCCACTGTATATCGGCAGCGAAGGGGCTGTGGTGTTAAAGCTGGCCGATTCAGTGACAGAAAAGCTAGCTGAGCTGGATGAAGAAGCGCTAGAGCAGGTGGCTGAAGAGCTCGCTGCGACAGCAGAATTTGAAATGGAAGGATGGCCTGAGGAAGACATCCACGCCATGATCATGGACATGGCGGATCTGGCACGGCTGGCCTCAGCTCAAGAGCAGGCACTGTTTGTCTGGATGCATCCTTTGCTCACCTGACATCTCGCTGAACTCGTGGTAAATCCGCGCTAAACCATCGTGGCTGAGGATAGAAGCTGGTTTGTTTACCTGATTGAATGCACCGACGGCAGCATTTACACCGGCATTGCTGTGGATGTAAAAGCCCGGTTTGATGCGCACTGCGCGGGCAAAGGTGCGCGCTACACCCGCTCACATCCGCCGCTGCGCCTGTTGGCCAGCGCCGCCTATCCTGACCGATCCACCGCCTCACAAGAAGAATATCGCATCAAGCAACTCACCCCGGCGGTGAAGCGCGCTTATGCTGATATGCTCATTGCGCGTCAAATTTCACCCGCCTGCCAAACCACCGCCGCTCAGGAGCCCTAAATGAAACGTATCTCACTTAATAGCTTGATTTTTTCAGGGGCAGCCGCAGGCGTAGTGCTGGGCTTGATTTTTTCCGCACTGGGTGCTGCTTCACCCATTACGCAGCAAGGCATTTACGTTGCAGGACTAATTGGCACGCTGTTTGTGGACATGCTCAAAATGATCGTCATTCCGCTCGTATTCACCTCGATAGCTGTGGGTGTAGCCAACTTGCGGCAGCACCAGCAAATGCACCGCGTGTGGACGCGCACGGTGGGTTTTTTTGTTTTTTCCATGGGGCTGGCCATTGTCGTTGGGCTGACTGTAAGCCGAATTTTTCGTCCTGGGCAAGGCCTGCATCTTGAGATGTTTTCTCACGTCATGACCGATGCACCCGTTCAAGCAGCCTCAGCGGCAGATTTTTTTGCCAAGTTTTTGCATGCCGTATTTATGAACCCGATCAAAGCCATGGCGCAGGGTGACGTTTTTGCTGTGGTCGTTTTCGCGCTGATATTGGGCGTCGCGCTCGTGAAAGGCGGCGAACGTTTTGCCCGTGTGCATAGTCTTTTAGAAGAAGTCCTGGGCATCATGCTCATGCTCGTTGGCTGGATTATGCGTTTAGCCCCTTTAGGGGTAATGGCCTTGCTCGCCAAGCTCATGGCCACGCAAGACGCCACCATGCTCAGCACGCTAGCCACGTTTATCGCGGTGGTAATCGGCTCATTGTTGCTGCATGGCGTGGTGTTATTGCCGTTGATTTTGTATGCCGTTACCGGCATGACACCCTGGCATTTTTGGCGCGGCGCGCGTGAAGCCCTGGTGACGGCCTTTGCTACCAGTTCGAGCTCTGCCACCTTGCCAGTTACCCTGCGCTGCACAGAGCAACATCTGCATGTCAAACCTGATATTGCCGGATTTGTGATTCCCCTGGGGGCCACCATGAACATGGATGGCACGGCGCTTTACGAAGCCGCTGCTGCCTTATTCATCGCCAATCTCGTCGGCATGGATTTGAGCCTGACGCAACAACTCATTGTTTTCATCACCGCCATGATCGCCGCCATTGGCGCGCCGGGCATTCCTTCCGCAGGCATGGTGACCATGGTAATGGTGCTGCAATCCGTAGGCCTGCCCGCAGAGGCTATCGCCATCTTGCTGCCCATAGATCGCCTGCTGGATACCTTCCGCACCGCAGTGAATGTCGAAGGCGACATGGTGGGTAGTTTGGTGGTGCAAAAATGGGTGAGGGCAAAAGAAAACAAATCTTTGCCCCAATAGATCGATGTCGTCATCCTTTAAATGATCATATTTTGATCATTTGAATAAGGCGAGTTACCGTGGTGAAAAATCATTCCTTATCCTGAACTGCATGCGATTGGTTTTGGAGAATCGGATAGCAGTCAATTTTTTTCAATCAATTCAATTTTGTAACCGTCAGGATCTTCGACAAACGCAATTACGGTGCTGCCGCCTTTCATTGGCCCGGCTTCGCGAGTAATGTTGCCGCCACGCTGGCGTATGGCTTCGCAGGTGGCAGCGGCGTCTGGCACGGCGATGGCGATATGGCCGTAGGCGGTGCCGATGTCGTAGTGATCAACGCCCCAGTTGTAGGTGAGTTCGATCACCGCGCTATTTTCTTCATCATCAAAGCCGACAAAGGCGAGGGTGAATTTGCCAGCGGGAAAATCGGCACGGCGCAGTAATCGCATGCCCAGGATTTCGGTGTAAAAGTGCAACGAGCGATCAAGATCGCCTACACGCAGCATGGTATGTAAAATTTTCATGGTATTCCTTTCATAGAATGGGCAGGGAGGCTGCGCAGGTTTTGAGTTCGTCGCGTGCGGCTTTCCAGTCGGGATAGAGGGTGCTTACGATACGCCAAAAATTCGCGCTGTGATTCATCTCGAGCAAGTGCGCTACTTCGTGCGCGACGACGTAATCACCCAGATGCGGCGCGAGATGAATCAGCCGCCAATTGATGCGGATACCGCTGTTGCGGCTGCAACTTCCCCACCGAGTGCGGGCGGCGGAAAGCCCCAGCGGAGGGGGGGCGAGATTGATCTGTGCGGTGTAATGTGTCAGCCGCTCGCCAAAGTGAGTCAGCGCGTGTGCTTTTAAGGCGCGGGTGACGAGCCCGCCGAGATCGGCATCGGGGCGGGCTTCCAGCACGAGCGTTTGGGCAATCCAGCGGAAGCGGTTGGCACCGGGAATCACGCGCACTTCGATGTTCTGACCCAGCAGGGGAAGCGGGGTGCCATCTTTGATGCTGATGTGCCGTGGGCGATAAACACGCGCCAGTTCGTCCAGCTTTTGCAGCACCCAGGCACCGTGGCCAAGCACAAAATGATCGATGTCTGCCAACCCCATGCGGGCAGGAGCGGATAAGCGCAGGCCACGCTCGTCGATGGTCATGCTCAAGTTGCGTGCCCCTGTTTTGATGCGGAAATCGACAATACGCCCGGCGACCACGATTTGCCGGGTTTTAGGCGTCGGCGTGGGTTGCGGCAGAAGAAAAAGCTTGAGCTGCTCAAGCATGCGAGGCAAACAACGGGTGGCTTGGTTGATCAAATGAAAAATAGGGCCGCAGTGCTTGATTCAGCGCGGCGTCAATTATTTCTGGCGATTGTTCGATGAGGCGCCAATAGCAGCGCAGGGTGGCAGGTTCAGGCGCAATGTCAGTAGCCGATGCGGGCGCGGCATCAAGCAGTTCAACCCAATTGCCACGGGTGGCAAAAGAGAGCACGAGACGAGGTTGCCGCCGTATTGCCAGCGCCGACTTTTCAGCGATACAGTGTGTCAGGTAGCGAATGGCGTCTGCGCGCAGCCAGGCTTCAGCACTATCTTGAATCTGCCGTGGCGTGGCATGTGGTGGTAGGGGTAAAAACAAGGTATCCCCTTGACGGCACGTTTGGACATGTTCGTGGCTGAGCGTCAAGCGCAGCGATAAACCCAGGTAGCGAATGAGTGTGCCCTCATGCCAGCGTAATGCAGCATCAGGTGCGGTGGCGTCCAGCCGTAGATCAAGTTGGCGTTTGCGGATTGACCTCATTGATATTGGTCTCGGTAGCGAGATAGAGATCCGGGCTGATGCGACGCATTTCCGCTTCGATCCAGGTCTCTGCCTGCGCCAGAATGTCGGATGCGGTTAAACCCTTGGGATCAATGGCAGGGCCGACACTCACGGTGACGACACCACTTTTTTTGAACAAGGCGTTCTTCCCCCAGAATTCACCTGAGTTCAGCGCCACAGGAACCACAGGCGCGCCGGTGGCTGTGGCCAGAAAGGCACCGCCCCCTTTGTAGCGGTGCTTTCCACCAGGAGGAGCGCGCGTGCCTTCAGGGAAGATGACGACGGTATACCCTTCGTCCAGGCGTGCACGACCGAGTTCGACCAAATGCTTGATCGCTTCTTTACCTGCCCCGCGATCAATCGGAATCATGGGCGTGAGCGCCAGTGCCCAGCCGAAAAATGGCAGCTTCTTGATCTCTTTTTTCCAGACGAACACCGTATCTTTGAAGACTTCTTGCAGGACCAATGTTTCCCAGGCGGACTGATGTTTGCAAAACACGATCGCCGATCGCGGCGGGATATTTTCTGCACCAATGAGGCGATAAGGGATGCCCAGGACATGTTTGACCAGCCAGATCGCAAAGCGTACCCAAGGCATGGCCAGCCGGTGACGCCAGCGCAGCGAGAGTGGAAAGCTGACCAGAATAAACAGCACCATGTAGGGTGGCGTGGTGATGATCAATATGATCAGATAGAGCAAAGATCGGAGGAATGACAGCATGGCGTTATTCGTGCTCATGCGTGCTCATGCGAGCAGGTGGGCGACCGCTGCTGCGAGATCAGGAAAAACGAGTGTGCCCGCAGGCAGTTCCGGATCAGTGGCGGTTTTTTTGCCTTTGCCGGTGAGCACCAGAATGGGTTTGGCCCCGACGGTGACAGCGGCTTCCAGATCACGCAGCGCATCGCCTATGGCGGGCACATTGGTTAAATTCGTATTAAAGCGTTTGGAAATTTCGTGCAACATCCCCGGTTTGGGTTTGCGGCAAGCGCAATTGTCAGCACTGGTATGCGGGCAAAAAAAGATAGCATCAATACGCCCACCGACTTGCGCCAGGGCTTTGTTCATTTTTTCGTGAATTGCGTTGAGCGTATCCATCTCGAACAAGCCACGGCCCACGCCGGATTGATTCGTCGCGACTACTACGCGATAGCCCGCCTGATTCAGCCGCGCGATGGCAGCGAGGCTGCCAGGAATGGGCTTCCATTCGTCAGGTGACTTGATGAACTGGGCGGAATCAAAATTGATCACACCATCGCGGTCGAGAATAATCAGCTTCATATCAATATCAGTTTATGTTTTATGGTGACAGCGGAAGGCGAGGAAAACAGCCCTCTGTCCCGGCTATTCGTGGGTATTCGTTAGTTTTTGTCGGTTTATTTTCAACGGGTGTTGTTGCTGCGTGGTCTAGAACAGCTCAATACCTGCGCGGCGCACGGCAAGTGCAAACAGGCCAAAACAAATGACCGTGATAACGACACTGGCGAGCAAGGTTAGCCAGAATCCTAAACGCGGCAACAGCAACGGAAAGGCGAGGAACATCGGTAGTGTGGGTACAACATACCAAAACGTATACCAGGCGTGATTGGCTATTTTGGATTCGGGCTGATTTTCAATCTGCAGCCAGATGAGGGTCAAAATTGTCACCAGCGGCAGCGCGGCGACCAGGCCGCCGAGCTTGTCGCTGCGTTTGGCAAGCTCCGACACCAGCACGACCACGGCGGCGGTAGTGAGATATTTCGTGATGAGCCAGAGCATGTTGGTGCGGTAGCCTTAGCTTGATAAGCGTGAAATATCCGCCACGCAGTTCATCAGCTTGGCCAGCTGTACCAGCAGTGCCAAACGATTAGTGCGCATCGCTGGATCATCTGCATTGACCATCACGCCTTCGAAAAAAGCGTCGACTGCCGGACGCAGGTCAGCGAGTGATTTCAGGGCCGTGGTGTAGTCGCTTTTGGCGAGTTGTGCTTCGATGAGCGGGGTGAGTTTTTGGACTTCGGCAAACAGGTTTTTTTCTGCCATCTCATGGAGCAGCGCAGGGTTAACTGTTTGGCCTGCCGGCTCGGTCGATTTTTTCAGGATATTGATGATGCGTTTGTTGGCTGCAGCCAGCGCGGCCGCTTCGGGCAGGGCGGCAAAGGCTTTGACAGCGGCCAGGCGTTGCGGCACTTCATCCATGCGCGTGGGGTTTTGGGCGAGTACGGCATCCACGGCGTTAGGCTCGTGTCCGGCATCGCGCAGCAAGTGACGTAGCCGTTCACGGAAAAAGTCGGCGCTGGTAATACGGTACTCGGCGGTTAATAACGCCGGAGAAAAGCCTTCAGCAGCATCTTCAATCAAATCGGCAAGGTTTAACGGCAGCGGCGCTTCCATCAGGATACGCAAAACACCGAGCGCAGCGCGACGCAAACCGAAGGGATCTTTATCGCCCGTCGGGATTTGACCGATGCCAAAAAAGCCGATCAGGGCATCCATTTTGTCGGCCAGCGCAACAGCGCAGGCAACGGCGCCCTGCGGCAGCACATCGCCATTGAAACGCGGGCGATAGTGTTCTTCAATCGCCCCAGCGACGACCGCCGGTTCGCCATCGGCCAGCGCGTAATAACGCCCCATGATGCCTTGCAGCTCAGGGAATTCGCCAACCATGTCGGTGACCAGATCGGCCTTGGCAAGCAATGCGGCGCGCTCGGCGAGCGTTGCATCAGCGCCGAGCCGGTGAGCAATCCGCGCTGCGAGCTTGATCAGCCGGTCGACACGCTCGCCCTGCGTGCCAAGCTTGTTGTGATACACCACGCTGGCGAGCTTGCCAATGCGTGCGGAAAGCGGCGTTTTCTTGTCGGTTTCGAAAAAGAATTTCGCATCCGCCAAACGCGGACGCACCACGCGGGCGTTGCCGGCGATGATGTGCGTCGGATCATTCACCTGCATGTTGCTGACGATGAGAAAGCGGTTGGTCAGCTTGGCATCCGGCCCAGTGCCATCCATCAGCGGAAAGTATTTCTGGTTCGCCTTCATGGTCAGAATCAGGCATTCCTGCGGCACAGCGAGAAATTCTTCTTCAAACCCCGCTTCATAGACGGCGGGATATTCGACTAAGGCGGTGACTTCATCCAGCAGCGCATCGTCTTGCAACCAGGTGCGGCTACCAGCTGCGGCATCGAGTTGCTGGCGAATCATCTCGCGGCGTTGCTCAAACGAGACAATCACGCGACCTTGTTGCTCTAGCATGCTGGCATAAGCGTTCGCATCAGTGAGTGTGATCTCGCCTGTGCTCATAAAGCGATGGCCGCGCGTGGTGTTGCTGCTACTCAAGCTCAGCGCAGAGCCTGGCACAACGCGCATGCCATGCAGCAGCACCAGTCCATGCACGGGACGCACAAACTGCACCTCGCTATTGCCCCAGCGCATGAGTTTGGCGACGGGGAGTTTTTTCAGTGCGGTTTCGACCATGGCAGCTAACACGGTGTCGATAGGCTCGCCGGATTTATGCAGGCGCACGACAAAGTATTCAGCCTTGCCATCGCTCACTTTTTCGAGCTGCGCAAACGTGACCCCGGCGCCGCGCATGAAGCCTTCTAGCGCCTTGGTCGGCGTTCCGTCAGCGCCGACCCCGGCGCTCACCGCCGGGCCTTTTTTTTCTATCGTCCGGTCTGGCTGGGTTTCCAGACAGTCGGGGAACAACAAGGCCAGACGACGCGGCGTGGCGAACCATTGCCCGGCATTCGCCGCGTCAATATAGCCCGCTTCGGCGAGCGCTTGCTGCATTTGCTCGCGGAATGCCAGCCCCAGCCTGGCCAGCGATTTCGGTGGCAGTTCTTCACAGAGAAGCTCAATCAACAGCGTGGCTTTCATGGGTGTCGCCTTCATGCTGAGTCTCCCTTCAACATCGGAAAGCCCAGCCGCTCGCGCGAGTCGTAATACGCTTGCGCCACTTCACGCGCCAGCGCGCGCACGCGACCGATATAGGCGGCGCGCTCGGTGACTGAAATCGCACCGCGCGCGTCCAGCAAGTTGAAACTGTGCGAGGCTTTCATGACCATCTCGAAACCGGGCAGGGGAAGGTTAAGGCCAATGAGTCGGTGGGCTTCGGACTCGAATTTGCCAAACTGGGCAAATAGCCAATCCACATCCGAATGCTCAAAGTTGTAGGTGGATTGCTCCACTTCATTCTGGTGATATACGTCGCCATAGGTCACACCCGGTGACCATACTAGGTCGTACACGTTCTCTACGTCTTGCAAATACATCGCCAGACGTTCGATGCCATAAGTAATTTCGCCCAGCACGGGGCGGCAGACGAGTGAGCCGACTTCCTGAAAATAAGTGAATTGGGTGACTTCCATGCCATCCAGCCACACTTCCCACCCCAGACCCCAGGCGCCCAGCGTGGGCGATTCCCAGTCATCCTCGACAAATCGGATGTCATGTTCGGCGGTGTTAATGCCCAAGTGACGCAGGCTATCGAGGTACAGTTCCTGGATATTGGGCGGGTTGGGTTTGAGCACTACTTGGTATTGGTAGTAGTGCTGCAAGCGATTCGGATTTTCGCCATAGCGGCCATCTTTCGGCCGCCGCGAAGGCTGCACATAAGCCGCCCGCCAAGGCTCGGGGCCGAGCGCGCGCAGAAAAGTCGCGGTGTGAAATGTGCCGGCGCCAACTTCAATATCGTAAGGCTGGAGCAACACACAGCCCTGCCGGTTCCAGTAATCCTGCAAGCGCAGGATGATTTCCTGGAATGTGGGTTTTTGATTCATGAAATTATCCAACAAGCCCCAAAGCAAGCGATTTTACAGTGCTTTGAGCGGCTATAGCCTGAATGCAAAGGTGGAAAGTCGGTTGTCGCCTATTGGCAAAAAAGGATGGCATTGAAAAAGTCGGCGCTAGCAAGACGGCGCCCCAGGCGATGTCGTCACTTTGAACGTCTGCTGGATACGCAGTCGGCCCACAAAAAATAAAAATACCACCTATATTCGTATTATCGTTAGAATGTATGAATGAATAAACGTTCATTGAAAGACCTGCTGTACGAACAAGTTGCTCGCATCGGCAAGGCTGTCGCAAGCCCGAAGCGGCTGGAGTTGCTGGAGTTGCTTGCCCAGAGCGAAAAAACTGTTGAGGCGCTGGCTGCCGAGCTGTCAATCGACATCAAGCTCACCAGTGCACATTTAAAGGCTTTGAAGGGCGCTCGCCTGGTTACCTCACGTCGTGAGGGCAAGTACATGGTGTATCAGCTCACCGGCAGTGACGTAGCTGGCCTTTGGGTGATGTTGCGCCAAGTGGCTGAGGAACACCTGCTGGAGTTGAGGCTGGCACTGGATCAGATGGTGGCGGATCCAGCGAGGCTCGCCTCTGTCAGCCGTAAAGCATTACTAGAGCAAGCGCGACGTGGCGATGTCATTGTCATTGACGTTCGTCCGCGGGCCGAGTACGAGGCGGCACATCTGCCTTTTGCCCGCTCGATGCCCCTTGTCGAGATCAAAAAACGGCTTGCGGAATTGCCGACTGACAAGGAAATCGTCGCCTACTGCCGTGGCCCCTTCTGTCTGCTGGCTGACGAAGCCGTGGTTTTGCTCGCTGCCAAGGGTTACCGGATACGCAAGATTCTTGACGGCGTCAGCGAGTGGCAGGCGGCTGGATTGCCGCTGCAAAGTTCTGTTGAGGAATGAAGCACTGACCAAGGAGAAGGAGACAGGTAATGGGTTCCATACTTTTCATTCTCAACGAAGCGCCTTACGGAAGTGGGCGTGCCTACAACGCGCTGTGTTTGGCCGATGTGTTCAGCTGCGCTAAGGCGAGGTCGCACTCTATGGGGTCTGCATGGATGCACGCGGCATGACCGAACCGAAAATCATCGCAGGCGCCAGGCGTTCGACGCTTGCATAGCTCGCCGACTGGACGATCGAGGCGGACAAGGTGCTGGTTTTCTAAGGAGGAATCGACCATGTTTTTCAAACAACTGGCCACCAGGGAATCATCCCTGTCTTACTTCTTCGGCTGTGCGGGGCTGGGCAAGGCTGTCGCCGTGGATGTCGTCGCGGGTGACGAAGACTGGTTTATCGAAGAAGCCCGCAAGGCGCAGGTCGACATCCGCTACGTGATCGACACGCATGTCCATGCCGACCACTACTCAGGCGGGCGGGCGCTGGCCCAGCGCGTCGGCGCACCGTACTGCCTGCATGCGTCCAACCGGGCGCTGGTGAAGTACGACTTTGAACCCTTGCAAGACGGTCAGTTGCTAGATGTCGGCAACGTCAAGGTCAAGGTGCTGCACACCCCGGGCCATACGCCGGATAGTGTCTGTTTGCTGGTTACCGATTCGCGTCGTGGCTTGGCGCCCTGGTTCGTGATCACTGGCGACACATTATTCGTCGGCGCGATAGGCCGCCCCGACCTGGCAGGCAGGGAAAAAGAAATGGCAGCCGTGTTGCACGACAGCCTGCATACCAAGTTGCTGACGCTGCCCGACGAACTCGAAATTTTCCCCGGCCATCAAGCCGGCAGCGTCTGCGGTGCGGGCTTGTCGGGCAAGCCGTCATCGACCCTTGGTTTCGAGAAACGCTGGAACCCAGCGCTGACAATGGACAAAACCGCCTTTGTCGACTACCTGACCAGGGAGATTCCGCCCCGACCCGCCAATATGGAGGCCATGGTGCAAGCCAACCTGGGCATAAGGCACTAAGACATATGCATACAACGCCCATCCGTCTCGGGCTGCGTGAAAACTTCGGCCAATTCTCGCTGCTGGTCCTCGTCAATGCCTTTGTCGGCGCGATGGTGGGCCTCGAGCGCAGCATTCTGCCTGCCATTGCCGAGCAGGAATTCCACATCGTGGCGCGGACGGCGATTCTTTCATTCATCGTGGTGTTTGGCGTCACCAAAGCACTGACGAATTATTTTGCCGGACGTTTTGCCGACCGCTTTGGCCGCAAGCACGTGCTGGTCGCAGGATGGCTGGTGGCTATCCCGGTGCCATTCGCCCTGATGTGGGCGCCAGACTGGAACTGGGTGGTCGCGGCCAACATGCTGCTGGGCGTGAGCCAAGGGTTGACGTGGTCTACCACGGTCATCATGAAAATCGACCTGGTCGGCCCGAAACAGCGTGGGCTGGCGATGGGTCTCAACGAGTTTTCCGGCTATTTCGCGGTGGCGGGCAGCGCCCTGGCCACCGGTTGGATGGCCGCTCGATACGGGCTGAGGCCCGAACCGTTCTATCTGGGCGTCATTTATGTTATTGCTGGATTATTACTTTCTTTGTTTGCAGTTCGTGAAACCCGGCATCATGTGGCGCACGAACTGCGGGTGCACCATCCGGCAACCAACGACGAGAAAAAACTCACGCAAGGCGAGATTTTTCGCCGCACTTCGCTGACCGACCGCAATCTCTCCAGCGTCAGCCAGGCGGGGCTGGTCAACAACCTGAATGACGGCATGGCCTGGGGCCTGTTCCCGCTGTTCTTCGCCGCAGCCGGCATGACGCTGGCGCAAATTGGCATCCTCGCCGCAATCTATCCTGCCGTCTGGGGCGCATCGCAAATAGTGACCGGCGCCCTGTCCGACAGGATAGGCCGCAAGTGGCTCATCGTGTGGGGGATGTGGCTGCAGGCAGTGGGCATTGGCGTGACTGCGCTGGCTGCGGATTTCCGTGGCTTCGGGCTGGGTGCGGTATTGCTTGGCATTGGGACGGCGATGGTTTATCCGACCCTGCTGGCTACTATCGGGGACGTCGCCCATCCCGCCTGGCGCGCTTCCGCCGTGGGTGTCTACCGGCTCTGGCGCGACCTCGGTTACGCGGTGGGCGCTCTCTTGGCCGGCATCACCGCTGATCTGTTCGGCCTGGCGTCGGCCCTGTGGCTGGTGGCGGGGCTGACCTTGCTGTCGGGCATAATTGCAGCAGTGCGGATGAATGAAACCTTAGCGTGAAATACTTGGTCAAGCGCGCTATGTAATAACCGAGCGTGGCGGGCCATAGAGAAGCCTCCCCGAGAGGGGAGGATGGGAGGGGCGGGCTTCTGATTTTCCGCTTTTCGCGTATTTCATCATCAGTGGGTGGCCTTCTCGACCATGAGCGTTAGCAGGTGAAACAGTCTGATCGGGCAGGGCAAACCAATCAAGGGTAGCAATGGCGGCAAGGGCGCTTATTGTGGCGCCCATTGGCATACCCGGAGAGAGCTTGCTGAGGTGCAAACCGAAATAAAAGCAAGTCAACTTTTCGTTTTTAGTAACCGTAACACCTATCCTGGAGGCGCATCATTCTTAGCCAAAGGTAGGTGTGGCGGCTGACATGAAGGCTATTCAATCTACTGGCGAAGGCCTCAAAACAATGCAGGACAATGTGAAAAATGCGGTCACAACTTGATCGCATCGCCAAGGGCATGATGAATGTGGACTCTATGATGAAAAGTCAATTGGGTGTCGCCGCTATGCCTTTGGAAAAATGAGGAATAAACCGCGGCTCGGCTAGCTGCCGCTTATGTACAGTATGCTTAAGCGGGTGGTACCGGCGGTGATCGATAAATTTGGCGTTCCTGGCTGGATGCCAGATGGAACCCCTAGCTTATATTCACACTGTAACGTCACGTCTGATCGAGGAAAGTCATTATGAGTCAAACACATCAGCCAGCCCATCAGCATAGGGCAGAAAATCATTCGACCGCCATTGAGGAAAACAAAGACCCGGTGTGCGGCATGACGGTATCACCGGATGCAACGATAGCTTCCGATTATCAAGGTAGGCGTTATCTCTTTTGCGGCACCAAATGCAAAACCAAGTTTGATCTGGATCCGCAACGCTACTTGCAACCGGCTGAACCTGAACCTGCCATCGAAGGTGCGATCTACACCTGTCCCATGCACCCGGAAATCCGTCAGCCAATGCCCGGAACCTGCCCCAAGTGCGGCATGGCATTGGAACCGGAGATGCCCTCGCTGGATGATGAAGAGAATCCCGAACTGACCGACTTCCGCCATCGGTTTTGGTGGACGCTGCCGCTGACAATTATTGTGACCGTACTCGCAATGGCTGGACACAGCTTGGCCCTGATGGCCCCGCAAACCCAGAACTGGGTTGAATTGATTCTGGCAACGCCTATCGTGCTCTGGGCGGGCTGGCCGTTTTTTGTGCGCGGTGTGCAATCTGTCATCACACGCAATCCGAACATGTGGACGCTGATCGGTTCGGGCACTGCCGCTGCCTATTTTTATAGCGTGGCAGCCACCGTGGCGCCGGATATTTTCCCTGCGTCCTTTGTTGAACATGGCCGGGTTGGCGTGTATTTCGAGGCGGCGGCGGTGATTATTTCCTTGACGCTGCTCGGCCAGATATTTGAATTGAAGGCGCGTTCGCAAACATCGGCGGCGATCAAATCTCTGCTCGGTCTGGCGCCCAAGACCGCGCGGCGGATTGCTTCTGATGGCAGCGAAGAGGACATCCCTTTAACGCATGTGCATATCGGCGACCGGCTGCGCGTGCGGCCTGGCGAGAAGGTGCCGGTGGATGGTGTTGTGGAAGAGGGCGCAAGTGTGGTGGATGAATCCATGCTGACCGGCGAGCCGATTCCTGTTTCCAAACAACCGGGTGACAAACTCATCGGGGCGACGATCAACGCCAATGGCAGCCTGATCATGCGTGCCGAAAAAGTCGGCTCTGCCACCACGCTGGCGCAAATTGTGCAGATGGTCGCGCAGGCGCAGCGCTCGCGGGCACCCATGCAGCGGCTGGCCGACGTGGTGGCGGGTTATTTTGTGGTGATCGTCGTGAGCATTGCCTTACTCACCTTCTTCATCTGGGGCTTCTTCGGCCCTGAGCCAAGCTGGGTATATGGCCTGATCAACGCGGTTGCTGTACTGATCATCGCCTGCCCCTGCGCGCTCGGCTTGGCGACGCCGATGTCGATCATGGTGGCGACCGGCAAGGCCGCCACCGCCGGCGTGCTGTTCCGCGATGCGGCGGCGATCGAACAATTGCGCACGATTGATACGCTGATTGTGGACAAGACCGGCACGCTCACTGCGGGTAAACCGGCTTTTCATCGCATGGTGGCGGCTACAGGCTGGAACGAGGACGAGGTGCTGCGCTTGGCCGCCAGTATCGACCAGGGCAGCGAGCATCCATTGGCCCACGCCATTGTTACCGAGGCGCTACGGCGGCAACTGGTGCTGGATAAGCCGGAGCGTTTTGAATCCAGCACCGGCATTGGTGTGCGCGGGCAGGTTGCGGGCAAGGCAGTCATCCTCGGCAACACTGCCCTGATGGCCGACGCGCAGGTCACTGTGATCGGCATGGCGGAAACCGCTGAAACCCTGCGTAAAGAAGGCGCCAGCGTCATGTATCTGGCGGTGGACGGGCATCTGGCCGGTATCGTAGCGGTGGCCGATCCGATCAAGGACTCAACACCCGAAGCCTTGGCGGGTCTTAAAGCCGTTGGCATTCGCGTCATCATGGCGACGGGCGACGGCTTGACCACAGCGCGCGCGGTTGCCACGCGGCTGGGGCTTGACGAGGTATACGGCGAGGTCAAACCGCAAGACAAGCTGGCGCTGGTCGAACGCCTGCAGAAGGAAGGCCGCAAAGTCGCCATGGCAGGCGATGGCATCAACGACGCCCCGGCGCTGGCGCGTGCCGATGTCGGCATTGCGATGGGCACCGGCACGGATGTGGCGATGAACAGCGCCCCGGTAACACTGGTCAAGGGCGATTTGCGCGGCATCCTGCGCGCGCGGGCGCTCTCGGTCGCAACGGTCGGCAACATGCGCCAGAACCTGGCCTTTGCCTTTCTCTACAACGCGCTTGGCATTCCGCTCGCAGCGGGCGTGCTCTATCCCTTCACCGGCTTGTTGCTCTCGCCGCTGATCGCCGCCGTGGCCATGAGCTTCAGTTCGGTGTCGGTGATTTCCAATGCGCTGCGCTTGCGGCGGGTGAAGATATGAATACTGTTCTTTCACCGTGATCCATCCCAACAAAACCCGAAAAGTCGGCGCTGCTGACACGGCGGTATAGGCTATATATTCAGGATAAATCGCGCTGCAAGCGGTTTTCGTTCTTTCACTTGTTGTCTTTCTCTCAGGAAAATACAACTGAAGCTCGTTAAACTGTGCCGCGTTTCATCAACTACCGTCACTAGCGAGACAATATCCCATGAGTAATTTACCTAGCTGCCCGCAATGCCATTCCGAATTAACCTATGAAGATGGCGAGCTTGTCATCTGCCCTGAATGCGGCCACGAGTGGGCTAAAAATAGCGTAGCGGCAGAAGATTCTGAGCAAACCAAGCACGTGCGTGATGCCGTGGGCAATCTGTTGGCCGATGGCGACACCGTTACCGTGATCAAAGACCTCAAAGTCAAAGGCTCATCCCTCGTGGTGAAAGTGGGCACCAAGGTGAAGAATATCCGTTTGGTGGATGGCGACCATGACATAGACTGCAAAATCGACGGCATTGGCGCGATGCAGTTGAAGTCTGAATTTGTGAAGAAAGTTTAAGGAAATAAGCAAAGTAGATTCATCATCCATAGCAATAAACGCCTACTAGAATCAGCACATTATCAATTCATCTGCCTATTTCATGAGCCTGTATACCCAACTCCAGCAAGCCAGAAGTGAAGAAGATGTTAAAGACGCTTACATCAAAGCGCTAGGGTTAAAGGGGTTTACCAAGGGTTTGATTGACATACAAACCAATGAACTCTGGTTTGAAGCCAAAGACACCAGCAAATATTCCAGCTACGCCATGTTCACGCAATTGCTGCATTATGTGCAAGCGGCGCTTAACCGTGGCGAAACCGTGCCGCCGTTTTTAGCGGTGATCGATACCGAAAAAGCCGCGCTCATGAAAAGCGCCGACGTGCTGCCGTTTCTGACCAAAAAGACCGTGAAGTGGGGTAAGTCCGCCAGCCAATACACGCAAGAAGCGCTGGACGAAATATCCGCACACATTGGCACGCATTTCGTGTCCTTCCGTATTGCCACGCATGAAGACGAATTCATCAGCACCGTTAAAGCGGCGATTAAATCCGGCGACATTATCCGCACGCAGATCACCCCAGACAACTTGAAGCAGGTGTTTGATAAATGGGTCGCCATGATCGGCCGCGAGATCGACGGCGTGAGCGAAGACGATTACGCGCTGCTGTTTTTTGCCGACATCATGCACGATGGCACAGTATCCACCCATAGCAATTTGCCCGCCGAACTGCTGCACAAAAACGGCGCGCCGGTGTTTAGCTTGGGCGGAAAAATGTATGAACTCCGCAGCAAGGAAGGCTACCGCCAATTTTGGGCGATTTATCACAAACCGCCCAAATCCGAATACCGCGATTATTTGCTGGAGCGCCGTGACAGCCTGATTCCGCTGGACGAGCGCAGCTTCAAGGGCGCGTATTACACGCCGCTGGCCGTGGTCGATAAAGCCTACGACAAACTCACCGAAACCTTAGGTAATAACTGGCAAAAAGACTACATCGTGTGGGACATGTGCTGCGGCGTGGGCAACCTGGAAGTCAAGCACAGCAACCCGCGCAACATCTACATGTCCACGCTGGACGAAGCCGATGTGGACGTGATGAAGGCCACCAAAACCTGCGTCGCCGCGCAGCGCTTTCAATACGATTATTTGAACGACGACATCACGGACGACGGGCAGATTGATTACCGCCTGACCAACAAAGTGCCGGAAGGATTGCGGCGGGCGATTGCCGAGGGCAAGAAGATTTTGGTGCTGATTAACCCGCCGTATGCGGAGGCTATGAATGCTGATAATGTGAGTATTGCTGGGGGCTAAAATGCTGAAAGCAAATTAGGTGTTTCAAAAACGCGCGTTGCTGAAATCATGGATAAGCAAGGCTATGCAGCTAGAGAATTATTTGTTCAATTTCTTGTGCGTATGGCAAAAGAAATACCAACGGCTACTGTGGCTATTTTTAGTAAGTTGAAATATGTAAACGCTCCAAATTTTGAAAAATTCCGTTATGTGTGGAATGCCAAGTTTTTGAGTGGTTTCGTAGTTCACAGTAAAGCCTTTGATGGGTTGAATGGTAACTTTCCGATAGGTTTTTTGGTATGGGAAACTGATCAAAATACCAAGAAAAAAACACCCATTATTGAAATTTCAACTGAAGTGCTTGATAAAACGGCACAAGCTATAGGTGAGAAGAAATTTTATAACTTACCTAATGAGCAATTACTCAGCAATTGGATTATCCGAGTAAAACCAAACGCAGTTGATGCGCTACCTTTGAAAAATGCGATCTCGCCCACAACCAGCACTAAGGATGTTCGAGGGACTAAATGGGCAGATGGTGCGATAGGGGGGATGATTTGCAAAGGCTCTGACCTACAAAATGCAGCAACCCAAACTGCCTTACTGTCTTCTGGATATTGTAGCGCAGGCGGTTTTTTGGTTACTGATAAAAATCTCTGGCAAGCCTCGATTGTCTTCACTGTTCGCCGTGTCATAAAACAAACATGGATTAACGATCGCGATCAGTTTCTACAACCTACCTCCCCACTTTCCGACGAGTTCAAGAATGACTGTCTGATCTGGATGTTGTTCAACGGCAGCAATCTCACCGCAAGCGCGAACGACCTGGAATGGAACAACAAAAAATGGTCGCTGGTGAATCACTTTATTCCCTTCACCGAAGCCGAAGTCGGTGCGCCGGACCGGTTTGAATCCGACTTTATGGTGCAGTATCTGATGGGTAAAACCTTGTCCAATGAGGCGCAAGCGGTGCTGGATGCAGGACGTAGCTTGTGGCAGGCCTATTTTGCCCACACCGATGTGCGCACGGTGCGTGACGAATTGAAGCTCAACCGCCCGGATGTGGGCTGGTATCAAATCCGCAATGCGTTAAAAGCGCGTAATGCGAGTGGCGATGCCGTGCCGGTGAGTTTTTCTGCGTTTGAATCGGCCTATCAAACCTTGAGTGAAAAACTTCGCCCGCAAGTATTTGAATTGGGATTTTTGCGTTAACCATTTGATTATAAATAAAAAGTCGGCGCTGGCAATACGCTGTGAAGCTTTGAATCTGACCGCAGGGAATGCAGAGCCGCTTCTGGAAAGTCCTCTTGGGGGGGGCGGCGAGACGGCAATGTTTTAAGTACACGAGCTTGTTAAGATCACTCTTTATTTCATGAACAAGGAGGTGCTTCATGCTCACCCTGCGTAAATCAGAAGACCGTGGCTATGCGGATCACGGCTGGCTCAAGAGTTATCACTCATTTTCATTCGCCGATTATCACAACCCGGCCTTTATGGGATGGGGCAACCTGCGCGTGATTAACGAAGACTTTATCGAGCCGGGCAAAGGTTTTGGCAAGCACGGCCATCGCGATATGGAGATCATCAGCTATGTGCTGGCAGGTGAGCTCGCGCATCAGGACAGCATGGGCAATATCGAGGGCATTCCACCGGGCGACGTGCAGCGCATGAGCGCGGGCACGGGCGTGACGCACAGTGAATTCAACCATGCCAAAGATCAAACCACGCATTTGCTGCAAATCTGGATTTTGCCCAATGTCATAGGGGTGACGCCTGGTTATGAGCAGAAAACCATTGCGGCGATAGATAAGCGCGGCTCATTGCGGCTGGTAGCATCCCCACAGGGTGAGCAAGATTCGGTCACGATTCACGCTGACGCCAAACTCTATCTGGGCCTTTTCGATGGCGACGAGCGTGCAGAACTGGCCCTTGATCCAACCCGCAAAGCCTATGTGCATCTGGCGCGCGGCACGCTGGATGTCAATGATCGGCGCATCAGTGCGGGAGATGCCATCATGATCGAATCCGAAAGCCGAATCATCCTGGCGAAGGGCAGTGATGCTGAGGTACTTGTGTTTGATCTGGCTGCCTGAATGTTCGGCAGTGATCCGCTGTGCTCTGATCGCTGCGATTTTAAAGCAGACGATTTCTTGGCGCTGAATTAACGTGATCAGGTGCGATGCCGTACCGCTGGCAAGCAGGCCAATATCGCCAGCAATAAAGCCAGCACATTTCCCCAGCGGGCATAGGGTGTCAGGCCGCTATAGCCCTGTGCGGTAACTGTCAGTGCGGCAGTAGTGAAGGGTGGCAACATGGCGGCGACCATGCCGTCGGGGGTGATCATCGCGGTCATGCCGGTGTTCGTTGCGCGCAACATGGTGCGGCCGGTCTCAATCGCACGCATCCGGGCGATTTGCAGATGCTGCGGCTGCGCCAGCGAATCGCCGAACCAGGCGGTGTTGGATAGATTGATGAGCAGGGTGGCTTGCGGTAAGGCGGAGAGAATCTCTTCGCCAAAGATGTCTTCATAACAAATATTCGGGGCGATTTTTTGGTCGCCCAATATCAGCGGTGCTTGCCGCGCTGTGCCTGCGGTAAAGCTCGACATGGGGATGTTTGCGAGCTCAAAAAACCAGGAAAATCCGGGAGGCGCGTATTCGCCAAAAGGCACTAAATGCTGCTTGGCATAGGCTCTTGGCTGTTCAGATGCGGATGTAGAAAAAGCCGACATCCCAAGGGGGTTCTCTGCAGGGCGTGCCAGCAACACGGCGCCATTGACATAACTGCCATCTTTTGTGGCAATGGGCGCACCGATCAGGGCTGCACCATGGCGGGTGAATTCTCGCAGCACGCTGCGCGGTACTTCGTTAAAAAATAGCGGCAGGGCGGTTTCTGGCAATACAGTGAGATCGGCCGGATGCTGCTGAGCAAGTTGCGTATAGGTGTTGATCGAAAGTGCCAGGCGGTTTGGATCCCACTTCAAACTTTGTGGCACATTGCCTTGTAGTAACGCAACAGTGAGTGGTGCACCCACAGGTTGCGTCCAGTCCATGTGGCGCAATAAGGCACCGCTAGCCAAGAACAGGAAGATAGCGAACCCTGCCGACAGCGATTTGCCACGCTTTTCGACGAGCACTGCGCCGAGGCCGCCCATCAGTGCAACGATAAGGCCAATACCATAGACGCCGAGTACCGCGCCCCAGCCGGCCAACGGGCTGGGCGGGCTTTGGGCATAGCCGACAGCAAGCCAGGGAAAGCCGGTGAACAGCGTGCCGCGTAGCCACTCGCTGAGCGTCCATACGCCAGCAAAAAGGAGCGCGCAATGCCAGGGTGTGGCGCGTTTTTGCCAGCGTGCAAATAGTCCGCCAGCAAGGGTGGGGAAGAGCGCCAGCGTTAAGCAGAACAGCAGGGTAGCCATGGCGGCTAGCGGCGCTGCCATGCCACCAAATTCATTCAAGCTGACATATATCCACGACACGCCGGTGAGAAAATAGCCCAACCCCCAAGCCAAGCCAAGCAGTGCGGCTTGCCGTGGCGAAGCGGCGCGCTGCCACAGCATGAATAACCCCATTAATGAAAAAGTCGGCGCTGGCCAGACGGCGAAGGGCGCAAAGCCGATGGTGCATAGCGCGCCTAGAAGAAGGGCGATAACCGGTCGGGGCGTGCTAGCTAAGCGCTTGAAAAAAAATGCGGAAACGCGTGCATTAGCAGGGGAAGTCTGCAACGCGTCGCGGCTTTTCATTCTTCGGTAACGGTGAGCGGCAGGCCTTTTTGTGGATCGACCAGCAGGGTGTGCACACGACGGCTATCGGCGCGCAGAATTTGAAAATGCAAGCCTTCAATGTCGATGACTTCATTGCGTTTGGGCAGACGTCCGAGATGGTGAATAACCAAACCGCCGACGGTATCGAAATGTTCATCAGAATAATTTGTATCAAAAGCCGCGTTGAAATCCTCGATTTCGGTAAGGGCTTTCACCCTGTAGCTGCCGCTGTTGTCCAACACGATGGTGCCTTCGGTTTCATCGAAATCGTATTCGTCTTCAATATCGCCAACAATTTGCTCGAGCACATCTTCAATGGTCACAATACCCGCCACGCCACCATATTCATCGACCACGACCGCCATGTGATTGCGCGAGGCGCGAAATTCGCGTAACAGCACATTCAGGCGTTTTGATTCAGGGATGAAAATTGCTGGCCGCAAGCTGCCACGCAGATCAAAGTCTTTATCAGAAAAGTGACGCAGCAGATCTTTGGCGAGCAAAATGCCGATGACATCGTCTTTGCCTTCGCTAATGACGGGAAAACGGGAATGCGCAGTTGTTACCACCAGTTCGATGATTTTTTCTGGCGGGTCATTGATTTCAACGAAATCCATTTGCGCGCGCGGCACCATGACGTCACGCACAGGCATATCGGCGACGGAAAGCGCACCTTCGATAATGGACAGTGCATCGGCATCCATTAAATGACGTTCAAACGCGTTATGCAGCAAATGCAGGAGTTGTTCGCGGTCTTCAGGTTCGCGCATCAAGAGCGAAGAAAGACGTTCAATCAAGCTGGGTCGACTGGAAGGGTCCATAGTTAGCAGTAAGGATCGGGATAGCTCAAGAGTCTTAAAATCTCGCGCTCACGTGTTTCCATGAGGGCTGCATCCGCAGCACTGGTTTCGTGATCAAAACCTTGCAGATGCAGAATACCATGCACGATGAGATGTGCGAAGTGCGCTTCTGGTTGTTTGTTTTGTTCAGCGGCTTCACGCAGCACCACGGAAGAACAAATGACCAGATCACCGTGAAGCATGGGCTCATGCTCGTAAGGAAACGACAACACATTGGTGGCGTAGTCTTTACCGCGCCACTGCTGATTGAGGTTTTGTCCTTCGTTAACATCAACAAAACGAATGGTGATTGCCGCTGGCAAGGTGCAGACCGCACGCACCCAGCGTCGCACTTGGGTGCGTGTAGGCGCGCCATTTTTGCCGCCGGGATATTGCACGGCCAGATGAAGTTCAGGGAGTCGCCGCGCCATGTTTTTTGTAGGCTTTAACGATGCGCATTACCACCGGTTGGCAAACAACGTCATCGGCTGAAAAATCAGTAAAGGCCAGGCCTGATACACCCGTCAAGACCTGGCGGGCTTCCACCAAGCCGGACTTTTCTCCGGCAGGAAGATTAATCTGGTTTATATCTCCAGTAATGACTGCTTTGGTGCCTGCGCCAATTCGGGTAAGAAACATTTTCATTTCCTGCGGCGTTGTATTTTGAGCTTCATCCATCACAATGAATGTGTGATTGAGCGTGCGGCCTTGCAGGTATTTCAGCGGAGACACTTCGATTTGTTGCTTTTTGCAGAGTTTGGTTGTTTTCTCAAATCCGATGAGATCATGCAACACATCATAAAGCGGGCGTAAAGAAGGGTTGATTTTTTGGGACAATTCCCAAGGCGATAGACAGCAAAATTTTTCTGCTGACGGACGAACCAGGATAATGCGTTTGACTTCATCACGAGCCAGCGTATCCAAGGCGGCTGAGATCGCCAGATACATTTTGCCTGTGTCTGCAGGCCCTATGCCAAAGGTAACGTCGTGGGTTTGAATGTTTTTGAGGTAAGCCGTCTGATTGGGTGTATGCCCACGGAGACTGTTGGACTGTTTAGGCTCAATTTCAGTCGGCTCAATTGCCTGGCCTGTGCTTTCCGGTGTGCGGTGATTCGTTTCGATCAGTTTCTGCTGAAGATCTTCTATGGACAGTGGCTGATGTGCCAGCGTGTAGTGGTTCTGTAGAAATTCAGCGGCCAGCGCCGATAGTTCTGCATTGCCACTGATACGCAATTGCCCCCCTCGACGAGCAATGGCGACATTGAAATGGGTCTCGATGTGGCGCAGATTCTCATCTAGCGGGCCACACAGGTTTTGCAGCAGCAGTTTGTCAGGCGGCTGCAAGGTAATAGCAAGATGGCGCGATGGGGTATTCAGAACCTGTACTCTCGCATGATGAGACGCTTTAAGTTACTTTGAGCAATACAACTTTGCCCTTGGTCTGTCGCTAGGCCTGCTATTTTGCAAGTGCCGCACAATGTCGATTTTTATCAACACGTTTCATTTAATTGGTGCGCCCGGAGAGATTCGAACTCCCTACCCCTTGGTTCGTAGCCAAGTACTCTATCCAGATGAGCTACGGGCGCTAAAGAGGTGAAGATTATACGCAGGAAATTGAAAAATTTGGCGACTATTTAGGGGCAGTGGATGAAAAATGGAAAAGGGGGATGCCTACGATGTGCAGCACCACTGCTTTTGCCAATGTACCAATGCACCAATGCATCGCCAAGCCGGGGCGGCAGTGTATATTTCGCCCCGATGCTTGCCTACATCATTCGCCGTCTTTTATATGCTGTACCGATTTTGCTCGGAGTGAATCTGATCACTTTCGTGCTGTTTTTTGTCGTCAATTCGCCAGACGATATGGCGCGTATGCAGTTAGGGATCAAGCGCGTTACGCCTGAGGCGATTCAGAAGTGGAAAGCCGAGCGCGGCTACGATCAGCCGCTCATCTGGAATGCCACTGCGGTTGGCTCAGCGGGTATGGCGCATCTGACAGAAACGGTATTTTTCAATAAGTCGATGCGTATGTTCGCGGGCGACTTTGGCCGTGCGGATGATGGCCGTGATATTGCCAGTGAAATCAAGCATCGGGCGTGGCCGAGCCTGGCGATTGCAGTGCCGACCTTTATTCTGGGGCTGGGCGTGGCGATTGCTTTTGCCTTGCTGCTGGTATTTTTTCGCGCGACACGGCTGGATTTTTTCGGCGTCGTGCTGTGTGTTGCGATGATGTCTATTTCAGGCCTGTTCTACATTATTGGCGGCCAATGGCTGGTGGCCAAGGTGTGGCATTGGGTGCCTATTTCAGGTTATGCCACGGGGCTCACAGCGGCAAAATTTCTTGTTCTGCCGGTGTTTATCGGTGTCATTGCCGGGCTGGGTGCTTCTGCACGTTGGTATCGCACGATCTTTCTGGAAGAAATCACCCGCGATTATGTGCGCACCGCCCGTGCCAAAGGCGCGTCTGAATCGGCGGTGTTGTTTCGCCATGTGCTGCGCAATGCGATGATTCCGATTCTGACAGGTGTCGTGGCGGTGATTCCCACGCTATTCATGGGCAGCCTGCTGACGGAATCATTCTTTGGCATTCCGGGTCTGGGCAGTTACACCATTGAAGCGATCAACGCGCAGGATTTTGCTGTGGTGCGCGCAATGGTATTTATTGGTTCAGTCCTGTATATCCTGGGTTTGCTGGCCACGGATATTTCTTACACCCTGGCTGATCCAAGGGTGAGCTTGAAGTGAGTTTTCAATGAGTTTTCAATAATGTCACTGCCATTTCAAGTGGTTGTATTGTGGTCTGACGCCTTGTTTTTCGGCTTGATCACGGCGGTTGTCATGCTCGGTATGTGTACCCGACGACAAGCGCCGCTGCGTCAATCCTGGGCGCGGGTGGCTAGCGATAAAGTCGCGATGGTTTCCGCGACCATACTGGCTGCGTTTTTATTCGTGGGGGTGCTGGATTCGCTGCACTACCGTGCTCAGCTGGATGCAGTTCCAGGCCAGGCTGTGGCGCAAAAAATAAACTATGCCGTCGAGGTGAATTCTTTACTGGATGTTCTGCTTGCCCCTTTGCGGTTGCATCCCGAGAAAACCTATTCAGCGCCGCTGGCAACGCATTTGTTTTCCAAAGAACCTTTGCCCGGCTCGATTGAGCGCGGCTTTCCGCGTTTGGCATGGGGTGGGGGGCATCTGGGGAAGGCACTGGAACATCGCACGATAGATATCGTGCAGCGTAGTGCGCTGGGCGCGGCAGGGGGGCTGCTGCTCTGGTTGATGCTGGTGTCAGCGATGCGCCTTCGCTTTAATCGACACAATCATGTCATTGACAGTGCTGAAAAAATTCCCAACGGGACGCAAAGCGCTGGCGCTGGTAATGCGGCGAGAAAAACTTCCCGGCGCGCGGCAAGCCATGCCGCGATGCTTACTTTGCTGGTGCTATTTCTGATCATGGGCATCACCATGGCGTTAGGCAGTGGCTATCACGTGTTGGGGACAGATAAAGTGGGGCAGGACGTGCTGTATCTTTCGCTCAAAAGCATACGCACGGGGTTGTTGATTGGCACGCTCACCACGCTGGTGATGCTGCCTATGGCTGTGCTGCTGGGCATTTTGGCGGGCTATCTGGGTGGCTGGGTGGATGATGTGATCCAGTATTTATACACCACGCTGAATTCCATCCCCGGTGTGTTGCTCATTGCTGCAGCGGTGCTGATGATGCAAGTGGTGATCGACACCCACCCGGATTGGTTTGCCACCTCGGCCGAGAGGGCCGATGCGCGGCTGCTGGCCTTATGCCTGATTCTCGGCATGACCAGCTGGACAGGGCTGGCGCGTCTCCTGCGCGGGGAGACGCTCAAGTTGCGCGAGCTGGAATTTGTTCAGGCGGCGCGCGCTTTCGGGGTCAGTCATTTCGCCATCATGCAGCGCCATATTCTGCCGAATCTGATGCACATCGTTCTCATTGCTTTGGTGATGGATTTTTCCGGCCTGGTGCTGGCCGAAGCAGTGCTCTCGTATGTCGGGGTCGGGGTTGATCCGGCGACTATCTCTTTTGGCACGATGATCAATGCGGCGCGCATGGAACTGGCGCGCGACCCGATGGTGTGGTGGTCGCTGGCGGCAGCCTTTACCTTCATGTTTATCTTGGTGCTGGCCGCCAACTTGTTGACCGATGCCGTGCGTGATGCCTTCGACCCAAGGACTGCGGCATGAGTTTGCTTAACGTGAGCAATCTGGTCATCGACATTGGCGCGGCGCGGCCAGTGGATGGTGTTTCATTTTCGATAGCGGCGGGCGAATGTTTTGCGCTGCTGGGTGAATCCGGCTGTGGAAAATCCATGACGGCACTGGCCTTGATGCGTCTTTTGCCTCCCGGCGCGAAGGTGAGCCAAGGGCAGATTGAGTTTGCCGGTACGCCATTGCTCACGCTGCCGGAAAACCGCATGCGTCAGGTGCGTGGCGGCGGTATCGGCATGATTTTCCAGGAACCGGCCACCAGCTTGAATCCGGTGATGCGCATTGGGCATCAGATTGGTGAAGCACTGGCCCTGCATGAGCAGCTGCAAGGCGTGGCGGCGCGCGCTCGTGCGGTTGAGTTACTCACGCAAGTGGGCATTCCTGACCCCGTGCGGCGATTGGATGAGTTTCCTTTTCAGCTGTCTGGTGGCATGAAACAGCGGGTGATGATTGCCATGGCCTTGGCCGGGCGGCCGCGTTTGTTGATTGCGGATGAACCGACCACAGCACTGGATGTCACGATTCAAGCGCAAGTGTTGGATGTGCTGGATGCCTTGCGCCGCAAGCAGGGCATGGCTGTTCTGTTGATTACCCATGATCTGGGCGTGGTGGCACGCATGGCGGATCGGGTGGGAGTCATGTACGCCGGTCAGTTGATCGAAGAAGCGCCGCGTGCGCAGTTTTTCGCTCATCCTGCGCACCCGTATTCAGTCCGGCTATTTGCTGCCTTGCCCGATCCGGCAAGGCGTGGCGGGCATTTGGCCACCATACCCGGCAATGTTCCGCCGGCGGATACGCGCTATACCGGATGTCGCTTTGTTGACCGGTGCCCCGAGGCGCTGACGCAATGCCGTGAGTCTGCTCCTGAGTGGCGCGCCGTGACTAGCGATCAGAAAATGCGCTGCTTTCTTGAGCGTTCAATGAGCGCAAAAAAAACCGACACAGAAAAAGTCGGCTCTGATGACGCAACTGCGCTACAAGGCGGTCAGGTAAAAAACGCCTTCCTCGCCGTAGAGGATGGTGATACGGCAGCAGAAGACAATGACGATGCGGTTGTACCACCTTTGCTCACCGTCAATGATCTGCACGTGCACTTCCCCATTCGGCGCGGCCTGTTGCAACGCACCGTGGGGCATGTGCGCGCTGTTGATGGCATCTCCTTGCAGCTCAGGGCTGGACGCACCTTGGCTCTGGTCGGTGAATCTGGCTGCGGCAAAACAACGGCAGGCAAAGCGATACTGCAGCTCATACCACCTACTGCCGGGCAGGTGTATTTGAACAGCCAGCCGCTGACGGGTTTGTCGGTCAGTGAGTTGCGTCCTTTGCGTGCGCAGATGCAGATGATTTTTCAAGACCCCTTTGCATCACTCAACCCCCGTATGCGGGTGGGCGATATTATTGCCGAAGGCATGCGTGCATTGGGTTTGCAAAAAGAATCACAAAAAGATACCACGCAACGTATTGCGGCACTGCTAGGGCGCGTGGGTCTGGGTGCGGAAATGGCGAGCCGCTATCCGCACGAGTTTTCTGGCGGCCAGCGGCAGCGGATTGCAATTGCTCGCGCGCTTGCGGTTAATCCCGCATTGCTGATCTGCGATGAACCCACCAGCGCACTGGATGTGTCGGTGCAGGCGCAGATATTGAATCTGCTGGCGCAGCTACAGCGCGAACAGCAGTTGGCTTTCTTGTTTATCACCCACAACATTGCAGTTGTGGATTATCTGGCGCATGAAGTTGCTGTGATGTATCTAGGCCGCATTGTCGAGCGCGGCACGACGGATGAAGTATTGCGCAATCCCCAGCACCCTTACACCCAGGCACTGTTAGCCGCCGTGTTGCCTGTGCATAGGCCTGTTGCTGCCGTAACCCGGCTCACCGGCGAGATGCCATCGGCTGCCAAGCCGCCCCTCGGTTGCCACTTTCATCCGCGTTGCCCACATGCGGATGCGGCATGTCGCACAACCGATCCGGCGGAAGTCACAATCAGCGCGACGCATAGCGCGCGCTGTTTGAAACTAAAAAATTAACGCCGCGCTTTCTTTTTATTGGCCGGTTTTTTGGTAGATTTGCCCGATTTTCTAATGCTGACAGATACGCGATTGCCTTTTTTCATTGATTTTTTAGCACTGCTTTTTGCACCACCTTTTGCTGCCGCAAGGACACGTTTACCTGCTTTTTTGCCATGAGTCTTGAGTTTGGATGATCGTTTTGAACTCACTTGCGGTTCATCGTCATCCACGGCGGCACTCATTGCCTCCGTGATAATTGTGCCCTTGCCCGGGACGAGCAAGCCATAACCTGGGGGGACTTTTGTTCGCTTGCCCAGGCCATTGAGTTGTCTGAGATAGGCCACGCTAATGCCATAGCGGCGGGCGATGGTATTCAGTTTTTCGCCGCGCGCCAAGGTGTGAGTGCGCCATGCGGAGAGTGGCTTGTCCTGTGCTTCGTGAGCGCGCAGATTATCGAGAAATACTTTGACTTTCTCGCTGGGAATCACCATCGGGCTATTCGCGCTATCAGGCATCACCGGGCGGTTGTAGGCGGGGTTGAGCGCGAGAAATTCCGTCACTGGGATTTCTGCAAAGCGCGCAGCCAAGGCCACATCCATGTCACCAGTGCGTTCAATTACCTTAAAGTAAGGTCGATTAGGAATCGGGTCGAGCTTAAAGCCGAAGAGTGCGGGGTTTGCCACAATGTTTTTAATGGCTTGCAGCTTGGGCACGTAATAACGTGTTTCGTTCGGCATGCCCAAATGCGCATAATCCGTAGGTAAGCCCTTGGCTTGATTTTTAGCGATTGCGCGGCCTACAGCGCCTTCGCCCCAGTTATAAGAGGCCAGTGCCAGCTGCCAGTCGCCATGCATTTCATAAATGTATTTCAGGTAATCCAGTGCTGCCGTGGTTGAGGCAATAATGTCGCGGCGCTCATCGAACCAGGCATTTTGCTTGAGGTTGTAATTTCTGCCAGTCGAAGGGATGAACTGCCATATGCCCATTGCCTGAGCCGGGGAACGCGCTTGTGGGTTATAGGCACTTTCGACAAAAGGCAATAAAGCCAGCTCAGTCGGCATGCCGCGCTTTTCAAGTTCGGTCACGATGTGATACAGATAGCGGCGGCCGCGATTGAGCACACTACGCAAAAATTCCGGATGGTTCAAGTACCAGGCCTGACGATCCGCCACCAAAGCGCTATCCAGATCGGACATGGCGAATCCGTTACGCATGCGTTGCCATAAATCGTCCGGTGGAATGGTGAGGTCGATGACAGGAATACGTGGCGAATCATCGTTGATTCCATGCGCAATCGTCTTGACCGAGGCAGCCTTTGGAGTATCAGAGGGAGGGGCGGCAATATACAGACTGGTTGAGGTCGGTTGTGAGACGGGCGCTGTCTGACAACCGGCGAGAAACAGCAAAAACAGAAGAGACGTAAATAATGATCGCATCAAGTCAAATAAAAAATCCGGGAAATGGGCAGCCTTGGTGAATGTTTTCTAGACATGGGCAGGCCGATGAGTTTGCCTAAAAATGATTTTTCCACTCGCGAATAGCGGTAAAGGTTTCCACTGCATCGCGTGGCGGATGCCCGAGTTTTTCTGCTGCCGCCGCACGCACAGCGGGCGCGTCCGAACGCAAAAAGGGATTGGTTTCCAGCTCTACATCTATGCGTGTTGGTACCGTAAAACCGCCCGCCGCGCGGGTAGCGGCAACCTCTTTGCTACGCTGCTGAATCGCCTGATTATCCGGCTCGACGGCCAGGGCAAAGCGTAGATTGGCTGCCGTGTATTCATGTGTGCAGTACACAAAAGTCGGCGCTGGCAATACGGCAAGCTTGGTCAATGAATCAAGCATTTGCGTCGGTGTGCCTTCAAACAAACGTCCGCAACCTGCCGCAAACAGCGTGTCACCGCTGAATACTGCGCCTGCCTCACCTATGCCCGGACCATAATAGGCAATGTGTCCCAGTGTATGGCCGGGCAGGGCAATGACTTCAAATTCACAGTCAAGTTCAGGCAAGTGAATATGCTCACCGCCGTGTAGAGGATGCGAAACTTCGGCAATATTTTCGCTGGCAGGGCCGTACACTGGCACAGGATGATGGGCGATAATTCCGGTAATGCCGCCAATATGGTCTGGGTGATAATGCGTCACCAGCACGGCGCATAATTGATCACCTGTTTTTTTCAAATAGGCGTGCACAGGGGCAGCATCACCCGGGTCGACAACCACCACCTGGCCTGCGTGACGCAGCACCCAGATATAGTTGTCGGTAAAGGCAGGCAGGGCAATGACTTCAACTGCCGATTTTTTAATCATGGTTCCACCTTCCACTTAATTACAATGTCAATTCAAGGTCTTGAAACATGGCTGGAAACTCCGGCAGGCCGTTATGTGCTGGACTGGGAGCAGAAAAAACATGATCTGCTCGTGACCAATGTTTTTGGATTCAATGCCGTACAACTATCGCTACCGCGTCATGATTTCCTCCGCACCAACCGCATGCCGTTACGCTTTCGTTGCGACGATGGGCGATATGCCGGTTCTGCAGAAATACTCGCCGACCTCCATTATCTGCCATTTGCGACCAATAGTCTTGATCTTGTCGTATTGCCGCACACGCTGGAGTTTGACGCGCATCCGCATCAAGTGCTGCGTGAAGTCGAGCGTGTGCTTGTGCCCGAAGGGCAGGTGATTATCACCGGCTTTAATCCGCTGAGTCTGTGGGGATTGAAACGCAAGGTCACGCGACACAAGGCAGCACCGCCCTGGCGCGGCAACTATCTGAGCGTGCCGCGATTGAAAGACTGGCTGATCTTGCTCGGGTTCGAGATGCAAGCCGGTGCATTCGGCTGTTATGCTCCGGCCGTGACACAAGAAAAATGGTTGCAGCGCTTACGGTTTATGGAGGCTGCAGGCGACCGTTGGTGGCCCATTGCCGGCGCTGTGTATATTGTGCAGGCAGTCAAGCGCCAGCACGGCATGCGGCTTATCATGCCCGCCTGGCACGACCGCAAGGCGCGCGCCAAAGCCCTGGTGACGGTGGCTCAAAAAGTAGAGAAAGAGGATTCCAGAAACGGATGTAAACAATGATAGATATTTTTACCGATGGCGCATGCAGTGGAAACCCCGGCCCCGGTGGCTGGGGAGCGATTTTGCGGATGAATGAGAAAGAAAAGGAGCTCTTTGGCGGCGAGCTGCAAACCACTAACAACCGCATGGAAATGATGGCTGTTATCGAAGCGTTAAAAGCGCTTAAACAACCGGTGACCTTGCCTGTACGCGTACATACTGATTCGCAATACGTGCAAAAAGGTATTAGCGAATGGATACATAACTGGAAACGGCGAGGCTGGAAAACAGCGAACAAAGAACCGGTAAAGAATGCCGATCTGTGGCGCGAACTGGATCAACTGGCCAGCCAGCAAAAAGTTGAATGGATCTGGGTCAAAGGTCATGCAGGGCATGTCGAAAACGAACGCGCCGACGTGCTCGCGCGACGCGGTGTTGAACTTGTTCGTGCGGGAAAATAACCCCATGCGCAAAATCATTCTGGATACAGAAACCACCGGCCTGGACTTTCGCACCGGTGATCGTCTGGTTGAAATAGGCTGCGTTGAAATGCTCGGCCGCCAGCTGAGCGGATTACGTTTTCACAAATACCTCAATCCTGAGCGGGATGTGCCCCCAGGGGCGACAGCTATCCATGGCCTGACAACAGATTTTCTTGCAGATAAGCCGAAATTCTCGGAAGTTGTCGATGAGTTCATGGATTTTGTGCGCGGTGCTGAGATCATTATTCATAATGCCTCATTTGACGTGGGTTTCTTGAATAACGAGCTGGGCCTGCTACAAAAAGAAAGCATCGAGCAGCTAAGCCATAGCGTGACAGACACCCTGCACATGGCGCGCGAGATGCGGCCGGGGAAGAAAAACAACCTGAATGCGCTGTGCAACGAGTTTGGCATAGACAACGCCAGCCGCACCCTGCATGGCGCTTTGCTCGATGCCGAGCTGCTGGCTGAGGTTTACCTCGCCATGACGCGCGGGCAGAATTCGCTAACCATGGATTTTGCCGCACCAGCCGCAAGAATGACGGTAAGCGAAATAAGCGAGCGGCCACCACTTAAAATGCTGCGTGCCAGCGAAGCCGAATTGGCCGACCATGCGCGCGTGCTAGCAGAGATTGGAAAGGAAAGCAAAGGCAAGTGTTTGTGGCACTTGCCATGAACACGGTCAAGGTGTTTGCTTTACGTTGGGGTTTTAGTGGATTTCAACGATCTGACGTTGAAGTTGCCTCCGTTTCACGGTCACCTTACTGTTCTTGCAGAAGGCGTCCGACATGAGCAAATCGCATATTCCCAAGCCGCCGTAACCGGCGCAATTTCGTGAGCAGCATGCCGTGCGTCCGCGCCTAACTGGTCGACGCAGGCACTGTCGCCAGCCGTAAACGCATCGCCCGCTGTTCGTAGAAACGGGGCAAGTCCATTTCGCCGCTGCCTCGGGATGGGGAGGTCCCTTTTACTTGTTATGCCTGAGAAGAGCTTATGAAAAAAGAAATTCTGAATTTAAACGTACCAAGCCTAATCTTTATAATCGCTTGTTTGGGGTTTACTCTTTGGGCTTCATATCTTGTTTTTTATGCTGCTCAGGCTGATATTTATGCTGAAAATAGAATGGTTGAAAATATCCAGGCATGTCTACTTGCAAGCGCTGGTATTCTTTATCTTGCGACAGCAATTTTAGAAAAAAGATCTGACACATTGATTATTGTGTTTTGCTCTCTGCTTTGTTTTAGCTTCTTTTTGAGGGAGCTGGATGTTGAAGATTTTGATATCCCACATGCGCTAATGCTAATTGGAAGTGGCGTCGGTAGAAATGCGGTCTTGGGTATGGCATTTGCCGCAATACTCATCTATGCCATTTTAAAATTCTCTCACTACAAAGTGGCGGCTGTGGTGTTTGTCAAATCAAAACCGGGGTGGTTGTTGATCACAGGCGGCGTATTCCTGTTAATTGGTCTCTTATTTGAAGAAAAAAAAGGCCTTTTGTATCACGATGTCTTTATTGAAGAAATGTGTGAGATTTTTGGGTATGTTTTGATCTTGTTGTCGTCTATTGCTGCCAATTCTTTCATGAACGGCATAACAATTCATTCCATCGGACGCAGTAAAACGCACCCCTGAGCTCTACTACAACGACATCCTCAATAAAGGCAAGTGTTTTTGAATTTCAGTTGCTCATACGCGTTGTTCCATTCTCGCCTGACTTTCCTCAGGTGGCAGCTGATGCGATTCAAAAAACTGACCAGTAACCAGCCTGCGGGGGTGTTGCGTAGCTTGTAAACTGAAATCTCTGTGAAAGGAGAATCTAAATGACTACAGGGAATGTACGACTGCATCGCGTACTCCGTGCGCCTCCAGAGCGCGTTTATCGGGCGTTCTTAGATGCCGATGCAATGGCGAAGTGGATACCGCCATACGGATTCACATGCAAGGTTCACCATATGAATGCGAAAGTTGGTGGCACTTTTCGGATGTCGTTCACGAATTTCACGGCAGGGAGCAGTCACTCGTTTGGTGGTGAATATCTCGAACTCGTTCCCAACGAGCGAATTCGCTATACCGACAAATTTGATGATCCGAACTTGCCCGGAGAAATGCAGGTGACAGTGGTTTTAACGAAGGTGTCTTGCGGAACTGAGATCAATATCGTGCAGGAAGGAATACCTGCGATTATTCCCCTCGAGATGTGCTACCTCGGGTGGCAGGAGTCCCTTGCGCAACTTGCAACACTTGTCGAACCGCAGATTCCGGGCTAAGAAGGCTGAAGTCCAGCCCTGTGGTCGACCTTGATGCCTTGGGGCAAAGGATCAAACGCGTGCCGCTACCATGCAGATGGAGCTGGGCCAGGGTATTGAAGACAAGCGAATCCCCAAGCCTTGATCTGTCGCAAGATGGTTGTTCTCACACATCTGGCGAGATCACTGCTGCAACAAAAAATCCCGCACGGGGGCGATTTGCGTTTCATCCATCAGCATCGGCGCATGGCCAACGCCGGGAATTTCGATGAGTTTTGCGTGTGGGCCGCGCTGGGTCATGGCTTGTGCGGTTGCTGGCGTCAGCAGGTCGGATACCTCACCCCGTAGCAGCAGGGTAGGGCAGGTAATGGCGTCGAATAGAGACCAGAGTTCGACATCTCTGCCGCCGCTGAGCAGTTGGCCTTGGCGGTAGATTTGAGCGATGCCGGGATCATAGATAAATTCGATTTTGCCATCCGCCGCTTCGCGCACGACATGTACGGTCAGGTGTCGCCATTGGGCATCGGTGAGCGGGCCAAACGGCGCGGAAACTTTGCGCACATAGGCTTCGGCTTCTTCGATGTTGTCAAAGCGTGGCGGTGTGCCGAGATAATCGCCAATGCGCGCTAATGAAACCGCCGTGACGACGGGGCCGACATCATTGAGCACGAGTCGTCGAATGGGGTTGCCCGGCTGCGCGGCGAGTGCCATGCCGATCAGCCCGCCCATCGAGGTGCCCAGCCAATCCACGGTTTCCACGTTCAGCCTGGCCAGCAGTGTGACCATGTCGGCGCAGTATTGGGGCATGACATAAAGTGATTTGTTCGTCAGCCAGTCACTCTTGCCACGCCCTGCGACGTCGGGGCAGATCACGCGGTAATCAGCCTCTAATGCTTGCGCCAGAAAATCAAAATCGCGCCCGTTGCGCGTCAAGCCATGCACGCAGACCAGCACATTCGGATTATCCACATCGCCCCATTCGACATACGCCATTTGATGGAAGCCAGCGGTGCTGAGACATTTCACGTTACCTTCACGCATGGTTATTTTCCTTTCATTTCATGAGCAGAGCAGGTTCCTGCATGCGAGCGATTTGCTCGCGCAGTTCAAGAATGCGTTCTTCCCAATAACGGTTGGTCGCAAACCATGGGAAGGCGGCGGGAAACGCCGGGTCGTCCCAGCGCCGCGCAAGCCAGGCGGAATGATGCAGCAGGCGCAGGGTGCGCAGGGCTTCGATCAGATACAGCTCGCGGTCGTCGAACTCGCGGAACATGTCATAGCCGGTCAGCACATGTCGGAACTGCTGCCCCATGTCTTCGGGAGTGCCCGAAAGTAGCATCCATAAATCCTGTATCGCCGGGCCCATGCGGGCGTCGTCGAAATCGACAAAGTGAGGGCCGCCCTGTTCATCCAGCTCGCCCGGTGTCCACAGCACATTGCCTGCATGACAATCCCCATGCAGGCGGATTTGCTGCACCTGACCAGCGCGCTCAAAACAGTTGCGCACGTTATCCAGCGCTTGTTCGGCCACGCCATGCCAGATGGATTCCAATTCCGGCGGCAGCATCTGGTTATCCAGCAGCCAGTTGCATGGTTCAATGCCGAAGCTGTGAATATCCAGCGTTTCACGCAGCAAAAACGGTTCAAGCTCGCCAATCAGATGAATGCGCGCCATCAGGCGGCCCATCCATTGCAGCACCTGCGGGTTATCAAATTCCGGCGCGCGACCGCTTTGGCGCGGGTAGACCGCAAAGCGAAAAATGGAATCCGTTTTGGTGTCGGTATGCGTGAACAGGGTTTGCCCATCGATGACCAAGGGCGCGATGACAGGCAGTTCGGCTGTCCGCATGGCAGCAACAAACGCATGTTCTTCGGCAATTTGCGCGTCAGACCAGCGCCCCGGCCGGTAAAACTTGGCGATCAGTGGTGCACTGTCTTCAATGCCGATTTGCCAGACGCGGTTTTCATAACTGTTGAGCGCCATGAGGCGGCCATCGCAGCGGAAGCCGACGCTTTCCAGCGCGTCCAGAATGCATTCCGGCGTGAGCCCGGTGAAGGGAATGGCGGCGGACACGGCGGGAGTTATTCCAGCCAGATGCAACTGGCCATGCGGCCGGAGATGCCATCGCGGCGAAAGGAGTAGAAGCGATCGATGTCGCGCACCGTGCAAAAGTCGGCGCTGGTGATGCGGCAAATATTCAATGCTTGCAGGCGCTGGCAGGCCAAAAGGTAAATGTTGCATAGCCATTTACCTTCGCCTAGTGGCGTGAACGCTTGTGCAGCCTGCGCATCATGCGCCAAAAACGCATCACGCACATCGGCACCGACTTCAAATACCGTCGGGCCAATCGCCGGGCCAAGCCAGGCCATGAGCTGCTCTCCTGGTGTTTGCATTGCTGCCACGCTGGCTTCGATCACACCGTCGGCCAACCCGCGCCATCCGGCATGTACGGCAGAAACCACGCTGGCGTTATCGTCGAACAACAGCACCGGCAGGCAGTCTGCCGTGAGCACAGCGCAGACGACGCCGCGCTGGCGCGTGAAGCTGGCATCCGCCTCGACGCCGGATTGCACTTGCGCGGCATCAACACATCGCGTGCCATGCACTTGCGTCAGCCACGGCGGATCGGCAGGCAGGTTTTGCCGCAACTGTGCGCGATTAGCGGCAACTGCAGCAGCATCATCGCCCACGTGGGACGCCAGATTGAAACTCGCCCACGGCCCCATGCTCGCGCCATGTTCTCGTGTGGTAACCAGCGCGTGCACGCCGGAAGGAGCATGCCAACTGGGGATGAGCAGATTACTTATGCCGGATTTCTCCATCGGGTTTTCCACTGAGTTGTCCATGAGACTCTCCTCGAAGATCTTCCAGCAGCTGTGCAAAATCATCCGGCAAGGGCGATTCCCATGACACATCGAGTCGGCTGACCGGATGCACTAGCGCCAATTGCCAGGCATGCAGCGCCTGTCGCCTGAAGGCATCGATTTGCGCATCGCCACTGCATGTTTTGCCATAGACCGGGTCGCCCGCCAGCGGGTTCCCACGTGAGGCAAGATGCACACGAATCTGATGCGTGCGCCCTGTTTCCAGCTGGCATTCCAGCAGCGTGGCTTTGGCAAAGCGTTCGCGCACCAGATAGTGGGTTCGCGCATCTCTTCCGCCGCTGCGCACCACAGCCATTTTGGTGCGGTGTACGGGATGACGGCCCAGCGGCGCATCAATCGTTCCGCCGTGTTCGATTATGCCCAGTGCCAAGGCCAGATAATGACGATGCACGGTACGCGCCTGAAGTTGGCGCACCAGATCGGTTTGCGCGGTGAGGGTTTTAGCGACTACCAGCAAGCCGCTGGTGTCTTTGTCCAGACGATGCACAATGCCTGCCCGCGGAATTTCTGCCAGTTGCGGCGCATGGTGTAGCAGGGCATTGAGCAAGGTGCCGCTGGCATTGCCATTGCCCGGATGCACCACCAGCCCGGCAGGTTTGTCGATCACGATCAACTCGTCGTCTTCAAACACGATGGTTAGTGCAATGTCTTCGGCCGCGTGGTCATGTGTTTTCAGTACGCCACTCATGTCCGCCGAAAAATCTATCCGTTCCCCCCCCAGCACATGGCTCTTGCCTGCCGCTGGCTTGCCATCCAGCTGTATCAGTCCGGCCTTCAACCATTCCTGCAAACGGCTGCGCGAATGGTCAGGATAGAGTTTGGCCAGTGCAGCGTCAAAGCGCATGCCGGCATAGTCATGGGGGATTGCCAGTGTCGTGGGCAGTGAGGTCACGGTTTTGCTTGGGCTATAATCCGCCGGAATTTCTTGCGAGGCATCATTCATCATGCGTAGTTTAGCGGCAATCCGGCGAACACTCTCTTCAACCGCTCTGATCGGTGGATTCCTGCTTGCTTCCTTCCTTACGGGATGTGGCGTTTTGCCGGATCAAGTTGATGAAACCGCCAAGTGGTCGGCACAAAAACTCTACACTTCGGCCAAAGAAGCCATTAGTGAAGGCGGCTATGACTTGGGCATCAAGTATTTCGAGAAGCTCGAATCACGTTTCCCCTACGGGCAATATGCCCAGCAGGCGCAACTTGAAGTCGCCTATGCCTATTACAAAAAAGAGGAAACCGCTTCGGCGCTGGCTGCGTGTGACCGCTTTATTCGTTTACACCCGAACCACCCCAATGTGGATTATGCGTATTACCTCAAAGGGCTCGCCAATTTCAATGAAGATCTCGGCCTGCTGGGTCGTTTGAGCAACCAGGATCTCACCGAGCGTGATCCCGGTGCGGCGGCCGACTCTTTTGAGGCGTTCAAAGTCTTGGTCACGCGCTATCCCAACAGCCGCTATACGCCAGATGCCACGCTGCGCATGAATTATCTCGTCAATGCACTCGCCTCGCATGAGGTGCATGTGGCGCGGTATTACATGAAGCGCGGTGCCTATGTTGCGGCACTTAATCGGGCACAAGCGTCCATTAAAACCTACCCCAATGCGCCCGCCAATGAAGAAGCCCTTTTCATTATGGTGAAAGCGTATGACTTGCTGGGCATGAATGATCTGCGCGACGATACCGAGCGCATCATGCGCAAGAATTTCCCCAAGAGCGAGTACTATGTACGCGGCTTGAATCGCACCGAACCGTGGTGGAAGCTCTGGTAATCAGATAGCGGACCTCCCTGGTACTGACTTACTCACCGACATGAAACTGCTGCGCCTTCTTCTTGTTTTCATGCTCTCGTTAGCGATACCCTTTGCGGCGTCGTCGGCGGTTGTGATGGAAATGACGATGAGCCATTGCCCGATGCAAGGCAAAAATAATACGTCGATGTCGGCAGAGCATGACTGCTGCGATACAGAGGAATCTGCACCTGGCAAGCCGCACGCTCCAAATCCATGCAAGTCAGGCCAAACCTGCAAAATCTGCTCGGTACCCTACCTTTCCTTTACATCCGCTGTCCGGCTTCCTTCATTGCCACCCGCTGGGCAGCTTTTTGTGGCACAACGCGATACGTCCATCCTTACGCATGACCCATCCGGGTTATGGCGTCCTCCGCGCTTTCTCTGATTCCTGCTGATTCGTCGGTCGATGCGGCTAGCCGCGCGGCCATTTGCGTGTTGTTTTTGTATTCAGCACGCCATCAAGCCAAGGAGTTAACATGTCCCACCATCGAAATCATCGCTGGATTCTTTGCGCATTGCCGCTATCTCTGGCCATGCTGTCAGGTGTTGCCCACGCCACGCCACTTAACACGCCACTGAGCTTTACAACGGCGCTTGAACTGGCTGAACATCAGTCGCCCAGTCTTGTCGCCAATACCGCGCAGATCAACGCCGCGCAGTCGTCTGCCATTCCGGCAGGTGCGTTGCCTGATCCTAAATTATTTATTGGTATCGATAACTTCCCTGTGACGGGTGAGGATCGTGGTCATCTCAACCGCGACTTCATGACCATGCAGAAAATTGGCATCATGCAGGAGATACCCAATGCCGATAAGCGCAAGGCGCGTGAAGCGGTGGCATCGGCCGGCATTGATGTGGCCTCGGCTCAGCGTCAAATCACACGTTTGCAGGTGCGGCGTGATACAGCCATTGCCTGGCTTAACGTTTATTACGTGGAGCGCAAGTTTGCATTGTTCGACGCACTGGATCAGGAAAATAAAATCCTGAATGATGCCGTCAAGGCGCAAATCGCAGGTGGACGCAGCCCTGTGGTGGACGCCATCATGCCACGCCAGGAGGCAGCGCAATTAGCCGACCGGCGTGACGAGCTTGCCAGCGACTTGGCCAAAGCCCGTGCCACGCTGCGCCGTTTTGTGGGCATGGCTGCCAACGAGCCATTAGCGGGCGAGCCGCCAGTGCGCTTGCTGGATGCTGAACATCTGCGCCAGCAATTGCATCAGCATCCTGAGTTGCAGGCTTTCGTTGCGCAAACCCGCAAGGCAGAAGCAGAAGTGCATGAGGCGGATGCCATGAAACAATCTGACTGGGGCGTCGAGCTGGCCTACCAAAAGCGCGCGCCACAATATAGCGACATGATCTCGGTGCAATTCACCTTCGATTTACCTATTGCCACAGCACGCCGCCAAGACCCGTTAATCGCCGCAAAGCAACAGGAACTCTCAAGGATTGAAGCTGACCGTGAAGCCATGCTGCGTGACCACGCCAATCAACTGGAAAATGATCTGGCAGATTACGTGACATTAAGACGACAACTCGAACGCGCAGAACAAACGGCGTTGCCGTTGGCGCAGCAAAAAGTCGATCTTCAAATGGCCAGCTACAAAGCGGGTAAAAGCGATCTCACCAGCCTGCTCGCTACGCGCCGCGAGTTGATTGACCAGCGGCTCAAGATCATCGAATGGCAAGCCCGGCATGCGGTGATCGCGGCCCAACTGCAATTTGCCTATGGGGAGAGAGCACCATGAACAAGACCACTTTCAAGATGATTGTGTTGTCATTCATTCTGGCCACCATGAGTGGTGGCGTAGGTTACTGGGCCGCCAAGCTTCAGAATGCTGAGAAACCTCTGGCTGAATCGGTAGAAAAGCCTGCCAAGCAAGAACCCAAGGTGTTGTATTGGTATGACCCGATGGTGCCCAATCAGCGCTTTGACAAACCGGGCAAGTCACCTTTCATGGACATGGAATTGGTGCCGCAATATGCGGAAGAAAAAGATGCTGATCAGGGCACTGATGTTGGCACTGGTGTTGGCGACGATGTCGACCATGATGTCGGCGATGGTGTTGGCAATTCGGCGGGCATCAAGATTGATCCGCGCATTGTGCAAAATCTCGGCGTTCGCACGACGCTGGTCACGCTTGGCACATTGGACAGCCCGCTGGATGTTGCGGCTAATGTGCAGCTCAACAACCGGCAAGTGGCGATTGTGCAGGCACGCACGGCTGGTTTTGTCGAGCGGGTTTATGCACGGGCACCGGGCGATGTCATTGCTAAAGGTGCGCCGCTGGCCGATCTGCTGGTGCCTGAATGGACGGGTGCGCAAAACGAGTTCCTTGCGGTATTAAAGACGGGTGATCAAGGCCTGATCCAATCGGTGCGCGAGCGTTTGCGTGCACTGGGTATGTCACCCGACCTGATCGCCCAGGTGGAAAAATCCGGCAAGGCACATGTCATTGTGACTATCACGGCACCTATTGGCGGATTGATCCAGACAATGGAGGCGCGTACCGGCATGGCGGTTGCACCGGGCGCGACGCTGGCGCAGATCAATGGCCTTGATCCCGTGTGGATTGAAGCGGCGGTTCCCGAGGCACAAGCCGGTCAGGTCGCTGTTGGCAGGCGTATCAGCGCCAGCCTGGCCGCTTATCCGGGTGAAAGATTCACGGGCAAAATTGCTGCCCTGCTGCCAGAAGCGGATAGCGAAAGCCGCACCCTGCGCGTGCGTATCGAATTGCCTAATCGCGATGGGCGCATCAAGCCCGGCATGTTCGCGCAAGTGCGGCTGGATGCGGCCAAAAGTATTGCAACGCTGCTGATTCCAAGCGAGGCAGTTATCCGTACAGGCAAGCGCGATGTGGTGTTGGTGGCACTAAAAGGTAGCCGTTTTGCGCCTGTTGAAGTCAAGCTTGGGCAAGAAAGCAATGGCCAGGTTGCGGTGCTGGAAGGGCTGGAAGAAGGTCAGTCCATTGTGATTTCAGGACAGTTCCTGATCGATTCCGAAGCCAGTCTCAAGGGTGTGATGGCGCGCATGACTGGTGAAGATCATGGCAACCACACCGTGGGAGATGAACCATGATCGAACACCTCATTCGCTGGTCAATCAGCAACCGCATTCTGGTGCTCCTCGCCACCCTCTTTTTAACTGCCTGGGGCATCTGGGCAGCCAAGACTACGCCGGTCGATGCCTTGCCTGATCTCTCGGATGTTCAGGTCATCATCCGCACCAATTATCCGGGACAAGCGCCGCAGATTGTTGAAAACCAGGTCACTTATCCGCTGGCGACCACGATGCTGTCGGTGCCCGGCGCGAAGACGGTGCGCGGCTATTCCTTCTTCGGCGATTCCTTCGTCTATGTTTTATTTGAAGATGGCACCGATTTGTATTGGGCACGTTCGCGCGTGCTCGAGTATTTGAACCAGGTGCAAGGCCGCTTGCCAACCTCAGCCAAGGCGTCGCTCGGACCGGATGCCACGGGTGTGGGCTGGATTTATGAATATGCCTTGATAGACAAAACCGGCCGACATGATCTTGCCCAATTGCGCAGCCTGCAAGACTGGTTTCTCAAGTACGAACTGAAAAGCCTGCCTAACGTATCTGAAGTCGCCACTATCGGCGGCATGGTGAAGCAATATCAGATTGTGCTCGATCCGCTCAAGCTGGCGGCGTATCAGATTCCCCAGGCCAGGGTGATCGAAGCGATCCAGAAGGCCAACCAGGAGACGGGCGGTTCGGTGCTGGAAATGGCCGAAACCGAATACATGGTGCGCGCTTCCGGTTATCTGAAATCGCTGGACGACTTCCGCAATATTCCGCTCTCGGTGTCGGCGACAGGCATACCCGTCAAGCTGGGCGATGTTGCCACGGTGCAGCTTGGTCCTGAAATGCGACGCGGGATTGCCGAACTCAATGGCGAGGGAGAAGTCGTTGGTGGTGTCGTGATTCTGCGCTCCGGCAAAAACGCCCAGGCCACGATTGCCGCCGTTAAAACAAAACTTGACGAGCTGAAAAAAAGCCTGCCGCCCGGGGTTGAGATTGTCACCACCTATGATCGTAGCCAGCTCATTACACGCGCCATCGAGAACCTGAGCCACAAGCTGCTCGAAGAGTTCATCGTCGTGGCGCTCGTGTGCGCCATCTTCCTGTGGCACTTGCGCTCGGCTCTGGTGGCTATCGTGGCACTGCCGCTTGGCGTCATGAGTGCTTTCATCGTGATGCGCTATCAGGGGGTTAATGCGAACATCATGTCGCTGGGTGGAATTGCCATTGCCATCGGGGCGATGGTAGATGCGGCTATCGTCATGATCGAGAACGCACACAAGCAGATCGAAGCATGGCAGCATCAGCATCCTGGCGAAACCCTGCAAGGGGATGCCCACTGGCGTGTGATCGCCCATGCCGCAGCAGAGGTCGGGCCGGCGTTGTTTTTCAGCCTGCTGATCATTACGCTCTCATTCATTCCGGTATTTACGCTGGAGGCACAGGAAGGCCGGCTGTTTGGCCCGCTGGCGCTGACCAAGACCTATGCGATGGCAGCAGCAGCGGGGTTGTCCGTGACGCTGATTCCGGTGTTGATGGGTTACTGGATACGTGGACGAATTCCCGATGAAAACCGTAACCCGCTCAATCGCGGCCTGATCCGCATATACCAGCCGTTACTTGACAAGGTGCTGCAACATCCCAAGGCCACGCTGTTCATCGCGCTGCTGGTTTTGCTGACTACCTTGTGGCCGATAACGCGCCTTGGCGGGGAATTCATGCCGCCACTGGACGAGGGCGATCTGCTGTATATGCCATCCGCCTTGCCCGGTTTGTCAGCAGCGAAAGCGTCGCAACTATTGCAACAGACCGACCGGCTGATCAAGACCGTTCCCGAAGTGGCGACGGTATTCGGCAAGGCGGGGCGTGCTGAAAGTGCCACTGATCCGGCACCCATGGAAATGTTCGAGACGACCATACAGTTCAAGCCGCGTGACGAATGGCGTCCGGGCATGACACCCGAAAAACTGGTGGAGGAACTCGACCGTGCCGTCAAGGTGCCGGGCTTATCCAATATCTGGGTGCCGCCGATCCGTAACCGCATCGACATGCTCGCGACCGGCATCAAGAGTCCGATTGGCGTCAAGGTATCCGGCAGCAGTTTGACTGAAATCGACAAGGTGACACAGGCCATCGAACAGGTAGCCAAAGCGGTGCCGGGCGTGAGTTCGGCATTGGCCGAACGCCTGACCGGCGGGCGTTATGTCGATGTGACTATTGATCGGCTGGCGGCGGCACGCTATGGGCTCAATATCGCCGATGTGCAGATGGTCGTTTCTTCCGCGATTGGCGGCGAGAATATCGGCGAAACGGTTGAAGGTCTGGCGCGCTACCCGATCAATGTGCGTTACCCGCGTGAGCTGCGCGACTCGCTGGAGGGGCTGCGCAATCTGCCTGTTTTCACCGATAGGGGCCAGCAGATCACGCTGGGTACGGTTGCACGCCTCCGCATCAGCGATGGGCCGCCGATGATCAAAAGCGAGAACGCGCGTCCCGCAGGCTGGGTGTACGTGGACGTGCGCGGCCGGGACCTGGCTTCGGTGGTGTCTGATCTACGCTCGGCCGTTACCGCCCAGGTGAAGTTGCCGCCCGGCATCAGCCTTGCCTATTCCGGACAGTTTGAATATCTGGAACGCGCCGCTGCGCGCCTGAAACTGGTGGTGCCGGCCACCTTGCTGATTATTTTTGTGTTGCTGTATCTCACCTTCAAACGTCTGGATGAAGCGGCCTTGATCATGACAACCCTGCCTTTTGCGCTTGTCGGTGGCGTGTGGTTTCTTTACCTGCTGGGCTACCATCTGTCGGTCGCCACTGGCGTGGGTTTTATCGCGCTGGCTGGGGTATCCGCAGAATTCGGCGTGGTGATGCTGCTCTACCTGAAACAGGCGGTGGCAAAACAGCAGGAGGGGGGCGCACCGTTGACGACGGCAGTGCTTGATGAGGCTATCCGCGAAGGCGCCGTATTGCGCGTGCGGCCCAAGGCGATGACGGTTGCCGTGATTCTTGCAGGGCTATTGCCCATCCTCTTGGGCAGCGGCACCGGCTCGGAAATCATGAGCCGCATCGCCGCGCCCATGGTCGGTGGCATGATCACCGCACCGCTGCTATCGATGTTCGTGATTCCGGCGGTTTACCGATTGATGCGCGGGCGGCGGCGGGGTACATAAAACTATCGTTTACTTTTTTTATGAGGTTCTTGCAAACCACAAGCCTTCAAACCGCAAGCCTTTTTTGCGCCATCCGCCGAGGGGATTTGCTACGCGGCGTACCACCAGCGCCGACTTTTCAGAAGCGGCTCTGCCCAACAGCGGGTTCAAACATTCCCTGCGGTCAGATTCAAAGCCGCAGGTAGCGGCGTGGTCGATTCTTGGCCTTGCCAAAATGACGAATAAATCGTTTAATCCAATCTGTTCGATACGTAAACTGTAATGTTTGAGGCGGATCTTGCCACGCATCTGATCCAGCAATTTCGGTG
>JAUSMB010000065.1 GCA_030645365.1 Rugosibacter sp.
AACCAGAAAGTGCACCTGTGCATGTTTCACGGCTGGTGTTACAACCCCAAAGGCGAACTCATCAACGTCACCGACGAAGCCGAAGGCGGCTATCCACCAGGCTTTGACCGCAAACATTTGGGCCTTCCCCCCGTCGCCAAATTGGAAAGCTACCGCGGCTTTATCTGGGTCAGCCTGAATGCAGACGTACCGCCTTTAAAGGAATATCTCAACGGCTCGACAACCTTTATTGACCTGCTAGTCGATCAATCGCCGACGGGCGAACTGGAAGTATTGCCCGGTGAGACCACCTACATCTACCAGGGTAACTGGAAGCTGCAGGCCGAGAATGGCTTGGATGGGTATCACGTCAAAGCCACCCACGGCAACTACCTGATGACCGTCGGTCGGCGTGCTAAGGGGCAATCCGCTAACGATACTAAAACTTTAGACATCGGCAAGTTCGACTCCAAAGGTGACACTGGGTTCTTCGCCTTTGACCAGGGCCATGCCGTACTCTATGCCGCGTATCCGAACTATCAGGACCGGCCGAACTTTGAATTCCGTGACGGCTATCTCGAAAAGCATGGTGCCGTCCGGACAACGTGGATGACCGAGCGGATGCGCAATCTCATGCTGCTACCCAACGTTTTCTTGATGGATCAGATGAGTACGCAGATCCGTGTTTTTCGGCCACTGTCAGTAGACCGTACCGAAGTTATTACCTACTGCGTCGCACCGAAAGGCGAAAGTGTAGAGGCGCGTGAGAAACGGCTGCGGCAGTATGAGGATTTTTTCAATGCTAGTGGCATGGCCACGCCGGACGACCTCGCCGAGTTCCGCAACTGTCAGGTGGGCTTCCGGGCGAAGGCTGCACCTTTTAGCGACCTCTCGCGCGGCCAAATGCGGTGGGAGCGGAGTGTCAATGCCCTCGGTCAGCAGATTGGCGTTGAGGCCCGGATGAGTAGCACCCAGGTCGCCGACGAAGGAATTTACGTCAGCATCCTCGAAGAATGGTCACGGCGCATGCAAGAAATCGTACAAAAAGAACTGCAAAGGAGTGGAAAATGAATGCTGTTGGTAACGAACATCCGCATCACACAGTAACCATGGCGGCGTGGCACTCCGTGGTGCGCTTTTTAGGGCAAGAAGCCAAATCGCTAGACGACAAAGACTGGGATGCTTGGCTGGAATTGTATTCCCCTGATGTCGACTACTGGGTGCCCTCATGGGACAGTGACGGCACGCTGGTTACTGATCCAACGAAGCATGTTTCGTTGATCTACTATAAGAACCGTGGCGGGTTAGAGGATAGAGTTTTCCGTATTCGCACGGGACGTTCCGCCTCCAGCACACCATTGGCACGGACTAGCCACCAGTCTCAGTTGATTGATCTTAGCGAGCCAGGTGATGTCGTGCTGGCACGTACTAATTGGGTAGTGCATAGCGTTACCGATCATGAGGTACGTAGCTATTTCGGCACGGCGCATTACACCCTCAAGCCGCATAACGACAGCTGGCTGATCCATGCCAAGAAAACCATTGTCCTCAACGACCGCATCGATCAGGTTCTCGATGTGTTTCACATCTAATTGGCGGTATTGAATGACGACTTCTCAACAAGAACGCCCCGCCGTTGGTATTGTTATTGGGGATCCCGCCGGTATTGGTCCTGAGGTTATTGCCAAGGCGTGGCTAGCGGGGCAGCTTCACGCGGCATGCCGCCCAGTTCTAATTGGCAGCGCGGCAGCCATGGAGCGCGCTCTGGGATTTATCGGGAAAACTGCCAAAATCAATGTGCTGACAAACCCTACGACGGTGCCTGCGGGCATCGCTGATCGGGTAGATACGCTAGATATTCTTGATACGGGCCGCATGAATGGTGAGGCACTGCCTTTGGGCGAAGATACTGCCGTGGGTGGGCGCGTTAGTGCAGAATGGCTTGACGAAGCGGATCAGTTGGCGCGTAGCGGACAGTTTGCGGCAACTGTTATGGGCCCCATTAGCACCGGCTCGATGAAGATGGCTGGCACGCTCGATAAGGTCATTAGCGTAACACCTGGTGAGAGCTATCTGCTTCTGGTTTCCGGGCCTTTGCGTGTGGCGCATTTGACCGATCACATGGCGCTACGGGATGTGTGTGACATCATTAGCCAGGATCTGGTGGCGTTAACCCTGCGCAAGTTGGATGCGGTCATGCGTGAATGGGGAATTCCCAAGCCGCGTATTGTCGTTGCCGGGTTAAATCCGCATGCCATGGGCCGTGAAGATAGTGAACAGATCGCTCCAGCCGTTGCCCAGGTACGCGCTGAAGGAATAGATGCTACAGGGCCTATGAGCCCTGATACGGTATTTCGTCAGTGTATTGAAGGGCGTTTTGATATCGTGCTGGCCATGTATCACGACCAAGGTCATATCGCGATCAAAACTTGGGGGTTTTCAGGTAACAGTGCCATCATTCTTGGCCCACCCTATACGCATCTGTCGGTTGCGCATGGTACGGCTTTTGACATCGTGGGGAAGAATATTGCTGATCACACGATGATGCAAAGTGCGATTATTACAGGGGCTTATTTGGCAGCGGGCCGAGGTTTTCCATCAGAGAAGTAGTCCCGAAGGTGGGAGGGGATAGCCAGCAATAGTTCGTATTTTTTAAATCGCGATGTTGTCTAGACTGCTGGTAAATGGCTAACTCTAGAGCAAAATAAAAGGTTGATGAAATGCTAAGTTTTTTCAAGAGAAAGCCCAAGGGTCCGACGACGGTGTGCGTTCAGCCGTTGGGGGTGGAAGTTGAGGTCCCCCAGGGTCAGAGCATTCTGCAGGCAGTGTTGGAAGCAGGTTACGATTTTCCGCATAGCTGCAAAGTGGGAACCTGCATGTCGTGCCGCTGCCGTTTGATTTCAGGCAAGGTGAATGCGATTCGTGATTTTTCGTATGTGCTGAGTGGCGAAGAGTTACGTGCGGGTTATATCCTCGCTTGCCAAGCAAAAGTACCTGCGGGAACACAAGTCGTTGTCGAGATGGAAATTGACGTCAATCGCCCACACCATGAAGTCGTGACGACTTCTGGTGTCATTGCCTCTCAACAAACCCTCACTCACGATATCGTTGAGTTAAAAATTGATCTTGATCCTGCGGGCAGTGCGATTAATTATGCTGCGGGGCAGTATGCCAGCCTACGTCGAGCAGGATTAGATCGCGACCGCGAGTATTCTTTTGCCACAGCACCAGTCGCTGGTGGCGCTCGGCAACTGACTTTTTTCATTCGTCATGTTCCGGGTGGGGCATTCACCGATTGGTTATTTGCTGAATCACGTGTTGGCCAGCCGTTGGAGGTTAGCGGCCCAGGGGGCGATTTCTGGTTGCGTCCTGACGATGCTCCGCTCGTGTTTATTGCCGGGGGGAGCGGCTTGGCACCGATCCTTTCCATTCTTGAAGCGGCACTGCAAGAGGGCATTATGCGAGACGCACTGTTTTTGTTTGGCGCACGCGCGCAACGCGACCTTTATCAAATTGAGGCGATTCGACAAATTGCCTCACAATGGAAAGGCAATTTCAAGTTTGTCCCTGTCTTATCTGATGAGCCAGCAGACAGTGATTGGCAAGGCGGTCGTGGGCTCGTGACCGAATACTTGGTACCTGCGCAAGTGCCAGAGTTAGGTGCGCGGCATGCTTACCTGTGCGGTCCGCCACGAATGATTGATGCCGCAATGACGCAGCTTTATGCTGCGGGGATTCCGGAAGCGCATATCCACTATGACAAATTTCTGGATGCGAGCAGCTTGCAAGCGTAAAGCGGATTTATATAGGGAGTGACATTTTTGCGAACGTTGATGATGTTATCAGAACGCCAAACGCATTAATGATTATAAAAATTCTGTAACGTGAGGGTATGTGATGAAAAATACTAAACATTTATTACGTGCCACCTTGCTGGCAGCCGCTTTGTTGGGCAGCGTGGTGCTGGACACGCCATTATTTGCTGCAACTGCAGAGATTGATAATGCGATGCTGCGAAACGATGCGAAATCGACCGAAGATGTGCTGACTTATGGCATGGGTTATGACCAGAAGCGGTATAGCCCACTGGCAAAAATCAACCGCAAAACAGTTAGCAAGCTGGTTCCGCTGTGGAATTTGAGCCTGGACCACTCAGCCAATGCTTCAGTACAACCCCTCGTTGTTAATGGCATGATGTATGTCACAACACATACAGCGACAGTCGCTATTGATGCGCTGACAGGTCGTCAGAAATGGAAGACTCCCGTAAGTTTGCCGCAGGATGTGTATGCGTCACTTTGCTGTGGTGCGCAGTCGCGTGGCGCGGCGGTGTATGGCGACAAATTGTTCCGCACCACGGTGGATGCGCGCGTCATGGCGCTGGATATCAAGACGGGCAAAGTGTTGTGGGAAACCAAACTGGCTGACTATAAAGAGGGTTATGCATTTGTATTAGCGCCACTGGTCGCTAATGGTGTGGTAATGGTGGGCAATTCGGGTGGCGAGTTTGGTACCCGTGGCTTTCTTGAAGGGCTGGATCCGCAAACCGGAAAGTCTCTTTGGCATGTCTGGACGGTTCCTGCGCCGAATGAAAAACATGGCGATACCTGGGCAGAAGGGATTTATCTCAAAGGGGGCGCACCTACCTGGATCACTGGCAGCTACGATCCAGAGCTTGATCTAGTCTATTGGGGCACAGGTAACGGCGGGCCGTGGAATGCAAATGCTCGTGGTCTCGGCAAAGACAATCTTTACTCTTGCTCGGTGCTGGCGATACGGCCAAAAACAGGCGAGCTTGTTTGGCATTATCAATTCACTCCCAATGATGCCTACGACTATGACGGCGTCAATGAATTGGTGCAGTCAGAACTCAAGATTGATGGCCAGATGCGTAAAGTCATCATGCAGGCTAACCGTAATGGGTATTTTTATGTCATTGACCGTACCAATGGCCAGTTGCTACGTGCTAACCAGTTTGCCAAAAAATTAAATTGGGCAAACGGGATAGACATGAAAACGGGTCGCCCGATTGAGTCAGAAATGACTAAAAAAGTGAAAGCGTCCTTGGAATCCGAGGAGTTTCATGAAGTCTGGCCCGGCGCTTTTGGCGCCAAAAATTGGGCACCGATGGCGTTTGATCCGAAGCGTAGTCTGGCTTATGTCAACACCGTCAATATGGGCATGCGTTTTAAAACGACGAAGCCCGAGTACCGGCGTGGTACATGGTATCTGGGCATTGAGATGGGGGGCTTTCCTGCACCTGAAGATGGCAAGCGCGGTGCGTTACGCGCACTGGATCCGCTGACCGGAAAACCTAAGTGGTCGATTGAACTGGATACGCCGTATCTCAGTGGCGTCTTGGCAACGGCGGGCGACCTTGTTTTTGTTGGCGCGATGACAGGTGAATTCCTCGCACTGGATAGTGATACCGGCAAGAAGCACTGGAGTTTTCAGACCGGATCGGGCATCACCAGCTTACCGATTACCTGGGAGCGCAATGGCGAGCAATACATTACGGTGGTCAGCGGCGCGGCTAATTTGTATCAAGCAATTTCAGCTGATCCTAACCTGACGAATGTGCCGCCTGGCTCATCGGTTTGGACTTTCAAGTTGAGTAAGTGATGCTAAATATTATTTTTCATTGCAAGAATGCCTTGCGTGGTTTTTCGCTGAGCGCACTCTTGTTAGCTGGTGGCGGTGTGCATGCGGTGACCCCGGGTTTAACTCAGGCTAAGGATGGGGTTGCCGAAGTTGCAACTGAGGTCGTGACTCCATCTGCTACTACAGCACAGCAAACTTCGAACCAGCAGTCAGCTGCAGCTACGCCGATTGCAGAAGCGATCACAGCACCTACTTCGGCAGCGACTCCAGATGTAATAAAGCAGGCCAAGCGAGTGTATGCCAGTGCTTGTGCGCGGTGTCACGGGGTAAATCTGGTTAATACCGGCGCCTCGACATTTGATTTGCGCACATTTCCGCCGGATCAAAAGTCACGGTTTGTTCAGTCAGTTTTACATGGCAAGGGCGCAATGCCCGCATGGCAAGGCAGTGTGACGCCGGAAGAAGTTGAGGCTTTATGGGCTTACATTAGTGCGCGTTAGAAACGCTGAGCCATCAGAGATCAAGAAGAGGCATGGGCTGGTTAGCTGATGCCTCTTTTTTTATCCTGTAATTCATTTCGATAACCATTTAAATTTTCCCCTATGAAAGCTAAAAAAATCGGTGCTGGTGAAGCGCCGGCGCTGCAAGGCGGTCAAGCAAGAAGCGCTCTGATGAAGCCCCTCTGCAGCAGGGCGGTTGGGAAAAGCATGCGCTCCTCGCCGCTACGGATCCTCGCTGTAGCGGATGGTGATACGGTGCCCAACGTGGTTTGTCATGTTGCCTGACCTGCTCCTCTCGCTTGAGCGTGGCATTGCACCGCTGATCGCCCTTATTGCGCTTGGATTTGTCTGGCGTATAAAAACACCGGCTGGTTTAAATGTTGTTGATACACGACGTACCATCAATGCGCTAGTGCTCTATCTTTTTTATCCGGGGATTGCTTACGACGTGATCAGCCGGGTCAAATTTGGGCCGGAGGTTTTTTTGGTTCCCGCATCGATCTGGTTCGGTTTGCTTGCAGCCATGGGGCTGGGCTGGCTGGTTTTTGCCCGGCCGCGTACTGCGTGGGGAATATCTGCTCCTGCGGTAGGCGCTTTACTCATTGGCTGCTCTTTCGGGAATATTCTCTCGATGGGTATCGCTGTGCTGCAATCGCTATTTGGGCCAGAAGCGGCGCGCTATCCAATCTATGCCGATGTTATCGGCATATCGGTTCTGTACTGGACTCTCGGCGCTGGCGTGGCGGCCGTTATGGGGACAAAAGAAAAGTCATTTCGGCTGGGCCCATTTGCCATGACCCTATTCAAAATGCCGCCTGTCTGGGCATTTTTTGCCGGGTTGACCGTTAATCTATTGGACATCCCCATGCCGCAATGGGTGAGTACCACAGCGCATCTACTGGGGCAGGCCGTTGTTCCTTCCATGCTGCTGACTGTCGGCATGTCTATATCACTCGAAACCGTCAAACGCTCGCCGCGCATGATCCTTGCCGCGAGTGCCATCAAGCTCATTGTGATGCCGGCCTTGGTTGCGGCTGTTGTGCTACCGATATTTGGCATGACTGAGGTGGCTCAAGTCATGATCTTGCTGGCCGGCATGCCGACGATGATGGCCACTGTGCTGTTGTCTGAACGATTCGGTCTGGATACAGAAATACTCGCTGCGGTGATGGTGGTCTCTACCCTGGGTTTTTTCTTTACCTTGCCGCTGATGGTAACTTTGTTACTGTAAAAATTCCGGTATCAGTGAATAACGGCACCCCAAGGTGCTTCACCTACCGGTATTGTCACAATGCTTTGATGGGTTTCCGCATGGATGACAGAGACGCTGTTAGAGCGGCCATTCGCCACATAAACCTGGCTTCCATCTGGTGTGACGGCTAATCCCCAAGGGCGATTGCCGACCGGGATCGTGGCGGTAATTTGCTGGCTAGCTACATCAATCACAGAAACCGACGCGTCACGACCATTGGAAATAAATACCTGTTTGCCATTCGGCGCAGCGGCCACGCCATTGGCAAAATTTCCGGCTTTGATTGTTTTAACTACCGTTTGCGTTGCCATGTCGATGACATACACCACGCCAGGTAGCTCACAAGCGACATAGGCTTGGCTGCCGTTGGGCAGAAAGCCGATACCGCGCGGTCGAGCGCCGACAGTGATGGATTTGATTTGTTGACGAGCGGCTACATCGATCACATCAACACTATCTGTTTCTTCGGCGCTCACCAATAACCAACGTCCATCAGGGCTGAATTCCGCGTGTTCCGGGTTTTTGCCAGCGGTCTTGATTGAAAAATCGAGGCGCTGTGCGGCCGTATCAATAAACGCCACGCGGTTGGTTAATTCAATGGCCGCGACTACCCAGCGCCCATCCGGCGAAATGCTCACGCCTTCTGGGGATTCCCCCAAGGGAATACGCATGGCAATTTTTTGGCTGGCTAGATCAATCACCATTAGCCCATTGGCATTGCGGTCGCTGACATACAGCAACTTGCCATCGAGAGAAACCACAATGCCGCGCGGTGCACCGCCGGTGGTGATCGTATCGATAACTTTCTGTGTCGCCGTATCTATAATTGAAATGGTGCCGGATTTTTCATTCGGAATATAAGCGAATGGGGCAGCATGCACTGGCGTAATGAACAGCCCAGCGATGATCAGTAGAAGGGTATAGGGCAAGGCGGTAATTTTCATGGCGTGACGTTGAGTGTGGCGGCAAAAAGATAGTGGCGAAGAGTCGTAATACGCAACATTGCATCCTATCATGTGCCCATGCCAGTCGATCGGGCATTTTTTCTTTTGAGTCATATGGGATTTATGCACCACTATTTTTCGTTCTGCTGCCAGCAACTGCGCGTGATGCTTTTTGTGCTGATGGCCTTTGCAGGTTATGAGGCGGCTCCAGCTGGGGCGGCAGAAAAAAATCAACCGGATACCATTTTTCGCTTGCCAGCCATTGAAGTAATTGGTGTCTCACCAGTGAAGGGTTTGGATCAACCGAAGCGTGAAATTTCGTCCAGCGTCCAGTCGATCGATCAGCGTGCAGTGCGCGAAAGTGGTGCCGCTTCGCTGCCTGAATTAATGAATACACGACTCAATGGCGTGACTGTGAATGACATTCAAGGCAACCCGTTTCAGGTCGATGTGAATTATCGTGGCTTCACCGTGAGTCCCTTGCTCGGCACGCCGCAAGGCTTGTCGGTATATCAGGATGGCGTGCGTGTTAATGAGCCGTTTGGCGACAGTGTCAATTGGGATTTGATTCCACGCCAGGCCATTGCCAGCATCGATCTGATTCCCGGCTCGAACCCGCTGTTTGGCTTGAATACGCTGGGTGGCGCGTTGTCGATTCATACCAAGAGCGGGCTGGATGCGGCAGGTAGTAACGTAGAGCTTGAAGCAGGAAGCTTTGGTCGCCGTACCGCCAGCGCCGACTTTTCAGGCAAGCCTGGAACCGAAAAGAATCTCGGTGTGTTTTTCGCCGCCTCGACGTTCCGCGAGGAGGGCTGGCGTAATTTCTCGCCATCGAGAGTGGATCAGTTTTTCGGCAAGCTCTCGCACGATAACGGCCCGCTGGAGATGGATCTAGCCTGGACGCATGCGGATACCGATCTCACCGGTAATGGCCTCTTGCCCGAGACGATGTTGCAAGCACGGTATGAAAGTATTTTCACGAAACCGGATCAGACGAAAAACCGCCTCGATCTCCTGAGCCTCAACACCGCTTACTGGCTCGATGACAAGGCACGTCTGTCGGCTACGCTCTACCACCGAAAAAACCGGACGCAGACTTTGAATGGCGACATCAATAATGGTTTTGAGGACGGGCTGCATAATATGGCCACAGGGGGTGATGGTTTGAATATCGATACCGCTGCCAACAATCGCACGCGCAGCGCACAAACGAGCTGGGGCGGCGCGTTGCAATGGTCGCGGCTGGATAATGACAACAACAATCACGTCGCTTTCGGTGTCACCTATGACGCCAGCCACACCACTTTTATTCAGACTACGGCACTCGGTGTTTTCGATGCTCAGCGCGGCGTCATCAATGCCACAGGCGAGGTGCTGGATAATCAGCTGATTGGCACGACGCGTAGCGGCAGCCTGTTTGCTACCGATACCTGGAAGCCGATACAAGACATTGCCATGACCATGTCGCTACGCTACAACCACACGCAGGTGGCGACACACGATCATGGCCCCAGTGCGCCTGCTTTGGAAGGTGATTTCACTTATACCCAACTGAATCCGGCGCTTGGCTTCACGTGGCAATTTGATCCAGCGATTACCGCATTTGCCAGTGCGGGGCAGGGTAATCGCGCACCTAGCCCAATCGAGCTGGGCTGTGCCGACCCGGCCAATCCTTGTTCGCTGCCGAATGCGATGCAATCCGATCCCTACCTCAAGCAAGTCGTGACGCGTACGTTAGAAGCGGGCTTGCGCGGGCAGAGCGATGCGCTGAAATGGAATGTGGCAGTGTTCACGGCTGAGAATCACGACGATATTCTTTTTGTAGGCACATCCACCAGCCAGGGCTATTTCACTAATTTTGGCCGCACGCGCCGCAGCGGTGTGCAATTTGATTTGTCGGCACAACATGGTGCGCTGGACTGGCGCATCGGTTATAGCTATGTCAACGCAACTTACCGATCCTCAGCCTGTTTGCTCTCGCCGAATAACAGCGCGAGTGGGCTGGATACGCAATGTGCGGCAGATGAAATCTATGTCCAGTCGGGCAATCGTTTGCCCGGCATTCCATTGCATAGCCTGAAGCTGGGCGCAGATTACGTTTTCAATGATCGCTGGCGGCTTACTGCGGATGCCATGGGGTATTCGCGACAATATGTGCGCGGCAATGAAAACAATGCACATCAGGCAGGCGGTGCATTTTTCGGTAGCGGTGAGGCCAAGGGCTATGCTGTGCTTAATCTCGGTGCCCGCATGAGACTTGAGCGCGGCTGGGAGTTGTTTGGTCGGGTGAATAATATTTTCGCCCGGCATTACGCGAGCGCCGGGGCGTTAGGGGAAAATCCTTTCGATGCGGCGGGCGTTTTCCAGACCCATTCTGGTCAATGGCAGCATGAAACTTTTTACGCACCGGGTGTCCCGAGAGCGGTATATTTCGGCCTTCGGTCAACCTTCAGGTAATCCCCATGAAAAGCTCCGGAATCTTGAAAATGCTTTTGCAAGCCAGCGCATTATTGATCATTGCGACGACAGCCTATGCAGAAACCTATACGGTGGATAGCCGCCATACTTTCCCGGTATTTGAGGTGGAGCATTTTAATTTCACCATTCAGCGCGGGCGTTTCAACAAGACGACAGGCGTGATCAATTATGATCAGACTAATCCGGAGCAACGTAAAGTATCTGCAAACATTGTCATTGATACCACCTCGGTGGATATGGGGCTGGAGGACTGGAACAAGCACATGCGTGGCGAGCATTTCTTGAATACCGATAAATTTCCCACCATACGCTTCGTGATTCCCGAGTTTCAGCTACCTGTCGAAGCTAAAGTCTATTTCATCCTTGGTGAGCTGACCTTGCTGGGCGTGACCAAACCTGTTACGTTGGCGGTGATGATCAGTTGTGGCAAGCATCCCATGCTGCCGCACGAGGTGTGCGGCGCAAATATTGAAACCACGATCAAGCGCTCTGACTTTGGCATGAACTATGGGTTGCCGGGCATAGGTGATGAAGTTAACATCATCGCTCCGGTCGAGGCAATCAAAGTGGTTCAAGATACCAAAGGCAAGGCTTGAATCTCTCAGGCTGACACTATCAAAAAGAATACGCGGCAGAAACTCCGGCGAGCCAGTTGCGTCCCGGGGCGGGCTCAAAGTAGCGTGCATTGCCTTCATTCACGATCACTGAGCCAGCGTATTTTTTGTCCGAGAGGTTATCGATACGGAGAAATTCCGTGAGCTTCCAGCCGGGAGTTTTATGCTCAAAGCCGAGACGCAGGTTGCCGATGGTGTAGGCAGCGGCAGCATCGGAATTTTCGTCATTCACAGATACTCGGCCGACATGCCGCATTTCGAGGGCGCCCGCAAACCCGCTTGCCGGATGCCTCCAGGAAAGTTCGCCATAAATCGACGTTGCCGGAATTCCCGGCAGGCGATTGTCGGCGGGAATCGTGATTGAAGTCGCTAGCGTACAACCGGCAATCCGGCAGGAGCGAAAATCCTCTGAGTATCTGGCGTTCAGGAAAGTGTAGCTGCCCGCCACGGCGAAATTGTTTTCCAGGTTACTTTCCAGGCTCAACTCGAATCCTTTGCGATGCGTACCATCGACGTTTTGAAATGTGGCGCGTCCGCCGATATTGCTTGCGGTGACGATTTCATTGCGGGTCTCGATAAAGAACACAGCGGCATTCAGGCGCGTGCTCTGACCAAGCAGCATTTTTGTGCCGATTTCAAAGTGATCGCTCTTGGCAGGTTTTAGCGCCAGATTGAGCCCGGCGGTCCCATCCGGACGGTAAGAGAGCTCATTCATCGTCGGTGTCTCAAAGCCCTGTCCGTAAGAAGCATAGACATTCAATGCCGGATTTGCCCGCCAGGTAAGACCGAGCACCGGTGTGGCCGCGGAAAAATCGGTAGAGCCGCTGTCGTCGCTATTGCCAGCAACGATGTATTTGTCATGTGACTTCACTTTAACCTGGCTGTTGCGCACGCCAGTCAGTAGCAGCCAGTGCTCGGATGGCTCCCACTGCAGTTGCGCATATTGATCAAAGTTGAAAATGCGGTTGTCTTCATTCCGCCGCAAGGCACCCATGACGCCAACCGCGCTTGGCGTGGCAGGTGCCCCCAGAAAATTACGCAAGCCCTTGCGAGCTTCATCGAGATTATCGTAGTTGATGCCAACGGTTGCTGTCAGTGGCACATCGGCCAACTCACCTCGGTGCGTCCAGTGGGCATCAACGCCCCAGTAATCACGCACCAGATCAATTACGCCACCGGGGTGGGTCGCGGGCGCTTGTGCCGTGGAGGGAATCGACTGGAACTGCGTGGTATCGCGTTGGCCGCGATAAACCATCAGATGCGCCGTGTCGCCAGCGCCGACTTTTCGCTCGTAAGCTATGCCCAGTTGTTGCTGGGCGACGTTCTTGCGCGTGTTGTAGAGCAGTGCATTGGTGCCAGCCTGTTTCGAATCAGCCTCGAATTGCGCGCGGGTTAGCCCCAGCGGGTCATCGGCATTGGGCATATCGACGGCATTGACGACCAAGGTTAGTTTTGAATCGGCATCCAGCTTCCATTTGAATTTGCTATTCAATGTGTCGCGTTGAGCCGCGCTGTGGTCGCGGTAGCCATCGGTACGAAACGATGCAATGTCTGCCACATAATTCAGCGTGCCAGTGTCGCCGGATATCTTTGTGCTCAGGCGCTGAGTACCGTAGCTGCCAAAGATAGCGCCAGGTGAGATCGCCGTACCGGGTACGCCATTTTCGGTGAAGAGTGAAATCACTCCGCCGGACGAGTTACCGTAGAGCGAGGAAAATGGCCCGCGCATGACTTCGATGCGGGCGGCGGAACCGATGTCGAAGTGCGAAACCTGGCCTTGACCGTCAGGCATCGTTGCGGGTATGCCATCGCTGTACAGGCGCAGACCGCGCACGCCGAAGGTGGAGCGTGCACCAAAGCCACGCGATGAAATCTGTAAATCCTGCGCATAGTTTTGCCGGTTCTGCGCGACGATACCAGGGATGCGAACAAGTGATTCGGAGAGGTTGATCTGCAACTGGCTATTTTGTAATTGCGTTTGATTGACACTACTGATGGCGATTGGCAAATCAAAGGCGGATTGCTCAAACCTCGTGGCGGAAACGACAATGGTATCGGCTGTTAATGGTTTGGTCGAAGAGGGAAACTGAGATTCAGCCAGGGACTCGGCCCGAGCGGGGTAAGGCAGAAAAATCGCGGCGATTGATAGCGTGACCGATAAGGTCATTGCAAAACGAGACGAGGTTGGCATGGATGGACATGAGAAATAAGACACCGCTATTGTCGGTGAAAATCGCCCCGAAGACATTGCGTGCATCGGGGCGGGTAGGTAGCCTGACCTGGACTGCTGCAAAATTAATAGAGCATGGAGTCCGGAGGTAAGCACAGCAGGTGACGGCGCATTTTGGTGGTGGCATCCTTCTGTATAAACTAAAAAATAAATTCAGGCATAAAGAAGGTGCAGGGCGATTATAATTAGACTAATGACTTAAAGGTTACTAACCTGGATATGGATGCAGTGTCCAGTTTTTGCTGATGTTTTAAGTATTTATTCCAAATTTGAATCAATTCAAGAATTATTTACGGAGGGTGTATGAAAGTTTTAGGTGAGTATGGCCGTTACCTGATGGCGTCTTTTATGGTGTTGCTGGGGATGGCCGGTATGGCTCACGGCGGTTTTGCTGTGTGGCTTGGACTGGCGACTTTTTTTGTGCTGGCCTTGCTTGATTTTCTTTCCAAAAAGGATGTGTCCGTGCGCGGTGGTGCCGGCAAGTGGTTTTACGATGGCGTTTTATATCTGCCGCTGGTGTTGCTTTATGGCCTCTGGATTCTGTTTGCGCAACGCATTGCGGAAGGCCAGCTGGGACTCTTTAACGCGGTTGGTGCCATCATTTCCGTGTCGTTTTTAACCGCACTTGCCGGATTGCCAACGGCCCATGAACTCATGCACCGCAAGCATCCGCTGGAGATTTTGGGTTCCAGCCTTTACTTAACGCTGTTTGCGTTACCCATGAATGATTTATACCATGTGCATGGACATCATCCTTTTGTTGGCACCCTGGCAGATAGTGATACACCACGCCGAGGGCAAACGGTGTACGGTTTTGTCTATTCTTCACTTTTTCACGGCACGGTGACTGCATATGGTCTTGAAAAAGCACGGCTCGCTAAACAAGGCCACGGGCCACTCTGGTGGAAAGGCCGTGTAACGCTGGCATTGCTTTGTGTCGCTACCTGGGTGTCGCTGTTTTGTTTCATCGCCGGGCCAATGGGCATTGTGTATCTGCTGGCAACACTGGCTATCTCGTTTATCATTATCGGTGGCTTTAACTATACCCAGCACTATGGCATCGTGCGCGCGCCAGGCACACCGCTGTTACCGCATCACTCATGGAATCATCTGAATACCTTTAGCCGCGCGATCACTTTCGAGATTTCGAATCACTCGGAACATCACCTTGATCCGGATAAGGCCTATGAGTTGCTGAAAACATATCCAGAAGCCCCACAAATGCCCAGCATTATTATTTGCTTTCTGGCCTCATTCATTCCGCCGCTGTGGGAAAAGCGGATTGCGAAACCTTTATTAACGCACTGGGATACGCATTACGCTAGCCCGGCAGAGCAGCGTTTGGCGATGGAAGAAAACGCACGTGCTGGTTGGCCGATCTGGGTTAATTCCGCGGCCGCTTAACAGAGCAGAGCGGTTTTAAGCGTATTCGTTTGGATCCGGGTCGAGTATTTGCTCAATGGCTCGGATGCCATCTTTCACTAGCAGCTTGCGTTTTTTCATTCGTCGAATCATGAGCTCATCCTCAGACGGGTGAGTTGCTATTTTGCGGATAGCCTCATCAAGCTGTTGGTGTTCCGCACGTAATGCATCAAGCTGTGCGCGCAAAGCTTTTGCAGCGTCTGCGTCTTCCGGTGTATCCGGGGTTGCCATCTAATCTACGAGTCCATTTTCCAGGCCATAACGGATAATCTCGGCGGTACTTTTAAGGCCCATTTTTTCAAGTAGGCGCGCGCGGTACGTGCTGACGGTCGCAACGCCCAGGTTGAGATTCTCAGCGATCTGCGTCAGCGTGTTACCTGTTGAGATCATCACCAGTACCTGATATTCGCGATCAGTAATGCGTTCATGCGGCAGTTTATCGGTGTCGTCCGAGAGTGCTTCAATCAATTGTTGGGCAACAGCCGTGCTGACATATTTTTTGCCCCCAGCCACTTGGCGAATGGCGGTGACCAGTTGCTCTGGTGCGCTCTGTTTGGTGAGGTAGCCTGCAGCGCCCGCCTTGAGAGCGCGCACGGCATATTGTTCTTCAGGATGCATGCTGAGCATAAGAATAGGCAGCCGTGGAAACTCTTTTTTCAGCTGCTTGAGGGTATCAATGCCATTGCGATTGGGCATGGAGACATCCAGCAAAAACACATCCCACGGCTGCTGACGGGCAAGCTGCAACGCATCGGCGCCGTCATCGGCTTCACCGGTGACAACCAGATCATCAGTTTCTGAAAGAATCTGCTTGAGACCCTGGCGCACAATGGCATGGTCGTCTGCGATGAGGACATGAATTTTGTTAAGCATGGTCAAAATAACGCGCGTTGCGCTTCTTCATCAGCTGGTGGCTCGAGGTCGGTGTGTTCTGGCACGCGTAAGGTCATATGGGTTCCTCCTTGCTCTGCTGCAACTATCACGAAAGACCCCGCGAGGCTGGATATTCGCTCACGAATGCCGCGTAATCCAAAGGACTTGGGCTTTTGCAAATCGGCTTCTGAAATACCACGGCCATTATCGCTGACTTCCAGCACGATGTTACCGTGTTCGCGGTGCAAACGTATAAAGACCTGCGAAGCATTGGCGTGTTTAGCAATATTGGTTAGGGCTTCTTGTGCAATACGGAATAATGCCAGTGATGTCGCCAGTGTAGGCTCGGAAATTTCTTCGTCGGACTGCACATGGCAAGGAATGTTGAACCGCTGGGTGAAGTCTTCGGCCTGACATTCAATTGCGGCAGGCAAGCCAAATTCTTTGAGAATACCGGGGCGCAGTTCGCGCGCCACGCGGCTGGCTGTGCCCATTGCCTGATCTAGCAGGCCTTCAATTGAATAGGCCTTGTCACGCAGATTTTCGGCAGTATCCGGCAGCTTGCTGGCCAACAGCGCAACTTCAATTTTGAGCCGCACCAGAATAGAGCCAAGCTCGTCGTGAATATCGCGTGAGATGCGTTCACGCTCTTCCTCTTTGATGGCTTCAAGGTGGGACGACAGCTCGGCAAGTTGTTGCCGCGATTTGCGCAGCTGCGCTTCGCTTTCCTTACTCTGCGTGATATTGGTCGCAATGCCTCGCCATTCGACCGTGTCACGATCCAGGCGATGTGGCATGGAGCGCAGATTAATCCATTTGTGTCGTGTACGTCCGCGGGTGCGGCCTTCCCAGTTGAGCAAGGTGCCGTTGGAGGCCGAGTCCTGCAAGGCGCGATGCAAGCTTTTCTTTTCTTCGGCATCGAAGGCATCAAATAGCCGTGAAGCCGAAGCCAGCAAATCGTGAGGGGTGACACCAAAGAGTTTTTGGCAGCCTTCGCTGGCGTAGAGAAAGCGATAGTCATCCTCTGTTCTCTGCCGAAGATGAAACAGCATGCCAGGTAAATTAGACGCCAGGCCGCGAAAGCGGGCCTCACTTTCTTTCAGGTTTTCTAACGCGATACGGTGGTCGGCACGGTGACGCGCTTCACGCACTTCCCGCGTGATAGCCAGGACCAGGCGATCGAGCTGATGGCTATCAACCACATCACGAACACCGTCGCGCAAGGCTTGCTGTGTATCGGATGAGGTCACCGGGTGGGTGAGCAAAATCAACGGTAAATCAAGTGCGAATTGTTCGATTCGATTGAGCACGTCGGCGAGTGGTAGCGGCACCTGGTCAGGCATGTAGATCACTGCATCCCATGGTTTCTGTGTTAACGCATCATGCAAGTGACTAAGCGAGGCGACAGGATGCAGAACAACCGATGTTCCTGATGTGCTAAATATCCGGTGTAATTGCGCAGCCGAATTATCTGTCGCGGAGATCAATAGCAGCTGCAAAGCCTGCGTCGCGTCCGGCGCGACATTCGCAGCAACCTTCTGTAAGGTGTCTGAAAGCGTTTCAGCAGAGGTGGACAGGGCAGGCATCAAACCGGGTTTCGAATATGAAGAGGGCTTTAAGTTTATAGCGATTCTTATCAATAGCTACGCTATAATTTGCACTATGCCGGCATAGCTCAGCTTGGTAGAGCAACCGCCTTGTAAGCGGTAGGTCGTCTGTTCGATTCAGACTGTCGGCACCAAAAAAACGCTTCATCTAAATGCTATCTGCTCATCTTATCCAAGGCCACTTTTAAGTGGCCTTTTGTTTTGGGTGTGGCATAAGAGAAAAGCAGAGTACAGCACTTCACAGCACTGCTTTCCAGCAGCGATCCGAACGCTGCGCGGCGTAGTGCCAGCGCCGAGTTTTTGCTAATGAGTGAAGGTTCATTAATGCGTTTAAACCATGTATATTGATTACATGCACAGTCCGCAATGGGTGCATTCGGGCGGCTTTTTAGTGATCAATGGCGCCTAAATTAATATCTACATAAGGAGACAAACGTGGTTGCATTAACCGAAGAATCGACGAGTAAATTCGCAACGATTAACGAAGAAGGTCTGAGTAACTTCAAAATTCATTACAACGAAGCCGGACAAGGTGAAACCATCGTGATGCTCCACGGCGGTGGCCCGGGCGCCAGCGGCTGGAGCAATTACTATAAAAACATTGATGCGTTTGTTGACGCCGGTTATCACGTCATCCTGATGGATTGTCCCGGCTTTAACAAGTCAGCCGAGAGTGTTCCCGAAGTTCAGCGCGGCTTATTCAATGCGCGCGCTGTCAAAGGGTTGCTGGATGTTTTGAAGGTCAAGAAAACACATTTAATTGGCAACTCTATGGGCGGGGCCACATCGCTGAATTTTGCCGTTGAGTTTCCGGACCGTTTGGACAAAATGATTCTGATGGGGCCAGGCGGCATGGGGCCGAGCATTGTTCAGCCGAACCCGCAAGAGGGCATCAAGAAGATGTTCAAGTTGTATCACGCGCCGACTTACGAGAACTACGTGGATATGCTTGATGTGTTTGTATTTGATCCGTCCGGCATTACTGAAGAATTACGCCAAAGACGCTGGGCAAACATCCAGGGAAATCTTCAGCATCTGAAAAATTTTGTTGCCAGCGCACAGAAAGTGCCCTTGTCCGCGTGGGATATCAGCCCCCGCTTGGGCGCAGTGAAAGCAAAAACATTGATTACGTGGGGCCGTGATGACCGCTTCGTACCGATTGATCTTGGTTTGCGTTTGATCAACATCATTCCTGATGCGCAAATGCATATTTTTTCTCGCTGCGGTCATTGGGCGCAATGGGAGCATGCGGATGAGTTCAACCGCTTGGTGCTGGCCTTCCTGAAAAACTGATACAGGCTGCGAAGCTTGAGCTTCGCAAGGTTTGTCGAAAGCTGGAAACATCTGCGGCGAGGTATTCCTCGCCGCAATGGGTTAACGGGTTTCAACCACGCGTATTGGCGTTGGGCAGTGTGGCCAGATTGGCCAGCTCAATTTTCACCGGTGGCTGCCAGCCTTTCTTGCGATGCTCTGCTACCACGGTGGTGAAAACGCCGCCACGCACATAAAATCGCGCGGTAAGACGCATATAGCGCGGCTTCACAGCGTTGGCCAGATCATCCAGAATGCGGTTGGTGACATCTTCATGAAAATGGCCTTCGTCACGAAAACTCCACATGTAAAGTTTCAGGCTTTTTAATTCCACACAGACTTTATCGGCAATGTAATCCAGCGTTAAGGTGGCAAAATCCGGCTGACCGGTTTTTGGGCACAGGCAGGTGAATTCCGGGATTTCCATGTGAATCTGGTAATCGCGGTGCGCTGCTGGATTGGGAAAGGTTTCAAGTGTTTTCGAGGGTTGGCTGGGTATCTGTTTGGCTGCTTGTTTGTTCATTGGGTCAGTCACTGAGAAGAGAGATGGGAATGATTATAATGGGGCGGCCTTCAACCCTTCTTTTTCCGGTTTATACCTTGTGCGTTTAATCAAGCTGAAAATCGCGGGCTTCAAATCGTTTGTCGAGCCGACCACCGTACTTTTTCCCAGCCAGTTGGCCGGTGTGGTGGGGCCTAATGGCTGTGGCAAATCAAATATTATCGATGCGGTGCGCTGGGTGCTGGGCGAATCCAAGGCGTCCGAGCTGCGCGGCGAATCGATTCAGGATGTGATTTTTAAAGGCTCAGGCAATCGCAAACCCGTGAGCCGTGCCAGTGTTGAGTTGTTTTTCGACAACGGACAGGGGCGCGCGGCCGGTCAGTGGTCTCAGTATGCCGAGATTACTGTCAAGCGTGTGTTGGATCGCGAAGGGAATTCGAGTTACTACATCAATAATCTGCACGTGCGTCGACGCGACGTGATTGATCTTTTTCTGGGCACGGGCCTGGGGCCGCGTGCTTATGCCATTATCGGCCAAGGCATGATCTCGCGCATCGTCGAAGCGAAACCCGATGAGTTGCGTTTCTTTCTGGAAGAAGCAGCGGGCGTTACCAAGTACAAAGAACGGCGCAAGGAAACCGAGCACCGGCTGGAAGATGCACGCGAAAACATTGCGCGCGTGAATGACATCTGCAATGAACTGGAAGCCCAGGTCACACACTTGCAAGCGCAGGCGGAAGTTGCCAGGCAATATCGCACGCTGCATGAGCAGGTTTCGATCAAGCAATCGGTGTTGTGGCTGAAAAAACGTAACGATGCGCGTAAGGATGCAGTGCAGTTGGCGCAACAGGTAACTGAAGCTTTGACCAAGGTAGAAGCCGAAACTGCCCAGCTGCGCGAGGTTGAAGCGCATGTCGAGCATGCGCGTGAGGCGCATTTCACTGCATCGGACGCACTGCATGCCATGCAGGCCGAGATGTATGCCGCCAATGGTGAAGTGAGCCGTCTGGAAGCTGAATTGACGCATGTGCGTGACGCGCGCACGCGTCTGGAATCGCGATTAACGCAATTGGCAAGTGAAGATGAGCACTGGGCGGCGCAGAAGATTCAACTGACAGAAGAAAAAGCACGTTGGCAGATGTTGCTGGACAATGCGCGCAATCGCTCAGCCAATGCCACTCGCCAGCATGCAGAGGCTGCCCGGCGTTTATCCGGTATGGAAGAGGCGGTGCGTCTGGCGGGCAGTGAAGTGTCCGCAGCACGGCGGGAGCAGAATCAAAGCGAGCAAGCGTTGCGGCTGGCAGAAGCCGATCACGGCCACGCACAACGTGCGTTGGAAAATCTTGCCCAGCGGCATACTCGGTTAGAGCAGGATCGCCTTGCCCTGGGCGCGCCTGATCCATTGCTGCTGGCGTCAGCACAAGAACATGAAATGCAAAGTGAAGCTGCTGTCGCGGCAGCGCAGGCGCAACTTGCGCTCGCCCAGGCTGCCGTACCTGCGGCTGAATCCGAGGTGCGTAGCGCACGCGAGACCTTGCAGGCAGCGCATCGTCGCCTGACGGAAACCCGTGCGCAACATGGTGCTCTGGAGCAATTGCAAGCCAAAGTCGCGCCTAGCGGTGAAATTGGCACGTGGCTTAAAGCGCGCGGCTTGTCTGAGGCCAAGCCTTTGTGGCAATCGATCCAGGTGAATGCGGGATGGGAAACCGCAGTTGAAGCGGTGCTGCGCGAGCGTTTTTCGGCGCTGGTGGCTGATGCCGCGATCTTGCGCGCTGCCCTGACCGCCCCGCCACCCGCGATTTTGACCCTGGCGCTGGCTAACCCCTTTGCGCGACATTCCGCCACATTGGCGAGCGATACTTTGCGTGCGCAAGTGCAGTGCGCTGATCCCCGATGGGCTGCCGTGCTCGATGAGTGGCTGGCGAATGTGATCATTGTCGATGATCTATCCGCCAAGTTGTCGTTGGGTCAGGAACCAGCGATTACCGGAATGTATGTTTCGCGCGCTGGCCATACGCTAACCTCCTGCGGTATCACGCTGTACGCGCCCGATGCAAAAACGCATGGCGTGATCGAGCGACAGCGCGAGATTGATGAGTTGGCTGGATTGATCATTACGCACAGTGCGGCAGAACAATCCGCGCGTGAGGCGCAACAAGCCGCTGAACAAAATTTGACGACATTGCAAACCCGATTGACCACCGCCCGTCGGACGGTGCAAGAGGCGCAGCAAGCGTTTCATGCGGCGCAAGTGGATGCGCTTAAATTGACCCAGGCGCAGGCGCGGTTTGAGGAGCGCTCTACGCAAATCGATCGTGATCTCGCCGAGTTGTCGCGCCAAAATGCGGCAGAGCAGGTGCGTGCCGAACGTGCCGAGCTGGAAGCCAGGCAACAGCGCGAAAAGCTCGCCGACCACCGGCAGCAACTCGACCAATTGTTTGAATCGCAACGCCAAAAAGAAACAGCACTGCGCGAAGCGCGTCAGCTGGAAACACAACTGGCGCGTGAAGTACAAGAGGCTGGCTTTTCCGAGCGCGAATGCCTTTCTAAGTTGGAAGACAATGCGCGTGCAGCCACCACGACTGAGAGCCAGCTAGCGCGCATTGCCACGGAAACCACCGCTGCGGGTACCGAAGTTGCCAGCATCAGTGACCAGGTTCTGCAAGAGCAATTGCACCGCGCGCTGGACGATCGGCGCGCCAAAGAGTCGGCGCTGGCAGAACGGCGAAATGCGCTGGAATCTGCTGCTGCCGAGTTACGCAGTCTGGACGAACGTCGCTTGAAGCTGGAGCAAGAAATCGCCCCATTACATGAGCGGATCAATCAGCTCAAGATGAAAGCGCAAGCCGCACAAATGAGCGAAGCGCAATTTCAGGAGCGGCTGACGGAGATTAATTTACTCACCGACGCCGATGAAGCGCCCTTTGCTGAAGCGCTCGCCGCTCAGCCAAAAGACAGTGTTTTACAAAGTGAGATCACGCGACTGACCCATGAGATCGAAATGCTGGGCCCGGTGAATCTGGCGGCACTGGATGAGCTAACAGCGGCAACTGAACGCAAAGGGTATCTGGATGAGCAATCACTTGATCTGGGCAAAGCCATCAACACTCTGGAAGATGCGATCCGGCGGATCGACCGCGACACGCGTGAGCAATTACAGGAAACCTATAACACCGTTAATTCACACTTTGGGCAGCTCTTCCCGCAACTGTTTGGCGGTGGCGAAGCGCGCCTTATTCTTACGGGCGATGAAATTCTGGATTCAGGTATTCAGATCATGGCGCAACCGCCAGGCAAGAAAAATTCAACCATCCATCTGCTCTCTGGCGGCGAAAAAGCATTGACCGCCATTGCGCTGGTGTTTGCCATGTTCCAGCTCAATCCGGCACCTTTCTGTATGCTGGACGAAGTGGATGCACCACTGGATGATTCAAATACCGTACGATTTTGTGACATGGTGAAACGCATGTCGGTGCAAACCCAGTTTATTTTTATTTCGCACAACAAGATCGCGATGGAAATGGCGCAGCAATTGATTGGCGTTACCATGCAGGAGCAAGGAGTTTCGCGCGTGGTGGAAGTCGATATTGGCGAAGCATTGCGGCTCGCTGAAGAACAAAAGGTGGCGTAAAAATGGCTTTAAGCGATTTGCAAATTGTTTTGATTGGCGCCGGAGCAACTGCCGTGGCAGGCATCTGGGCTTACAACCTGTGGCAAGAGAGAAAGCTCCACCGCGTGAGCAAAACATTCTTTACTCATCCGCAGGACGATACGTTGATTAACCCATTAATTAATCCGCCAGCCGCCGAACGCTCGCCTGATGATGAAGAAACGCATGACCTGGCCGACATAACGGAACGCAAGGAGCCGACTTTTTCGTCATTTCATGACGATGCTGCGGCTGTTAGCGAGCAATCTAAAGAAAATTCGGCAGATGAATTTTCTGAACAAATTCATTCCCAAATTCATTCCGCATCGGCTGAAAAAATTGCAGAAGAACTTCCGGCAAAGTTAAGCGATGAATCACCGCAGGCATCGATACCCGAGCCAGATGCTTTACCCTCAGAATGGGCGGATACCTTAACTCACTGTGTGTTGCGGTTCAAAACGACTGAATCCATTCCCGCCGCGACGCTTTGGATGCTGCAATCGGATTGGGCTGCGCAATTGGGTAAGCCGCTGTGCTGGCTGGCTTACGATGATTCCACCACCCGCTGGCTAGAGATTAATGAAAACGCAACCAGCGAGCATAGGCATTGGGCTGCAGCATTGCAACTCGTTGATCGGCGGGGCGCTGCTTCCGAGAGTACTTTGGCGCATTTTTTTGGTGGCATGCAAAAGTTGGCGCATCACGTAGGCGCTGAATTGCCTTTGCCTGATTTGGCGCCCGTCGCCGCGCATGCAGCAGCACTGGATACTTTTTGTGCCAATGTGGATATTCAATTTAAAGTGCATATTGTTGAATCCGCCGGTGGTGTTTTTAGTGGGACCAAGTTGCGTGGCGTGGCTGAAGCTGCTGGCATGTTGCTCGAAGATGATGGCTATTTTCATGCCCGTGATACTGCAGGCGAAGAATTATTCACATTGATGAACTTGGGTAGCGAAACTTTTACTCTTGATAATTTGCGCTCGTTGGCCACGCACGGTTTATCTTTGAGTCTGGATGTGCCGCGTGTGAGCGATGGGCTGGCTACGTTTGCCCGCATGTTGGCCACGGGCCAGCAACTGGCACGGGCACTGGATGGGGTGCTGGTGGATGCGCAGCGTGTGCCCTTGACTGACGTCATGACATCGGCGATTCGCGCCAAGATTACAGAATTGCAACACACCATGCGTGAGGCAGATATTGCGCCAGGAAGCCTTCGTGCTCTGCGCTTGTTTTCCTGATGTCTGATTCGCCCCTTGTTGAGCAAGCCAAAGACTTGCGTGCCGCGCTTTTGCAGCATGACTATCTGTATTACGTGCTTGATGCACCCACAGTGCCGGATGCGGAATATGACCGTTTATTTCGCCAGCTACAGGTATTGGAAGCCGAGCATCCCGAGCTGCAGACGCCTGATTCACCCACACAGCGCATAGGCGGCAGACCCTTGCCGGTATTTGGTCAGGTGAGTCACACCGTGCCCATGCTCTCGCTGAATAATGCGTTCAGCCTGGATGAAGTGACGGCTTTCGATCGGCGCTGTCGTGAAGGGCTGGATGAACCAGCGATTGATTATGCTTGCGAGCCGAAATTCGATGGGCTGGCGATCAGTCTGCGCTATGAAAATGGTCTATTCGTGCAGGGCGCGACACGCGGTGATGGCACAGTAGGCGAGGACGTCACGCAGAATCTGCGGACCGTACGCAACATTCCGCTGCGCCTGATGGGCAAGGATATTCCACCCCGTCTCGATGTGCGTGGCGAGGTGCTGATGTTGCGTGCCGATTTTGCCCAGCTCAATGTACGCCAGCGCGCGCGCGGCGAAAAGGAATTCGTCAATCCACGCAACGCGGCGGCTGGCAGCCTGCGTCAGCTTGATGCCAAAATTACAGCGCAGCGGCCTTTGCGGTTTTTCGCTTACGGCGTGGTGGATGCCACTGCCGTATCACCAGCGCCGACTTTTCATGACGAGATGATGAGTCGCCTGGCGAGCTGGGGTTTCACGGTAGCTGCCGAGCGTGCGGTGATGCGCGGCGCGGCAGGGCTCGCGGCGTATTACGCAGAAATGGCTGCAGCACGCATGCAGCTGCCTTACGATATTGATGGCGTGGTGTACAAGGTGAATGATCTGGATGATCAGGCGCAGCTTGGTTTTGTCTCGCGCGCACCACGCTTTGCCATCGCGCATAAGTTCCCTGCGCAAGAGGCGCTGACCACGGTGGAAGCGATCGAAGTGCAAGTAGGCCGTACAGGTGCGTTAACGCCTGTAGCGCGTCTGGCAGCGGTCTTTGTTGGCGGCGTCACGGTTACTAACGCCACCTTGCATAATGAGGCCGAAGCGCAGCGCAAGGATGTGCGTGTGGGCGATACCGTCACTGTACGCCGTGCAGGCGATGTGATTCCCGAAGTGGTGGCCGTTATCTTCGAAAAACGGCCCATGCTCGGTGAGCACAGTGATGCGCCATTGCATCCGCCATTTGTTCTGCCCAAGCACTGCCCGGTATGTGGCTCTGTTGTGGAAAAACTCGAAGACGAGGCGATTGCCCGCTGCATCGGCGGCTTGTTCTGCCCGGCCCAGCGTAAACAGGCTTTGCGGCATTTTGCCAGCCGCCGTGCGATGGATATTGACGGATTGGGCGAAAAAATCGTCGAGCAGCTGGTCGATAACGCCATTGTCAAAACGCCCGCTGATCTATACAAAATGGGTTTGATTAGCCTGGCCAATCTGCAACGCATGGCCGAAAAATCAGCCGCCAACATTCTGGCCGCCATTGAAAAAAGCAAGCACACAACCCTGGCGCGCTTTATTTTTGCGCTGGGCATACGTAATGTGGGTGAAGCAACTGCAAAAGATTTGTCACGTTACTTTGGTAATCTGGATGCCTTGATGCGTGCGAGTGAAGACCAATTGCAACAAGTGCCCGATGTGGGGCCGGTAGTCGCGGCTTCGATTGCGCATTTTTTTGCCGAGCGGCACAACATCGAAGTGATTGAACAATTGCGTGCTGCAGGCGTGCAATGGCTGGAAGGTGAGCCGATGGCCTTGACAGTTGCCCCGCTGGCAGGAAAATCCTTTGTGCTGACGGGCGCCTTGCCGACACTCTCGCGTGAGGCTGTCAAAGAAATGATTGAAGCACAAGGCGGCAAAGTAGCCGGTTCCGTTTCCAGCAAAACAGATTATGTCGTGGTAGGTGAAGAGGCGGGTTCAAAACTCGTCAAGGCACAAGAATTAGGTATCACCCTGCTAAATGAAAACCAATTAAAGGAGCTGTTAGCGCAATGACTCATCCCAAGAAAAAAATCACCAAGGCAGTTTTCCCCGTCGCCGGTATGGGCACCCGTTTTTTGCCGGCGACCAAAGCCAGCCCTAAAGAGATGATGCCGATTGTGGATAAGCCGCTGATTCAATATGCGGTAGAAGAAGCCGTTGCTGCCGGTATTACAGACATGATTTTTGTGACCGGCCGCTCCAAGCGGTCGATTGAAGACCACTTTGACAAAGCCTACGAGCTGGAAAGCGAGCTCGAGCGCAAGGGTAAAACCGAGCTGCTCGAGTTTGTGCGTAATTTATTGCCTAAAGACATCAATTGCATTTATCTGCGCCAACCGGAACCCCTGGGTTTGGGCCATGCGGTGTTGTGTGCGCTTCCGGTGGTGGGCGATGAACCCTTTGCGGTGCTGCTGGCGGATGATTTGCTCGATGGCGAGCCGTCCGTGATGAAACAAATGGTTGATATTTACAACTACTACAAAACCTCGGTCATCGGCGTGCAGAATGTGCCGCGTGCGGATACCAAAAGCTACGGTATCGTTGATGCAAAACCGCTGACCGAGCAGGTCGAGCAGATTTCGCGCATTGTTGAAAAACCTTCGCCGGAAGAGGCGCCATCGACGCTGGCGGTGGTTGGTCGCTACATTCTTACCCCACGCATTTTTCATCATTTGATGCGCATCGGCAAAGGCTCGGGTGGCGAGATCCAGCTCACGGACGGCATTGCGGCGTTGCTCGCAGAAGAACAGGTTTTAGCTTACCGTTATCAGGGCAAGCGCTATGACTGTGGTTCCAAAATCGGCTATCTGGAAGCCACTGTTGCTTTTGCCTTGCGTCACCCGGATGTCGGCACAGAATTCGCCGAGCTGCTCAAGTCGATGAAATGAGCCCTGCGGAAGCGCAAAAAATCCTGGCTGAGGCCGACCTCATCTGTTCGGCAGAAAAGTCGGCGCTGGCGGTACGGCGCATTGCTGCTGAAATTTGCACACGGCTGGCCAACAGCAATCCGCTGGTGTTAGCCGTAATGGGTGGGGCTGTGGTGTTCACTGGCCAGCTTTTGCCGTTGTTGCCTTTTCCGCTGGATTTTGATTATCTGCAAGTGAGCCGCTACCGGGATAGCACCACGGGTGGGCAGCTGTTTTGGGTGGTTGAACCAAAAAGCGCGGTTGCCGGGCGCTGCGTGTTGGTGGTGGATGACATTCTCGACGAAGGGATTACGCTCGCCGAGATTCGCCAGCGGCTATTTGCACAAGGTGCGGCCGAAGTACTTACGGCAGTTTTTGCCGACAAGCAAAGTGAGTGCAGTAAGCCGGTCACCGCTGACTTTGTGGGTATTACCGTGCCGGATCGCTATGTGTTCGGCTTTGGCATGGATATCCAAGGCGCATGGCGCAATTTGCCTGCGGTGTATGCGTTAAAGCGCGAGTAAGTATTTGGTGCGGTTTTATAGAAAAAGCGGCGCGGCGCAGTAACCAGCTAACCGGTTATTGATCTCTACGCCGCGTGATCAAGATCGCAACTAAATTTTAAGCGTGCGCTTTGCGCCAGGCCACCATGCCGGTCAGAATGATAATGACGTGAATGACCAAGGTGACTACGCCCACCCACATTGCCTCATAGCTATAGACAATGCTGTAGATATCCCAAATGCCATCGACTATTTCGGTGACGATCGTTACCGGAATGACAGCAATATATTTCATGGGATTACGGGCGCCCCACAGCGCAACCACGCCAATAGCCGCTAGCTGAATCCCTACGATCACCCATGCTTCGGTGAGGAGGCGGAAGATAGGTTCTGTTGCGTAGAGTTCGACACCAGGGTACATCGTCGACAACCCGGGGCCAAATACAGAAGGCCAAGTGAGCACGGCATTGAAGACATACCAAAGTCCAAGAGCAATAAGCCAGTTGCGGGTGTATTTCATTATTATCTCCTCAATTTTTATGGTTACTCAGTCAAAAGACTGAGTTTGATTTATACCTCAAAACCGAAGGGGCGTCTGTTTTTTCCCAACGGGTACAGCCTGTTGGGTCGCAAGAGCCATAACCCGATCGGGTTGCGTCATGACTCAATCCAACACATGCGAGATCAGCCCATCAGCGAGCTTGGGCTCGAACCAGGTGGATTTGGGCGGCATGATCTGGTTGCTGTCGGCCACGCGCATTAACTGCTGCATGCTGGTTGGAAACAGGGCGAAAGCGGCGGCCATTTCGCCGGAATCAACCCGCTTTTCTAGCTCAGAAAGCCCGCGAATGCCACCGACAAAGTCGATGCGTTTATCGCGGCGTAAATCGGTGATGCCGAGTAAGGGGGCGAGCAGATGGTCCGACAGTAATGAAACATCCAGACGGGTGACCGGGTCGTTGGGAATAAGGTCGGCTTTGATCGTGAGCCGATACCATACGCCGTGTGATTCTCCAGGTTCTCCACCAAGATACATGCCGAACTCGCCAAGGCGCGCGGGTGTGACGCGCGTTGGCGATTTTTCAACGGTAAAGGCTGTTTGGCACCGTGCCACCAGCGCCGACTTTTCAAGGCCATTTAAATCTTTAACCACGCGGTTGTAATCCAGAATTTTCATCTGATGATGCGGAAAGATGACCGACAGAAAGTAGTCCGAGGAGAGCGTAAATCCATCCTGCCGACGCGCGGCAGCAACGCGTGAGGCAGCTGCAGAACGGTGGTGCCCGTCGGCAATATAAAGTGCTTCCATTGCGTCGAAGGTACGCGTGAGTGCATCGATGGTGGTTGAATCGCGCACCACCCAGATTTCATGGCGTATGCCATCCCCAGCGGTGACATCTGACGCTGGCACGCCTTGAGCCGCGTTGGCAATTAGCGCATCTGCTTGAGATGACGCCGGATAGACCAGCAACACGGGGCCGGTTTGTGCATTTAAGGCTTCAATCTGGCGCACGCGATCATCTTCTTTATCCAGCCGGGTGAACTCATGTTTGCGAATGCGGTTGCTGTTGTAGTCGGCCACGCTTGCCGAGGCTACCAAGCCGGTTTGTACATGCGGGCCCATGGTCAAGCGATAGATGTAATAACAGGGGGCATCGTCACGCAGCAACACGCCAGCATCAAGCATCTTGAGTAGATTGCTCGCGGCCATGGCATATACCGTGGGTGAATAAGGATCGGTGTCTGCGGGTAGATCAATCTCGGGTTTGGAGATATGCAGGAAGGACCAGGGCTTGTCTGCAGCACGCAGGCGGGCCTCTTCGCTTGAGAGTACGTCATAGGGCGGGGCAGCAATTTCAGCCGCACGACCGGGGGCAGGCCGCAGACCGCGCAATGGGGCCACTAGATGCGGGTTGATCGAGGAGGGAGTGAAGGGCATGGTCTAAAGGCTCAGCATTCGAGAGAGTTGATTTTTCAGTTAATGTTGTTTAGTTAATTGGTAAGTTTCGCAAATAATTGATATAGCGCGGAAGCCCGCTCTTGCAACGTGGTGGTACTTTTTTGCCACGAGAGTTTGTCCTGGCCCGCGAGTTTGATCGTGCGCTCTTTTTGAATCAGCTGAATGATTTTTGCCGGATCAATTGGCGGGTTGGGAACGAATTGCAATTGTATCGCGGCAGGGCCGGCATCCACTTTCTTGATCCCCAGTGCGCGCGCAGCCAGTCGAATGCGATGGGTTTCCAGCAGTGCGAGCGCCTGGTTAGGCAAAGCACCATAGCGGTCGATGAGCTCCTCTTGCAACAAGCGCAACTCATCGTCGTTTTCGCAGTTGGCCAGACGCTTATAAAGCATTAATCGTTCGTGCACATCCGGGCAATAATCTTGAGTGAGCAGGGCAGGGATGTGCAAATTGATTTCAGCGGTGAGTGCTAGCGGCAAGGTTAAATCAGGAATATCCTTGCCTGCTTTCAAGGCGGCGACAGCAGCATTGAGCATGTTGGTGTACATCGCAAAACCAATTTCGTGAATCTCGCCGCTTTGGTTTTCGCCCAGAACTTCTCCTGCGCCGCGAATTTCCAGATCATGCATGGCGAGAAAAAATCCCGAGCCGAGCTCTTCCATGGCGCAAATGGCATCCAGCCGACGTTGCGCCTGCGCGCTGGGTTTGGCGTCTTCGTGCGTGAGCAGGTAGGCGTAAGCCTGATGGTGCGAGCGGCCTACACGGCCACGCAGTTGGTGGAGTTGCGCCAGGCCAAATTTATCGGCGCGATTGATGATGATGGTATTGGCATGTGGGTTGTCGATGCCGGTTTCAATGATGGTCGAACACAACAGCAGATTGTGTTTTTGCTGCGTGAATTCACGCATCACGCGCTCGAGCTCCCGCTCGGGCAACTGGCCGTGGCCGATCACAATACGCGCTTCAGGCAACAGGGTTTGCAAGCGGTCACGCATGTTTTCAATGGTGTCAACTTCATTGTGCAAAAAGTACACTTGGCCGCCGCGTTTGAATTCACGCAGGGCAGCCTCGCGTATCTGGCCGGTGGACCATTTGCTGACAAATGTTTTAATTGCCAGGCGTTTTTGCGGTGGCGTGGCGATCACGGAAAAATCGCGCAGACCATCGAGCGATAAGCCAAGCGTGCGCGGAATGGGCGTGGCAGTCAGGGTGAGTACATCCACTTGGGCACGGAGTGCCTTGAGCGATTCTTTTTGGCGCACGCCAAAGCGATGCTCTTCATCAATGATGATGAGGCCGAGGCGGGCGAAGGTGACATCTTTTTGCAGCAGGCGATGGGTACCGATGAGAATATCAATCTTGCCTTGCGCCACCAGTTCAATAGACTCGGCTTGCTCTTTGGCATTCTTGAAGCGAGAAATTTCAGCAACCTTGACGGGCAAACTGGCAAAGCGGTCGGCGAAATTTTGGTAATGCTGTTCGGCCAGGAGCGTCGTTGGGCAAAGTACAGCGACCTGCTTGCCGTCAGCTACGGCAATAAACGCGGCGCGTAGGGCAACCTCGGTTTTGCCAAAGCCGACATCGCCACAAACCAGACGATCCATCGGTTTTCCCGATGTCATATCGCTAATCACCGCTTGAATAGCGGTTAGCTGATCAGGCGTTTCTTCAAACCCGAAGCCATCGGCGAAGCTTTCCATTTCGTGTGCGTCAAAGGTAAAGCGATGCCCTTCGCGCGCCGCACGCTGGGCATAGAGATGCAATAGCTCGACCGCCGTGTCGCGCACTTGTTCGGCAGCCTTTTTCTTGGCTTTTTCCCATTGCCCCGAGCCTAGCGTATGCAGGTGAACAGATTCCGGGTCTGCTCCGCTGTAGCGCGTAATGACATGCAATTGGGCAACAGGGACATACAGCTTGGCACTATCGGCATATTCAAGATGCAAAAACTCGGTGTTGCCCTCACCTAAATCCATGTGTACCAGGCCAAGATAACGGCCGATGCCATGCTGCTCATGTACTACCGGGTCGCCAAGGGTGAGCTCGGATAAATCACGCAGCCAGCCTTCCAGATTAGCGCGTCGCGCCTCGCTGCGACGACTGCGTGGCCGCGCTGTGGCGGCATACAGTTCGTTTTCTGTGATGAGTGCCATGCCATCGAGCAAAAAGCCGCCCGACAGTGGCCCCACGCACAACATCAGGGGGTGATCGTTGCATAAAAATTCGGCAAAGTCAGCGCATGGGGTGACGTTTAAATGATGTGTGGATAGATAATCCTGCAGGGTTTCACGGCGACCCGGGGATTCAGCCAGCAGCAGCACGCGGCGCGGATGGCTGGTAAGAAAGTGGCGCATGTGAGCCAGGGGATCATCCGCTTTGCGTTCAACGGCGAGTGGTGGCAGCGCGTGACTTGTACTTGGCGCCGAATCCCGAGAGTGCTTTTCAGAAACAGATTCAAGGCCTTGCGGCGTATCACCAGCGCCGACTTTTTGTTCTGTTTTCAGCGCCCATTGTGGCCAGGCGTTAGCCGCAATAAAAAATTCTTCGTCGCGTAAAAATAACTGTTGCGGGGGTAACACCGGGCGACTGCGGTCACCCCCCAGCATTTTGTAGCGCCCGGCAGTATCGATCCAGAATTCGGTAATGGCTCCGGCGACATCACCATGCAAAATCAGCTGCGCCTCGGTCGGCAGATAGTCGAACAAGGTAGCCGTGGTATCAAAAAACAGCGGTAGATAGTATTCAATGCCTGCGGGCAAAATACCGTTCGAGACATCTTTATACAGGCTGATGCGCGAAGCATCGCCTTCAAAATTTTCGCGGAAGCGCTGGCGAAAAATGGTGCGACCAGCATCTCCTGCGGGAAATTCCCGTGCGGGTAGCAGGCGAATTTCAGGGACAGGATATAAGGTGCGCTGTGAATCAACGTCAAAGCTGCGCAAGGTATCGATTTCATCATCGAACAATTCGATGCGATAAGGTAGCGGCGTGCCCATCGGGAACAGATCGATCAATCCGCCGCGCACGCTGTATTCACCGGCCGCGACCACTTGCGTGACATGCTGGTAGCCGGCCAGGGTGAGTTGGGCGCGGAGTTTGTCAATATCCAGCCGCTCGCCTTTTTTCATGAAAAAAGTATGTCCGGCTAAAAACGACGGCGGGGCCAGCCGGGAGATTGCGGTGGATGCGGCGGTAATGAGTACATCGCATTCGTTGCGCGAGACGGCATGCAACGTGGCCAGGCGTTCCGAGACTAAATCCTGGTGCGGCGAAAAATGGTCATACGGCAGGGTTTCCCAATCCGGTAAAAGATGGGCACGCAGTTGCGGTGCAAACCATGCAATTTCTTCAACCAGGCGTTGTGCTTCCAGGGGGCTCGCCGTGATAATTGTCAGCAGATGCCCCGGGCGGGCAAGCTGGGCCATGGCGAGGGCATCGATCGATGCAGAAAATGACGGCAAATCGAGACGTTGGCCGGATTTTGGTTGTGCGGGCAGTGATAGCAGAGAATTCAAGGCGAAGACCATCAGACAGCACAGGAAGCGGAAAAGCGCGGAATTATACGCACCGCCTAGCAGTCGTTGCGAGGCAGAAAAGGGTTGTGGTGACTAAATGGGCATCATGCGGGCATCAACCAATGTACAACAGGCCGATGATCAATCCGATGGCAACGGCCAGCATGCCGAACAAGGTGCGGCGAGCCAGTGCGCTGCCTCCCAGCACCACAATGAGCCCACTTTTAAATACCAGGTTGGATAGCAAGGCCAACGTGATTGTGGTCACTGTCTGATCCGAGCTGAGTTGTGCCGCACCAAACAGGTGTAGCGCCGAGAGCGTGATGGCATCCACATCGGTTAACCCGGAAATCAAGGCCAGCAGGTACAAGCCCTGATTGCCGGCGATATCCTTTAACCAGGCAGACAGCACGAGGATCAGCGCATAGAGCGCGCCAAAAGTCAGCGCTGTTTTGATTTCCGTCGGGTTGTTGATTTCCGGCATCGGCAACACTTCGCTGCTGTTGCGGTGTTGTTGCCAGATCCACCACAATGTCGCCAATAATCCCAGCAAGAGGCCGCTACCTAGCACACGCGCCAGCGGGGCAATGAGGGATGGTGCGATGAGAGAGGCCACAAAACCGATGCGTACCATCACTACCAGTGAGGCTAGCAGCACAATTACCCCGGCAACGGGTACCAGTGCTGTTTTTTGACGGGCATGGCGAGAAAAAATCATTGTTGTGGCCGTGGAAGAAACCAACCCGCCAAAAATCCCCATCAATAGGGCACCATGACGTGTGCCGACTAAACGCAGCGCGGTGTATCCGGCCAGTGAGACGCCAGAAATGAGCACGACCATCCACCAGATATGATATGGATTGAGAGCAAGGTAAGGGCCGAAATTCTGATTGGGCAGGAGAGGTAAAATGACCAGCGACAACACGCCAAACTGCAATATGGACAAAATATCTGTAGGCGTCAGGCGCTGGGTCATGTCATGCAATTGGTGTTTGAAATACAGTAGTACGGTGGTGATGATGCCCAGCATGACGGCGAGTGATGTATGGCCGTACCAAACAATGGCACCTAATGCGTAGCACACCAGCAATGCGACTATCGAGGTGGTGCCAGGGTCGCCGTTCTCTAGTGGGTCCGTGGCATGTGCTGTAATCATCATGGCTGCCACACTGATGAATCCAGCCGCCAGAATCCAGCTATTGCCAGTGGTCTGTGTTAGTAGCGCGGCCAGACAACCCAGCAGGCAAACCAGGGCAAAAGTACGCACACCCGCTTTGATATCGGGTTGGCGCTCCCGTTCGAGGCCGATGAGCAGGCCGATCCCCAAGCTGGTGGCAAAGGCTTGCAACATGGCGAAGTCTGGCGCTGAGGGAGGCATGGTGTGTATGTTTACCCGCGAAATTATCTGCTGAGTGTGAACTTTTGGCGATTTAAGTCTGGCAATTATTGACCATCAGTCAAGAAGGGAATAGAGTACAGAAGTCTACTTCGTTAGTTTTTTTGGGCGCAGGCTGAAAAAAGCCTGCATCTTTAGATACTACTAAACGAGGTGCTAGATAATAAATAAAATCAATAAATAAAATCAATAACGCAAGGAGAGCACGTGACCATCAGTAATAAAAGTGCAGGCCGTTTTGCCGGTAAGGTAGCGGTTATTACCGGAGCCGCGCAGGGTATCGGTTTTGCTGCTGCGCAGCGCATGGGGCGTGAGGGATGCCGTATCGTCATCGCCGACTTTTCAGCAGGGCCTGCAGCGGAAGCCGTCGCAGCGCTCAAGGCTGAAGGTATTGAGGCGATTGCTGCGGTGGGTGATTTGAGTGTGTATGCCCAGGCCGATGCAGCCATGCAACAAGCCAAACAGGCTTTTGGGGCGATTCATATCCTGGTCAATAACGTGGGTGGCACCATCTGGATGAAACCCTTTTGGCATTACACCGAGGATGAAATTCGTACAGAAGTTGACCGTTCATTCTGGCCCACCATGTGGTGCGCACGCGCCGTTATTCCTGTCATGCGTGAAACGGGTGGCGCGATTGTCAATGTCAGCTCGAACGCCGTCGAAGGGGAATATCGAATTCCGTATTCGGCGTCCAAAGGCGCGGTGGAAGCATTGACCACCGCACTGGCGGTTGAAGTCGCTGGTTTTGGCATTCGCGTGAATTGCATCGCCCCAGGTGGCACGTCGGCACCGGAGCGCAAGACGCAACGTAACCTGAAACCTGTCACTGCGCAGGATCAGCAGTGGCAAGAGCAATTTATGACGCTGCTAAAGGATGAGGAACTGCTCACGCCATGGTCTACTGCAGAACAACAAGCGGGAGTGATCACCTTTTTGGCATCGGATGATGCAGCGCATATCACCGGTGAAATTATTCACACCGGCCGTCGCGGCAAGCGCATTTTTGACAAGCTGGGGTTCATTCCCTGAAACAATGCGAGTTGATAAGTTTGATATATAAAAGGAGCTGACATGAATGAGCTGGATGGATTGATAGACCAAAAATCAGGCGCGCAGCGGCGACTGATTTACTCTGATCAAGCGATTTACGCGCAGGAGATGGAACATATTTTTGGTCGATGCTGGCTGTTTCTGGCGCACGAATCACAGATTCCGAATCCCGGTGATTTTTTTCGCACCTACATGGGTGAAGACGATGTGCTGGTGATTCGCCAGGAAGACCGTACCATCAAGGCTTTTCTCAATAGCTGTACGCATCGCGGCAACCGGCTTGTGCGTGCAGATCGCGGCAATGCCCGCGCCTTTGCCTGCAACTACCACGGTTGGGCTTTTGGCATTGATGGCAGCCTGGCCACTGTGCCGCTCGAGCGCGAAGTGTATTTCAACGAAATTGACAAAGACCAGTTCCGTTTGGTGCCGGTTGACAATGTCGCCTCATATCGCGGATTGATTTTTGGCTGTTTTGACAAAGACGCCCCCTCGCTGGAAGATTACCTGGGCGATATGCGCTGGTATCTGGATTCTGCACTGGATGCCATGCCCGAAGGCACCGAGTTGATTGGCGCCACGCAAAAGGTCGTGCTGAATACCAACTGGAAGTTGCCTGTCGAGAACGTCTGCGGTGATGGCTATCATTTAGGCTGGTCACACGCCGGTGCCATGAAAGCCACTCAAAGTGGTGACCTTTCGGGGTTTACCGTGGGTAATACCGGTGTGGATCTGGAAGGTGGCATGTCTGTAGCAGGCTTGAATGGTAATTCGGTGCTGGCTTCGCTCGATGGTGTCTCAGGCTATGCGTTTTACCCCGAGCCGGCCCTGGCACTGAAATATCTGACCGAGAATCGTGCCAAAGTCGTTGCCCGTCTTGGCAAGTTCCGTGGCGAAAAGCTGTGGGGTTCGCAACTGAATCTGACCATTTTTCCCAGTTTGCAGTTTTTGCCCGGGCTTAACTGGTTCCGCGTGTATCACCCCAAAGGCCCTGGCCAAATTGAAATGTGGACCTGGGCGATTGTTGAAAAAGCCATGCCGGACGAATTAAAGCAGCAGATTCTCGATAACGTCCTGCTGACCTTTGGCCCTGCAGGTCTGTTTGATAATGACGATGGCGACAACCTGGCCTCATGTACTTCGCAATCTCGTGGCTGGCGCACACGCCAGATGCCGGTGTATACCAACATGGCCTTGGGCCGTTCGGGCCAGCGCGCCGGGCTGCCGGGTGATATTGCTTCTGGCATCGTGAGCGAACATAACCAGCGCTATTTTTATCGCCGCTGGCAAGAACACATGCAGGCCAAGGATTGGTCTGAAGTGCCCCAATACAACTTGCACCCACTGGAGGCGAAAGATGAACAGCGCACTGTCCAAACCGCTTGAAGTGCCGGTGATGCTGGCCGTGGATAAACACCTTGCCATCCAGCAGCAGCTGTTTTATGAGGCGCGGTTGCTGGATGACGAGCGTTTTAACGAATGGCTGGAATTGCTCGAAGACGATGTCCGTTACCGCATGCCGGTGACTGAACGGCGGTTTCGTAAAGACCGTAGTGCGCCATTGGCGTTTGGTACGGGTTATATTTTTGATGACACAAAAGCCCGCTTGGGCATGCGTGTTGGGCGTTTGCAGTCCGGGCTGGTGTGGGCGGAAGATCCACGCAACAACGTGCGCCGCATCATCAGCAATGTCGAAATCTGGCAGGGTGCAGAAGCCAATGAAGCAGAGGTGTATTCGATCGTGACCATTCACCGTAGCCGGATTGATGGTGAAGAAAAACGCTTTGTGGCGGGGCGTCGTGATGTGTGGCGTGAAACTACGCAAGGCTGGCGACTCGCGTTGCGTGAGCTGAAGCTCGACAATGCCGTGGTTTTAGATAGCAACATGAACACATTTTTTTAATCAGGAGACATTCATATGTCAGCACATTCAACACACGCCTACACAGGCGAGGCACCGAAAGTATGGCCTGCGAAGGTCAATCAGATTCCCAAGGAAGTGTTTGGCGACGCAGCCCTTTTTGAAGAAGAACTCAAGAAGATTTTTTACGGCGACACATGGCACGCGGTTGGCCATGCGGCCGAAGTGCCGAACATTGGCGACTTCAAGACCTTTGATCTGGGCCGAGTACCGCTCCTGATTGCTCGCGGCAAGGATAACCAGGTGCGGGTGTTTTTCAACAGCTGCACCCACCGTGGCAACCAGCTGGAAACCTCCGTTAGCGGCAACCGCAAAGAGTTTGAATGCCCCTATCACCGCTGGCTGTTTTCACTGGACGGCACGCTGGCCGCCTGTCCGGGGTCGAAAGAATTCGCACCGGATTTCAAGCAAGAGAACTTTGGCCTGGCCGAGATTAAAACCGAGCAGTTTCTTGGCTTGATCATGGTCACCATGGGCAATCCTCCGCCGCTGAAAGAGTGGATCGGAGAATCTGGGCTACCCACCCTGACTGCATTACTCGGCGGTGATGGCCGTCTCAAGCTGCTGGGTTATCAAAAAGTGCGCTATGCCTCGAACTGGAAAGGCTACAACGATAACGATGGCTATCATGCCCCGTTGTTGCACACCGGGTTTCGCCTGCTGAACTGGCAGGGTGGCAAGGGCTTTCAGCGCATGACTGAGAATGGTCATGTTATTTTTGAAGCCGAATTAAAGCCTGCGACCGGCAACGGGTTCCTGAAGGATCCTTCGCTGATCGCGTTCAAAGGCAGTAACCCTGAACGAGGCTCAGTCATCACGCAGCTATTTCCGATGACAGTCATGACCAAGCACATGGACGTGATCAACCTGCGTTTTGCCATTGCGCGCAGCCATGAGGTGACTGAGGTTCATTATGCCTACTTTGCGCATGAGGACGACAGTGAGGAATTAGTGCAGCACCGCATCCGCCAGTCGTCCAACCTGCTGGGCCCCTGCGGCATGGTGAGCATGGAAGATGCCGCCATCTTCCAGCGCATCCATATCGGTAACCAAACCCCCGGCTTTGCTGAATTCCAGAAAGGCGTGACCAGCCTGACGGAAATTCCGATGGACGTGAAGCAAAACGATGAGACTGGCAATCTGCCACGCTGGGAGCACTACCGCAAAGTGATGGGTTTCAAACGGGAGGGAGAGCAATGAGTCAAGCAATCACCGCAGCACACACCAGTGCCATTGACGCGCTACACACGGCCTACGTTGCCGCCTTGGATCAAGGCGACATGGCCGCCTGGGCCGCCACCTTTGCTGTAGCGGACGAGACAAGCTACTTTTGTATTTCAGCAGAAAACGACCGTCGTGGTTTGCCGCTGGCGCTGATGTACGACGACTGCCGAGGTCGCATAGACGACCGCGTCTCGTTCGTGACCAAAGTCTGGGTTGGCACCTATCAACCCTACCGCACGAGGCATTTCATCCAGCGCCTGAGTTGCGAGTCAGCAGGCAATAACCAATACCGTGTGACCTCCGGCTTCATGATCATGATGACCCCTGAAGGCGGTGCCACCACGATCCTCACCAGCGGCGAATATCGCGACCTGATCGAGATCCAGGGCGAGGGAGACAACGCCCGCGCCGTATTCCGCGAACGGCGTACCGTGTATGACGCCGATGTGCTGCCACGCTATATCGTGTTTCCGTTTTGAGGAGAAGAAAATGAGTCCGGTTTCTGAGGCGCTATCGAGTACATCCACTACAGATAAAGCAGCAAAGGCGCTGTTACCTTTGGATGATTTTACGTGGAACAGCTGGTCAGCCATGGAGACGCAGTGGCGGGTTGAACGATTGCTCAGCCGCTATGTGGCGTGCATTGATGAGGATGACCTGGAAAATTGGCCAGAATTTTTCACGTTGGATACGTGCCGTTACGAGATCATCACGCGCGAAAACGTGGAGCGTGGCATGCCACTGGCGCTGATGTTTTGCACCAGCCGCGGCATGCTGGTTGATCGCATCGTTTCACTGCGTGAAGCCAATATCTACCCGCAGCGCTGGTACCGGCATATCATTTCAAATGTGTTGATTCAGTCGGTCGATGCAGAGTGCCTGCAAGTGCAGAGCAACTACGTCGTTTTACAAACTCGCCGTAATGGTCAGACAGATATTTTCAGCGCCGGCAAATATCTTGATCGCATTGTACTGAGCAAGGGCGAGCTTAAATTTTCTGAAAAACGGGTTGTGGTCGATACGCATCGTGTCGATACGCTGCTCGTTGCCCCCATCTGAAGGAGGATGACATCATGAACGCACCCATGGAAAGTTTCGAGCAACGTTGGACATCCAGTCCGGAAGGTTTTCGTGTCCCGTATGAAGTGTTTACTGATCGTGCCTATTATGACAAAGAGCAGGAAAAGATTTTCCGTGGAGAAACTTGGTCCTTTGTGGGACTAGAAGCCGAGCTACCCAACAAGGGTGATTTTAAAGCCACCGCGATTGGGGACACACCCGTCATTGTGACGCGTGACCAAGTCGGCCAGATTCGTGTATTCAAAAATCGCTGTGCGCATCGCGGGGCACTTTTAGTGCGTGAGCCGCGTGGTAACGTGAAATCATTTGACTGCGTGTATCACCAGTGGTCGTTTGATCTCACTGGTGCGCTGCGTGGCGTGCCCATGCGGCGAGGTGTGCGTGGCCAGGGAGGTATGCCGCCTGAGTTTGACATGGCGAACTTTGGTCTGGATGCGCTGCGCGTTGAATCGCTCAATGGCGTTATTTTTGCCAGTTTTTCGAGCACGGTTGAGCCGCTACTTGATTATCTCGGTGAAGAGGTTGTCGATACGATCCAGCGAATTTTCAATCGCCCGATTCGGATCATGGGTGATCAGCGTCAGTATGTTCACGGCAACTGGAAGCTCTACGCTGAAAATACGCGTGATCCTTATCATGGCAGTTTGCTGCATCTGTTTCATAACACCTTTGGCCTTTATCGCGCAACGCAAGCCGGTGTATCGCACATGGACGCTTCAAAGCGCCATTCGATTCTGAAAGTTGTCGCAACAGCCACACCGGCAAGCGAAAGCGAAAATAAAGAAGTTTATAAAGATGTACGGTCTTACAACACCGATTTTCACTTGCAAGACCCAAGCATTCTTGCGGGCAGAAAAGAATTTGATGACGGTTCAACGCTCATCATCAATGCCATTTTTCCGAATCTGCTCTTGCAACAGATTGCCAACACTTTAGCTGTGCGCCAATCGGTGACTTATGCGCCGGACGCTTTTGAAATTGTCTGGACACTCTTTGGTTACGCAGATGATGATGAAGAAATGCAGATGATCCGCATGAAGCAGTCCAACCTGATCGGGCCAGCCGGTTTGATTTCTATGGAAGATGGCGAAGCGGTCGAGATCGTGCAGGAGGCCGTGGTGCGGGATGGCAAGAAAACGTCACTGCTTGCCATGGGCGGCGGGCGCGCCGAGAATGTTGAACACATGATTACCGAAGCCCCGATTATTGGGTTTTGGGAAAATTATTGCCGCTATCTGGGCATCACGCAAGTTAGAGTGGCATAGTAACTTAATACAACATAATTAATTTAATACAACATACAAAGTCGGCGCTGATGAGACGCCCCGCAGGGAGTACCCTCGGGGTGTGGCGTTTACGATTTAGCTGACATTCAAAGATCAGCAACGTAAAAAATAAACACTTAAGAGGAGTGGATGACAATGTCAAAGTATCAGGCGGGAACCTACACAGGCGAGGCGCCGAAAGTATGGCCTGCGAAGGTCAATCAGATTCCCAAGGAAATCTTTGGCGATGCGGCACTGTTTGAAGAAGAGCTCAAGAAGATTTTTTATGGCGACACGTGGCATGTGGTTGGCCACACCGCCGAAGTCCCCAACATTGGCGACTTCAAGACCTTTGATCTGGGCCGAGTGCCGCTCTTGATTGCCCGCGGCAAGGATAACCAGGTCCGGGTGTTTTTCAACAGCTGCACGCACCGCGGCAACCAGCTGGAAACCTCCGTCAGCGGCAATCGCAAGGAGTTTGAGTGTCCCTATCACCGGTGGCTGTTTTCGCTGGACGGTGCGTTGGCCGCCTGCCCGGGATCCAAGGAATTCGCGCCGGATTTCAAGCAGGAGAACTTTGGCCTGGTCGAGCTTAAAACCGATCAGTATCTTGGACTGATCCTGGTCACGATGGGGAAGAACACCCCCCCGCTGAAAGAGTGGCTGGGTGACATTGTGCCGCTAACACTCAGTGCGCTGCTGGGTGGCGATGGCCGGCTCAAGCTGCTGGGCTACCAGAAAGTGCGCTACGTATCGAACTGGAAAGGTTACAACGATAATGATGGCTATCATGGGGGGCTTTTGCACACGGCCTTTCGGATGCTTAATTTTCAAGGAGGAAGTGGCAGTCAGCCAATGAGTGTTAATGGCCATTGGGTGATCGAGGCGGAATTAAAGCCTGCACAAAACTCTGGCTTTCTTAATGACCCTTCATTGATCGATTTCAAGGTAGCCGACCCTAAGCGCGGATCGCTCGTTGTGCAGCTTTATCCAATGACGGTAATGGTCAAGCACATGGACGTCATCAACCTGCGCTTTGCCATTGCGCGCAGCCACGATGTGACCGAAGTGCACTACGCCTACTTTGCGCATGAGGATGACAGTGAGGAATTGGTGCAGCATCGGATCCGCCAGTCCTCCAACCTGCTCGGCCCCTGCGGCATGGTGAGCATGGAAGATGCGGCAGTTTTTCAGCGCATCCATATCGGTAACCATACGCCAGGTGTGGCAGAATTTCAAAAAGGGGTGGTGAGTCTGAGTGAGCTTTCACTTGATATGAAACAAAGTGATGAAACCGGCAACCTGCCACGGTGGGAACACTATCGCAAAGTCATGGGCTTCAAACGGGAGGGCGAACAATGAGTCAGGCAGTGACCGCCGCACATGCCAGTGCGATAGAAGCACTTCACACGGCCTATTTAGCTGCTTTGGACAAAGGCGACATGGCCGCCTGGGCGGCCACCTTTGCCAGCAATGAAGCCAGCTACTTTTGCATCTCGGCCGAAAACGACCGGCGGGGTTTGCCTTTGGCGCTGATGTACGACGACTGTCGCGGGCGGATTGATGATCGTGTCTCGTTTGTCACCAAAGTGTGGGCCGGCACCTATCAGCCGTATCGTACGCGGCACTTCATTCAGCAGCTGAGCATGAACGTTGCAGGCGCTAACCAATACCGTGCCACCTCCGGCTTCATGATCATGATGACCCCCGAGGGGGGTGCCACCACGATACTCACCAGCGGAGAATATCGCGATCTGATCGATATTCAGGGGGAGGGTGACCAATGTCGCGCCGTGTTTCGCGAACGACGCACCGTCTATGACGCCGATGTGTTGCCGCGTTATATTGTGTTTCCGTTTTGAGGAGTAAAATACGAACTGCGGTTTCAAAATAGAAATCGATCTTTTAGAATAATACCACGCAGAGTGATGACGGGAAGACCCGCAACTTATGTACGTAAAAGGAGACTAAAATTGAAGAAAAAAATATTTTGGCAGTTGCTGTTGCCCTTGTCCAAGGTGCTGCATTTTCCGCAATGGCAGCAACGGGAGCCGCAAAGGATCCGAATATTGTAATTATCCTTGCGGACGATATGGGGTTTAACGATATCCAACCTTTTGGCCAAACTGTCATTGCTACACCAGTTCTGAACGAACTGGCGTCAGGCGGCATGCGCTTTACGAATTACCACGTGCACGCCACGTGTTCTCCAACCCGCGCCCAGTTACTGACCGGCGTCGATAACCATCGTGCTGGGATGGGGTCGATGGGTGAATTCCACATTCCAGAAATGGACAAGTATCCTGGTAGTTATATCGGAGCAATGAATGAGCGGGTAAAAACCATCGCCGAAGTGCTCAAAGAACGCGGGTACTCCACGTTTATGTCTGGAAAATGGCATCTAGGCGGCAAGAAAGAATATCTTCCACCAGCCAAAGGTTTTGAAAAGTCATTCGTAATGCTGGACGGTGGTGGTAGTCATTGGGATAGTCGAGGATTGCTTGGTGTACAACCGATAACGCGATTCACTGAAGATGGCAGGCCAGTCTCACGTGACACAGGAGAGTTCTCGTCGGATTTGTACACTGACAAGTTCTTGTCCTACATGAAGACAGCACAGAGGGCCGGAAGGCCTTTTTTCGGCTACCTGGCATTTCAGGCGGTCCATGACCCGCTGCATGCTCCAGCAGATTACATCAAGAAGTATCGTGGCAAATTCGCAGAAGGTTATGACAAACAGCGACAGGATCTGTATGCAAACATGAAGAGGCTCGGCGTGATTCCGGCGGGAACAAAAATGTCGGACCCACCCCCCATGTTCAAGCCTTGGTCAAAACTTTCTGCTGACGAGCGTAAGCATCAGGAGCGCCTGAGAGAAATCTATGCGGGCATGATTGATAACATGGACATGAACATCGGCAGAGTTATCGCCGAACTAAAGAAATCCGGAGTTTATGACAACACGATTATTTTTTTCTTTTCCGACAATGGTCCGTCTGCTGCATATATGGATTTCTATCCGGGTAATGCTGATGGTAAGTGGATTAAGGAAAATTACGATACCTCGTTTGAAAATCTCGGAGCACCCAAGTCTTTTGCTGGCTTGGGTCCTGGCTGGGCGTATGCAAGCTCCGCTCCATTCAAACTCTTCAAGACGATGGTGACTGAGGGTGGAACAATCTCCCCTCTCATCGTTAGGGGGCCAGTCGTCAAGAACCCAGGCACCATCAATGATGGGTTCCTTGCGGTGGAAGACATTTTTCCGACTATTCTTGATCTCGCCAAAGCCGAACGTGGTTCAGAGCGCAACGGCGTTCCGCTGGTTCCATTGAAAGGAAAATCGTTTAGTGAGGTCCTTAAAGGCAATGTCAGCTCAGCAAGGGGACCTAGTTTCGAACGTGGTGAGGAACTATTTGGGAACAAGGTCTATCGGCACGGAAACTGGAAAATCAGCTGGCTTCCCAAGCCATTTGGAGAAGAGCGCTGGCAGCTGTTCGACATGCAGCAGGACCGTGGTGAAACGCGGGATTTGGCAGCCTTACATCCGGAAGTTGTTTCGGCAATGGTGACCAAATATGACAGGTGGGCTCAGGAGAACGATGTACTCAACTGGGATTATCAGTATCTGCGCAAATTTATTCTCAATTATTTCGATTGGCGAAAAGGAATGCCGAAACAAATCGAGAACAAAGATTTTTAGTCAATCATCGAGGAATTGATATGGATAAAGCTGAAATTGCACAAAATGTTGATCACCGAGCGCCGTATGGAGATCGAGTTTGCTCAGACCATGAAGTATGTCGTCGAGATGTACCCGGACGCCGAAGTGATTCGCGTGGTGCTGGGCAACCTCAACGTGCATAAAATGGTTTCGCTCTACGAGCCGTTCCCTCTAGAGAAGGTGCGCGTATCGCCAAGAATCTGGAGTTCCATTACACGTCCAGGCACAACAGTTGGCTCAACACTTCGGTCCCCCTTGAGGGAGGGTTGGCTGAAATGGAATTCTCCGTTCTGTCGCGTACATGCCTTGCCAGTTGAGTTTACGATGAAGAAGCCCTGCACCGATGCATCAATGCCAACGTCGCCAAGCGCAATGTCAAGCACCAGTCCATCAACTGGCATTTCACGATCCGCGATGCGCACCGCAAGCTTCATCGGTTTTATCCATCAACGTCAGCATGACTGACTACTAGGGTCGAAGTCACGGTAGAGAAACGTCATGAAGTTATCCACCATTCTTTACAGCAGTGCGATCATTCTGGCGCTAGTCGTTGGCGTTGGAGTCTATCAACAAGCCAAGAAGCATGAACTTAAACCGGGGCAGGTGGGCGATGGGGTCGCAGGACCGCTCGGAATGGTGTGGATCCCTGGTGGTGAGTTTCTTATGGGAAACAGCAGCGTTAAGTCGCAGAAAAATGAGCAACCGGCACACAGAGTCTATATTGATGGATTCTGGATCGACCAGTTTCATGTGACTAACAATGACTTTTCCAAATTTGTTCGTGAAACTGGTTATGTAACAACGGCTGAGCGCAAGCCCTCGTGGGAATCGTTAAGCGTTCAACTGCCGGCAGGTACACCCCGTCCATCAGATTCAGTGCTTGTTCCTGGAGCACTCGTCTTTGTCGGCACAGAAAAGCCGGTTTCTTTGGCCGACTACTCAAGGTGGTGGCGCTATGTGCCGGGTGCAAATTGGCGCCATCCAAGCGGACCGGACTCCAGTATTGAAGATCGTGGCGATCACCCGGTTGTTCAGGTTTCCTATGAAGATGCTCGAGCTTACGCTCGGTGGGCCGGAAAGCGACTACCGAGCGAGGCTGAGTGGGAATATGCAGCCAGAGGCGGGTTTGACCAGGCGACCTATGCCTGGGGCAATATATTCAAGCCGGCCGACAAGGCGATGGGGAATACGTGGAACGATGCCGTCGCGGTGTTCCCCGTCCAAGCGCCGAAAGTCCTGCCCGGAACACTTCCGGTGGGAACATTTCCTGCGAATGGCTACAACCTGTATGATATGGCGGGAAACGCTTGGCAGTGGGTGTCGGATTGGTACCGGGCCGATGCCTTCAGTAGGCAAGCTGCCGCGGCAACAGTAACCATCAACCCACCTGGGCCAGGTGAATCTTTCGATCCGGCCGGTTTGCGAGTGGATGCACCGAAGCGCGTAATTCGTGGAGGCTCTTTTCTATGCAGCGAGGCTTACTGCGAAGGATATCGGGTCAGCGCAAGGCAGGGACAAGATCCCTATAGCAGTTCGTCCAACGTCGGATTTCGGCTGGGGGTCAGCGCCGTGGAATGACGGAGGGTAAGGTGCATGTGGCTTTTTTATTCTATCGATTAAATAAGTAGATTATAGAAATATTATTTGTTTTACAACTAATTATCCTTCGCTTAAAGTTCTTCCAAACCATTATATGAAAAATATGGATTCTATTCTTTTCGCCATCACAGCAAAAAGCGCCGTCGAGCCATTAAAGCAGCATACATCCGTCCCCATTTTTGGGCAATGTTTAATGTTGTGAGGCGCACCGGATTGGCGCACCCATCTGGGATTTTTGCACGAATTTTATACTAAGAGAGAGGGATTTTTATGCAAGGGCAGTCACAGCAAGGCGTGCTTGATGGAATATTGTTTGGAACCTTTCATGTGAGAGTGATTAGCCTTACTTTCTTATGCGCACTGATAGATGGTTTGGACTTGCAAATCATAGCTTATGTGGCTCCGGTGATAGCTAAGGCGCTAAGCCTGTCCGACATGGAAATAGGTTTAACATTTAGTATGGGCTTCGTAGGGATTGCCGTCGGCTCCATATTTATTGCTCCATTGGGCGATCGTTGGGGTCGGAAAACGGTGATTATCCTATCCATAGTTTTTTTTAGTAGCATAATATTGATTACTCCATTTTCCAGGAACTTCGAGGAGTTAGCTGCGGCACGGTTTCTTACCGGCGTCGGCTTGGGAGGGGTTCTACCCAATGCTATGGCCATTTCTATTGAGTATGCACCTCGACGTTATCGCTCATTTATGTTAATCCTTGCCTATGTCGGGTTTGTAGCCGGTGCCGCAGTTGGGGGTGGTGTAGCGAATATTTTAATGCGTTGGTATGGGTGGGAAAGTGTATTTTATATTATTGGGGCTATCTCGTTTGCCATCGCCGCATTAATGCTTGTGGCCCTTCCTGAATCTTTGGAGTATTTGATACAACAGAAAAGCGGGAGTGAGCGTCTAAAACGATTATTGGCTCGGTTCCAAATAAAAAGTGTAGACATTGCAAGGTGGGCTGTAAGTAACCGAGTGCCTGATAAAGGGAGAGTTAGGGCGCTATTTGATCAGGAGCGTCAAAGAAATACGATACTCCTCTGGATTGCGATGTTTGCTAATGTTTTCTGTATATTTTCCCTTATCCAATGGCTACCCAGTCTTCTCGCAAGGAATGGAATGCCTTTAGGGGATGCCAATTTGTTAGTTAGCTTTTTGTGGTTGGCGGCGATAGTCGGCTCATTCTTGTTTTTATACATCTCTCGAATAATGCCGCTTCAAAGGGTGTTGGCCATATATCTTGTGTTATCTGTGATTTTCACCGTAATTCTCGGAGTGGTCATCCAGGATCACATAGCTTTCGCGGGGCCCCTTATAATCGGAATTGGAGTAACTGCCTGCGCCGCGCAGATTGGATTTTATCCGCTACTTAGCGAAACATATCCAGCGTCTATACGGGTCACGGGAATCGGCATAGCGCAGGGTGTCGGCCGCATGGGGGCTATTGCTGGCCCGGCCATTGTCGGTGTTTTGTTAACTTCGGGGGTTGCCCAGCTTAATATATTTGTTGGGCTAGCTGTCCCTCTTTTGATTTCTGCGGCTGCGGTGTGGAACCTGAGGATGCTGCCATTGGGTAGAAGTGAGTGAAGGGCTCGGTGGCGTGGCTTCGCTGCTTTTCCAGCACTCCACGTACTACGGATGGCGCGATCGATAACAGTCAGTATATGGCATATTATAATAATTCCTTCACTGTTCTTGGTATGGACAGAAGGCAAGCGAAGGTTTTTTCTTTTTTAAGAGAGCATTTCACAACATTGAGGAGACGAACATGCATGAAGCATATGATAAGCAGCAGCTAGCGGCAGCTATCAAGAATGACCTTCCCGAAGGCTTACTTCAAGTGGCGCGTTCTGCGTACAGAGACCCAGGATTGTTCGACTTGGAAATGCGTGAGCTCTTCGAGAAGAGTTGGGTATATCTTGCCCATGAGAGCCAACTTTCGGGGAGGGGAGCCTTCATAACTACATCCTTGGGGCTACTTCCAATCCTTGTTTGCCGGGATGATGATCAAAAGATACGCGCGTTCATCAATTCATGTACACACAGAGGCTCTCTGGTATGCAGGGAGGCCAAAGGTGTTACCTCTTTTCACACCTGCCCATTCCATGGATGGACGTTCAATACAAAGGGCGACCTTATCGGTATACCTTATGAAAGGACGGGTGGATACCCGGAGCAGTTCCGCAAGGAAAGTTTTGGGCTTAAAGCACTGCCGCGCTTGTCAATGTACCGCGGGCTCATCTTTGGGAGCATGGTGGAAGAGGGGGCATCGCTGGAAGATTGGCTTGGGGACGCCAAGGTTTTCATAGACCTCCTCTGCGACCAATCAAAAGAGGGAGAAATCGAAGTATTGCCAGGAGTGTCATCTTATCAGTACAAGGGGAATTGGAAGCTACAGTGCGAGAACCAGTCTGACGGCTACCATGTGTATGCTACCCACGGCAGTTACCTGGAGACGTTGAGACGAAGGAAAGTCTCGGCGCAACCCGATCAGATAAGGGCAATGGATTTCACGGGTTTTTCCGGTGCAGATATTGAGGGTGGTTTTTTTGCGTTGGAGAACGGTCATGCCGTTCTTTGGTGGGATTGGAGCGGTCAAGGCGCCGATAATAAACCTAATGCTGAGCGTTACCCGCAATATCTGGAACAGTGGGGCCAGGTTAAGGCGGACTGGATGCTGGGCCGCGCAAGAAATCTAATTATCTATCCGAATTTGCTTTTGACCGATCATGCATCAACTCAAATTCGGGTTATTAAACCGTTGGCATGGGATCAGACAGAAGTGAGTATCTATTGCTTCGGACTAAAAGGGGAATCCCTGACAGAACGGGGACGGCGGCTCCGGCAATACGAGGATTTTTTCAACGCCAGTGGAATGGCTACCCCTGATGACGTCGCGGTTTTTGAATTTTGCCATGAAGGTTATGCAAGTTCCGATTACATCCCATGGAATGACCTTAGTCGTGGAGCTAAGAACCTCCAGAAAGGAGCCAATCAAAGGGCGCGGGAACTGGGGATTACCCCCAAGTGGTCTGGAGGCAATGTTGAGGATGAGCAGATCATGTGGGCTTACGCGGAGTTTTGGCAGAGTAAGCTCATGGCCGCAATTGCTGGGAGGCTGGATGGCGTGCCACGATCGACTTTAGATTTAGAGAGCGGTACGACTACGGTTAGCGGGGTAGAAAGAGAGAGAGCCCGCGAGGGAGCAACATCACCCTCATCCTGAGAGTCTCTGGAATTTCCGCGGGCGGAAAGATATTAATTTTTAGCAAGATAAAGGAGTGATGATGGGTATGATAGACTTTGAGCTGTGGGTCAAGGTTTCTGCATTTCTGAGTCGGGAGGCGCAGCTTGTCGATCAGAAACGCTGGAATGAATGGTTGGAGCTTTTTGATGAGCAATGTGAGTTCTGGGTACCTGCGTGGGACTCCGATACGGTTTTAACAAATGATCCTGAGCAGGAGGCGTCGCTCATCTACTATCGTACTCGCGCCGGACTTGAGGATCGAGTTTACAGGATAGAACACACTCATGCACCATCGGCGACGCCACCTCCGCGCACGATTCATTTGGTTGGCACGATTGACATCGTAGAGGCTCAGGCAGGGATTGTAAAGGTTGAAGCCAATTGGGTTTGCCACTGGGTCTGGCGTAAAGAATTTCGTACCTATGCTGGGCGATATGATTACGAATTGAGGGAAAATCTGGGTAATCGAGCGTCATTTATTATTCAAAAAAAGCGGATCGTGGTGATCAATGATGTGATTCCTACGGTTATGGATGTTTGGCATATCTAAGCTAAGGACTCAGACTAAGCTATACCCTGGTGGTGTCGCTCATGATCGGGGGCGGCGGCGTTTAGCAATGGAAGCATAGGATGTTGAAAAAAATGTATATACATACTTCATTACAATAGGATTTAACACTTAACTTAAGTGAAGGAGACAAAAAAATGTTAACTCAAGTAAAGCAAGAGTCTGGATATAGCGGGCGCTCCGCTACGATAGGCAATATTGAGGTAGTACGTCGCGGAACCACGATTGGCGCCGAAATACAAGGCGTCGATTTTAACCGCCCATTAGATGATGTGACGAGGGACGCCATCCTCAGCGCGCTCGCGGATTGGAAGGTCGTCTATTTTCGCAACGCACACATTACACCGGAACAGCAGAAAGCTTTCGGCGCCCGCTTTGGTGAACTGACCGTGCATCCGTCTGTGCCACACCTCGAGGGTCTTCCTGAGGTCATCGTGCTGGACTACACAAAACCGGAACGCTACCCGACGGACGTCTGGCACTCTGACGAAACATTCCGCCTTGAACCCCCGTTGGGTTCCTTCCTGCGCTGCGTCCGTCCTCCCGAGGTTGGCGGCGATACCATGTGGGCAGACATGTATGCTGCCTACGAAGGCTTGAGCGACAAGATGCAGCACTTTATTGACGGACTTGAAGCGGTTCACGATTTCACCATTTTCCGGCGCAAGTTCGACAATTTGCCGCCAAAGGAGCGTCACGCAGGCCTCGCCGAGATGGAAGAGCAACTGCCCAATGCCACCCACCCGGTAGTTCGCACCCACCCGGTGACAAAGCGCAAGGCGCTGTTTGTCAATGCTCAATTCACGATTGCAATTAAAGGCATGCGCAAAACAGAGAGCAGGGCTTTGCTGGATTTGCTCTACGCTCAGGCGACCATCCCCGAATACCAGTTCCGCCTCCATTGGGAAGCTGGTACAATGGCGTTCTGGGACAACCGGCCGACGCAACATTATGCGGTCAACGACTATCATCCGCATCGCCGTACGATGCACCGCGTCACCGTGAAAGGGGACAGGCCGTTTTAAAAGTGTTGAGCCGGGTCGTGTTCTATCCGTGATTACCCTATTTTGTCCGCTTTGGTGTTTGCCGACTGGCGTGCAACACAGTGTTGCACGCCATTAGATGCACATCAGGCGCACGTCATTTCGTATTTCGTATGTGTTCCTATGAGGTCCGGTTTCGAGACAGTACAGTAGTTAGTTCAAGCTGCTTGTTGTCATAAGGGAATAAGGGATGAGAAGAGATGAGCGAAGCGGAGAAGAGGAAGGTTCACATACCCGAGTTCGAGGCGAAGGCAGGACTAGGACTAGGGGCATTGCGAGGGGGTTAAGACGATCAACGCGATAGGCTAGGAGTACGGGTGGTTCATCCCGTGCAGATTGGGCAGTGGAAGAAGGAAATTCAGGGGCAAGCCCAATATTTTTTGAAGGCAAACGAGGCCCTAGCCCGATGGCCGTGCTCCGGAGCCGGAACTGCTGTACAGCGAGATTGACAATCTAAAGGTGGAACTTGACTGGCTCAAAAAAAGTCCGGGATCAGCCGCCATGATGCGGCGAGCGTGGATCGGAAAAGAGGATTTGGCGACCATGACTCAGCAATGCGCTCTGGCCAGGGTATCCCGCGCTACCGTATATGCACAACAAAAGCCCAGGCTGGTTGATGAAAGCAATCCGCTACCCAGCCTATCTGATCGACGGGAATACGTTCTGCAGGAAGCTCCCTTGGGGGGGGGCCACGGTAGCCGTTCTATGGTAGCGGAAAAATGGTTGTTTTCCTGAAAGATGAGGCCACATTGTCAATCGCAAGCGGGTACAACACCTGATGCGGCGCCCGGGCCGAGCACCAGCCGTCTGCCCACACTAAGCACAAGGTCTATCCCTACCTGCGGTGTTCCTGTGGCCAGGTCTGGTACCTGGACAATCCCTACATCCGGCTAGCGCGTGGCTTCGCCTATCTGGTGACGATCATCGAGGTATTAGTGCCGGGTATTTATATAGCGGATCAACAACAGTATGGAAGCGGTATTCTGTGTCGATTGCCTAGAGGATGCCTTGCACACCTACGGCAAGCCGGAAATTTTCAACAGCGACAAGGCTCACAGTTCACTAGCAAAGCCTTTACCGGCGTACTAAACGGGAAGGCGTTTTCATCAGCCTGGATGGACGGGGGCGAGCGTCCGCACCTGCCGCTGGGTCAAAAGACATCCGACATCGTATATCGAACTGTTATCGGTGACGGCGATAATCGTGGATAAATTCTCGCGCACAATGGAGGAAACTCCTGTGGAGCGCAGCGGAGCAGAAGGTTCCTCCATTACAGAATTAAAATTAGAAGTACCAGTAAAACAAAGGCAAAGGCAAAACCGGGGTAGCGCCGTCTAGTTGTTAGTGAAATCGAATGGGCAGCTTAAACTCAGTAAATTATTGCTTTGACTCAGAGATCTGCTTTAGCTGGGCATCGTGCCGCTCGGTGCGGTCTGCGGCAGCTCTGTCGCCACTGCTGCGGTCATGACCAAGATATCGGTGCGGGAGATGCGCCGCTATGGCTACAGCGATCGGCTCGCAACGGATTCGGTGGCGGCTGGCGGCACTTTGGGAATTCTCATTCCGCCCAGTATTCCGTTGGTGATCTACGGGCTGCTGACGCGAACGGATATCGCCAGGCTGTTTATTGCCGGCGTTGTTCCGGGCATCATCCTTGCCGTTGCCTACATGTTTGCAATCCACGTGAAAACGGCGATGCAACCCGAGGAAGGGCCGGCTGCGCCCGCCTGTCGCGTCTCGCGAGCGTTGGGCGGCACTGGGGCGCGTGTGGGGTCTGCTGGCCCTGTTTGTTGTCGTGATGGGAAGCATGTATACCGGCATTTGTACGACGACCGAGGCGGCGGCGATCGGTGCCGCCGGGGCGTTTCTGTTCGCCCTGATGCGCAAGCGTCTGAAACTGCCTTTTCGGCAATTGATGTAGTGGTTTGGATGGTACCAGTTTGACAATGGTTAACTTCTTTATGGGTAATGTAATTTTATTAGAGGTTTCCTTAAAAAAAAGCAATTTGAAAGTAAACAAGTTGCGTTCTTTTTTTCAGAGGAGGAATTTTATTGTGAACATCGCTCGCGATTCGTTAGAATTTGGTTCCCGTTATCCCCGTTTGTCCGAGTTGATAGACCTTGAGAAAGTGCGTGTTGACAGGCGGGTTTTTATAGATAAAATCTACCTACTATTGTCAGACGCAATCTTGGCTGGTACTACAGATGGATAACATGAAAACCCTGGTATCGAATCTAAAAGACCTGCCGCCACGGCGCAGTCTCGCAGTCTGTCTATCCATTACGTTGCTAATCGGAGATGACACTGGCCGTCGGCGCGCGCCTGCCTCACTGTGTCGTTTCAGTAACAGAGCAAAGGCGATGTCTTCACCGGCTCTGACCCGACGGTTGCACGGCGAACCGCCAGGAGCAGGTGGGCAAGGTGTATGCAAGAGACCGTCTGGCTTGTTCTCGCGCTCGACGGGCAGGTCACTCTCCCGCCGACCCTTGCCATGAGGCAAGCTCGAGGAAGGTCGCTCCCGGTGAAGCCATTTTGTTGTACGTCCTGACCTTCGTTGCCGCCCTGATCGGCGGCTTCACCTTCGGGTTGGTCGGTATTGGCTTGCCGCTTGTGCTCGTTCCGGCGTTGAGCATACTGTTTGGTGACGTACGCACGGCGGTAGTCGTCGCTAGTATTCCCAGCCTCTTTTCGGCGATTTATATAGCCTGGCGCGGAGGATTTGCGCGTGAGGATCTTCAGGTCTTCTGGCCGGTATTTCCCCTCTCGATCGTGGGAGTGTTCATTGGCAACGAAGTTTTGGTATCGATCAACCCTGCCTCGCTGATGCTCTTCATTGGCGGGATGCTCCTGCTGTTCGTCGGCCTCACTCTGCTGCCCATCCGCGTGGGCCTTACGCCAACCGCCGGCCGGCGGTTGGCACCGATAGTCGGGCTAGCCGTCGGGATGGTCCAAGGAGCGGTCGGAATCAGTGGGCCGCTGCTTGCGATATTCTATCACGGCTTTCAGCTCCCCAAACGGCGCTTCGTCGGCATGATGGTCATCAACTTTGTCGTCATGGGCGTCATGCAAGTACTGGCCCAGGCGGGAAGCAAACTCTACACCGTGGACATTCTGGTGCTCAGCATCGGATTGGTGCTGCCTACGATCATCGGTATTCAGATCGGCACGCACGTGCAAAACCTTGTTCAGCAGCGCACGTTCAATTATGTGTTGCTGGCGGTGCTTTTTTTGACAGGCCTTTCCCTTATCATTCAAACTGTCGGGGCCATTCCCTAATTCACAGTTACCCGGTCAAGAACTCTCCTGACCGCGCAACTGAAACTAACTGGTTACGCAGGGAGCGGTGTGGGCCTCGAAAGACAGCGAGGATGACATCTTGTCAAAGAGACTTGCCTGCTCAGTATTTGAAGTCGAACTTTGCATTCGCAAAAAAAATTTTCGATTATAGCTATTGCGTCATTCATCGAGAAATTTTTTCGCAAATCCTGATCAGTGAGCAAAAGAACCATTTGGCACTCATTCATGCATGTCGATGGTACTCAGCCGGAAATGGCCGCCATTTCCAGAATTCGTTTGTTGGCCTCAAACGCTTTCGGCGATGGCCATGCACATGCGATTACGAACCTATATTAGATGGTCGAAGGCGGCAATATGGCCCCGGTGTTTCGACGCTTGCTTCTGACCACCTTCCTCCATAATTCTCTCTGCAGGCACGCCCGCAAGCGTCTATTCAAACAGACAGGGCCACTTCTTTCTGGAACGATTCATTCACCGGTGCCGATAGACTTGCAATAATGAATGAATCGTTCTAGCCCCGTGGATAAAAATTTCTTTTTATGGTAAACAAGATAAAACCTTCGAGACAATTGTGGCAGTGGCGTGTTTAGAACAACAAGGTGTTTGGATGCTAGCATATCGGTAACGACACATCGTGAGAGACAGCTTAGCCCCATATTTTGGGCAACGGCGTGCTTGATCGCCTCGGCGTTTCCAAAAACCATTCCTTCGTTAAGGTGGTGCAAGTAAGGCAGTAATACCTGCTCTACGGTCTCGCGTGTTCCAGATCCTGGCTCCCGAAGTAGCCATTCGGTTTTCCGTAGATCCTTCAATGTGATCTTTCGAGAGAGTTGCTGCCGAGCGAGTGAATGATTCGGCGAGCTTACGATTACCAGTTCATCTACTAGCCAGGGTATTACATTCAGTCCCGGTTCGTGGCAAGGACCTTCAATAAAACCGATATCGACTTTGAAATTGGCGACCTCTGCGGCGATTTCGCTGGTGTTACCAATGTGAATTTCGACATGTGCGGCAGATACGCTTTCACGAAAGCGCGCAATCAGCGCGGGTATCACATAATTACCGATCGTGGTACTGGCTCCCGCTTTGAGCAAGAACGTAGCGGGTTCGCCAGATGCTGAAAATTGGCTCTTGATACTCTGAGCGCCATCGAGGAGCAAGCGCGCCTGCGGCATCAGCAGGCGGCCGTTATCGTTTAGCACAAGACGTTTTCCGACACGATCAAACAACTGTGTATTGAGCAGGTTCTCAAGCTCACTGAGTGCTGCGCTGACTGCCGATTGCGACAGCGATATGCTTTTCGCTGCCGTTGTCGTGCCACCGGTCTGACCAATGGCAATAAAAATCTGTAACTGGCGGAGGGTAAGATTCATGCGGCCCCTTATTCTATCGATTAAATAAGTAGATTATAGAAATATTATTTGTTTTAAAACTAATTGTCCCCTGCTTATAATTATTCAATTGTTTTAAAGCATTACTTGAAAAACATGGACTTTATCCCTTCCGCCATCTCACTAAACAGTTCCATCGAGGCGTGCATGTCCTGTGCGAGCCGCCTGATGGCCACTATAAAGCAATATTTCCCTGGTCTTGTACTGTCCGGCAGTCTTGCTGCACTATCTATCGAACTTGGCAAACTGAACTGGTTGCAGGCCAACGGGATCAGCGTGCTGACGCTGGCCATCATGCTTGGCATGGTAGTGGGCAACACAGTATTTCCGCGGATCGCACTGGCAAGTGCAGCGGGCGTGACGTTTTCCAAACAAAACTTGCTGCGGCTCAGTATCGTCCTGTATGGCTTTCGTTTGACTTTTCATGATATTGCACATGTCGGGATCAGCGGGGTGGTGATCGATGCGATGGTTTTAAGCAGTACCTTTGCCATGGCATGGCTGCTCGGCACCAAGGTATTCAAGCTCGATCAGAAAACCGTACTGCTGATTGGTGTCGGTAGCTCCATTTGTGGTGCCGCTGCGGTAATGGCAACCGAGTCTATTGTTCGCGCCCGAACCGAACAAGTAACTGTGGCTGTATCAACGGTCATCGTTTTTGGAACTCTTGCCCTATTCTTATACCCGGCAATGTATTACTTTAACGAACAGTGGCAATTGTTATCTCTCTCGCCAATTACGTCAGGAATATATATCGGCGCTACTGTGCATGAAGTGGCACAAGTGGCAGCTGCTGCGTCTTCGATAAGTGCAGAGGCAGCTAATACAGCGGTTATCACAAAAATGGTACGCGTAATGATGTTGGGGCCGTTCTTATTGATCTTGTCAGTTTATTTGTCTCGTAGACAATTACGTGAAACTATTAATATGGTCGGTAGATGCGATCCTCACAAAACTGCTCGTATTGTTATTCCATGGTTCGTGTTAGGTTTCTCTGCAGTGATCGCTTTAAACTCGCTTGCCATTTTGCCGGGCGCAATCGTATCAGGTATTACTCAGATCGATACGTTTCTATTGGCAATGGCGATGGTCGCCCTAGGGCTGTCGAGTCACATCTCGACAATTCGCCGCGCCGGAATCATGCCGCTCCTATTTGCCACATCGTTATTTGTCTGGTTAATTTTTGGCGGCCTTGCAATAACTATGGGCGTGACGACGTGGCTTGGCTGATCTTTTCTTAAGCAGACTTTGACTGGATAAATGCTTTGGTCTTTGGTTCGTGGTACTCTTGACATTTCAATTTGAAGTATTAAGATAAGTAGCGTTCTTTTTCTTTCTTTTATAGGAGGGGTTTTATTATGAACATCGCTCGCGATTCGTTAGAATTTGGTTCCCGTTATCCCCGTTTGTCCGAGTTGATAGACCTTGAGAAAATGCGTGTTGACAGGCGCGTTTTTACAGATCCACAAATCTACCAACTCGAAATCGAAATGATATGGGAAAAGACATGGCTATTTCTGGCGCATGAATCCCAAGTTCCCAATTGCTTCGATTATTTTCGAGCTTACATGGGACCACATTCTGTATTTCTATGGCGTAATGCAGAGGGAGGTCTTCAATGTTTTGCTAATGTGTGCGCACATCGGGGAGCGACGATTTGTAATTCCATGCATGGAAACGCTCGTTCAATCAGTTGTGAATTCCACGGTTGGTCTTATGATTCTTTTGGCAGGCTTCTTGCCATGCCAAAAGAGCGAGATGCTGCACATCACCCGGACTTTTCAAAAGAGAAGTTTGGCTTAAAATCCGTTCCGCGTTTAGAGAATTACCGGGGTTTTATTTTTGCCAGCTTAAATCCATCTGTTCCCAGCTTGCTGGATCATTTGGGAGATGCCAAGGCGATGATAGACCTGTTTGTGGATTCTGCGCCGCATGGCATAGAAATTCTACCTGGAGCTTCAACTACTCGATTCAAAGGTAATTGGAAGAATCAGTCTGAAAATAGCCTGGATGGTTGGCATGCTGATGTCACACATGCCAGTTACATGATGACCCAAAAGAATCGGACTAAACGTAAAGACCAAATGTTCATGGATGGTTCTCTCGACCTTTCCGCAATGTACCAGGATAAATCCATGGAAAGTGGATTTTACAATTTTAAGAATGGTCACGCTTCGCTGTGGAGTGACTGGCCCAATCTAGAGCAGCGACCAAATTATGCCCAGTTTTTGGAATTCAAGAAACTGTACGGCGAAGAAAAGGCGAAGTGGCTTAGTGGTAGGTTTAGAAATCTTTTAGTATATCCGGGTATATATTTGATCGATCATTTGAGCACCCAGATACGGGTATTTCGACCACTCTCCGTTGATGAAACCGAAGTCACTTTATACTGTGTGGGCCACCGTGGTGAGTCGCCTCAAAGTAGAAATGTGCGGCTTAGGCAGTATGAAGATTGTTTCAACGCGGGCGGGATGATTACGGCGGATGACTATATAGAATTTGAACGCTGCCAGGCAGGTTATGATAACGCTGGCCATCAATGGAACGAATTTTCGAGAGGCTTTGATCGCTTGCAGACTGAGACGGACGCTCATGGCAAGGCGCTCGGCATAAAAGCAGAGCTATGCGGCTCACAGTTTGAGGATGAGGGCATCTACATTGGGCTCTGGAAAGAATGGCTTCGGTTGATGACGAGCGACTAGAATGACTATCATCGTCTATCTACATAGTCTGTTAGTTTTGTTTGAAGAGGAGTGAATCAACAACATGGAAGAGCTGAACATGGTAATACAAGCACAAGCGGCTGAGCAACGGCGAAAAGTGCTTAATCTTATTTATTTAGAGGGTATTCTCCTTGACGAGAGAAAGTGGGATGAGTGGCTGGCTCTCTTTTCTCCTGACGTTGAGTTTTGGGTGCCTTCCTGGAAGTCCGAACATGAATTAGTATCTGATCCATTAAACGAGGTGTCCCTTGTTTGGTACCCAAGTCGGGATCATTTGGAGGACAGGATATACCGTATCAGGACGGGCTTATCCCCAGCATCAAATCCACTACCTCGCACGGTTCACTTGATAACGAATTCTTTAATCCGTCAGGAGAATGATGGAAAATATTTGGTAACGTCGAATTTTCAGGTGAATTGCTTTCGGGATCAGGAGCTGTCGTGCTACACGGGATATTATGAGCACTTGATTATGTGTAACCCGGATAGTTGTCTGATCTTGAAAAAAAAGGTTGTTATCGTAAATGATACTCTTCGCGTCATGGATATTTATTGTTTTTAATTTCAGAGTATGACAAACGCTGAAATCCATGATTGATACTAGTTTCCGAGCGATGAGGGGTGTTGATTTGACTGGCCAGTCGAGTTGTTTTTCAAGTGGATCGAGCAGCATATGCGGATCAAGCGATTCTTCAGTACGTCAGTGTATGCGGTCAAGACGCAACGCTGGATCGCGGAGTCGGTTTATGTGCTCGTCGCCATCGTTAAAAAAGAAACTGAATCTGTATGCGTCGTTCTACATTTTGCTGCAGATTTTGTCGGTCACCCTGTTTGAGGCGATGCCCTTGCAGCAGGCCTTTCCGGCTGCCGGATA
>JAUSMB010000069.1 GCA_030645365.1 Rugosibacter sp.
ATGTATTGGGATGGTACCAATAGCGTCATGCCCATCGGCTGGCAGACGCATGACTTGTGGCTGGTGGGTGGTTTTTTTGGATTCAATACAGGCAACAGCGATGTCTATGGCATCAACTCAACCGGTCTAGCTAATGGATGGCATCACGTCGTGGCTGTTTTCACCAATGGCAATGTGGCGGCGAATGCGCTGTATATCGATGGTGTCGCGCAGGCCTTGAGCCAAAAAATGAGCACACCAAACAACGGTAATGCCAATGCCAATGCCATTTTGCGTGTTGGCGGTTGGCTTGCTGATGCAGGTTATCGGTTTCGTACGCGCGTTGATGAAGTCAAAGTGTATAGCGGTGAATTGACCAGCGCGCAGGTGCTGGCCGATTACAACGCAACACACCCCTGTGGCAGCGGGACGCTTCCGACAAGCTTCAATTGCATCGCTGCAGCCACGCCCGCAGCATCAGGCACCTTATTTACCCAGCGCGCCGGAGCTTCTTTTAGCGTCGATGTGGCTGCATTGAACGGGGCTATCGTGGAGACTAACTATGCTGCGGTTAGCAATCTGAACGTCACAGTGGAGCTTGTCGATGGCAGTGGTGCAACGGCATGCGCCAGCCGCACGCCACTATCGCCTGCGGTGACGCAAACACTGACCTTTACTGCCGCTGATCAGGGACGTAAAGCTTCCGCACCAATGACTTCGAGCAAGGCTTATCCTGATGTGCGTTGCCGCGTGACGGACGCTAATCAATCGCCAAGCATTGTTGCGTGCTCAACGGACAACTTTGCCATTCGTCCAGGCGCGTTAGCCCTATCTACAAACGCGAATGCCGCGCCGCCTTCTGCTGCGGCTTTACCGACGGTCAAAGCGGGTGCGGCTTTTACACTTAATGCCAGCACCACAACAGCCCCCGCTGATGCTTACACCGGTGGTTTGATATTGGATGCGAGCCGCTTGTCTGCGCAGATAAGCTTGCAGGACACAACGCAACAATCCGGGGGAATCGTCGGCGCGTTATCTTTAACACCCGCAATACTCACCGTTAATACCGCTGTATCCAACAATGCGATTTATCCGGAAGTTGGGTATTTGTATCTTGCGCCTGGTGCGTTGCGGGATGATGGCTTCACTGCAGTTGATCAAGCATCAGGCGATTGTATTGTCGGCAGCACAAGCGATGTCCGTGTTGGCGGTAAATATGGCTGCGTTATCGGCAATGCGAGTGCGGTGGCTCTGGGGCGGTTTATTCCGGACCATTTTGAAACAGCAGTTAGCGCGGGGTGCGGCAGCTTTACCTATTCAGGGCAGCCATTTGCGCTCACTTTGACAGCGAAAAATCTTGTCGGCGGTGTGACGCAAAATTATTCTGCCGCTTTTTCCAAGGCTGCCACCTTGTCGTCTGCCAATGGAATTTTGGGCACTTTTTCTCCTAATCCACTTTTGCCAAGTGTGTTTGCGAATGGTGTTGCTGATCTGGCAACCGTGCCACAGGTCAGCTTTGCCTTTAATAATAAATTGACAGCGCCCACGGCTTTGATTGTTCGCACGACGGATAGCGATGGCGTGAGCTCTGCCACCAGCAGCCCGATCGTAGAAGGCAGCGTGATGTTGCGTGCTGGACGCTTGCGCTTGATGAATGCCTATGGCTCTGAGCTATTGCCCATCCGTGTGCCGATCCGCAGCGAGTTTTATACCGGCACAGGTTGGCAAGTGAATGCCGCAGACAACTGCACAGCATTTCAGACCAATGCGTTGTCGGTTTCCAATGTCGTCGGCCCTGCACCCGTGATTTCGGCGGCCACACCTAATCCGTTGTTGCTGAACAATGGTCAGGCGACCCTGATATTCAACCCGACAGGAATTTCCGGACGTTTCGATCTTGCCGCCAACTTGAATCCGGCCGGGGTAGACACCTCCTGCAACAACCCGGCCCACGGTGGCACAGCGGCAAACCTGTCCTGGTTGCAAGGCTTCTGGTCATCTGTCTGCAACGGAACGCCTGCCTGGGCGCAGGATCCCAACGCACGCATCCAGCTAGGCGCACCTAAAGCGCCTTACATCTACCTGCGGGAACGGTATTGAAAACCCACAACACGGAAAAGTCGGCGCTGGTGATACGGCGATGATGGCTAATAACTAATAAACAAGCCAACAATGACGCTCATCGCCTTTTTTCTGCCACTGGTCAGTTGACGCTGGTTTTCGACAAACTGCAATGGCATTATTCAATCAAAGGAAAATAATCATGCCCTGTCCAATTCCATTCTGTCGTTCTGCCCACCGCTCAATGCGTCCGCCGCTAGGCCGAAACGGCATATACGGATTCACGCTCATCGAACTGATGATCGTGGTGGCTATTATTTCCATTCTTGCGGCAATTGCCATTCCTAACTACAACGACTACATCATCCGCAGCAAAATTACAGAAGCGGTTGGCACGCTCTCCGATGTGCGGGTACGCATGGAACAATACTTTCAAGACAATCGCTATTACAACGGCGATGGCAGTGTAGGCGATACAACATGCGGCAATGTGGTTCAGGCAGCAACAGCAAGCTTCACGTTTGCGTGTGTCTCGGCCAACAGCGGGCAGTCCTATGTATGGACCGCTACGGGCACAGGTTCCATGACCGGCTTCTCTTATACCGTCACCCAGAACAATGTGCGCGCGACAACGATTGCTGCCGGTGCCGTCTGGCCTGCGGTCGTGCAGACTTGCTGGGTGACCAATAGAGGCGGGAGTTGCTGAAATCATGAAACCCCTTGGTCGAGGCTTTTCGCTGATCGAGCTGGTGGTTACAGTCGCCATCATCGGCGTGCTGTTGGCCTTGGGCGCCCCGCGATTTGCCGACTATCTGCGCAATGCCAAACTGCGCTCGGCGGCGGAGATGTTTCTGTCAGGTGTACAACTTGCACGCTCCGAGGCGGTAAGAATGAATACCCCGGTTGAATTTCTGCTGACCGCAAACGATCCCCTTCCAGCGAATGTGGGCACAGTGGTGGCTTCGGCCAGCGGAACAAACTGGATGGTCAGAACTGCCGACATGGGTACTTTCATTGATGGAAAATTCGGCATTGAAGGTGCTGGACGAGGGGCCGGGCAGCTAACGCCGGTAAGGATCAACGATACCGCCGCCCCAGCCAGCGCCGACCCTGATGCGCCACCGGCCGCGCCGATGGGTTCGGTCATTTTCAACGGCCTGGGGCGTACTGGCCTGGCGAACCAGGGGGTCTTCAAGTTCAATAATCCGGAAGCGGGCGTTTGTGTCACCGCAGGCGGTCCGGTGCGCTGTCTCAAGGTTATCGTCGCCATTGGCGGCCAGGCCCGTTTATGCGATCCGGCGGTGAGTGCAGTCGCTGTGGCTGCAGGTGATTCAAGGGGATGCTGATGACCAAAATGAAAAAAAATCAGGCAGGTTCTTTTTTGCTTGAGGCCATGATCGGGATCCTGATCTTTTTCATTGGCGTGCTAGCCATGATTGGCTTGCAAGCCAATTCGATCGCTATCCAGAACGATTCACAATACCGCATCGAAGCAGCCAACCTGGCAGACCAGATGCTTGGTCAGATCAATCTGAATGTCACACGGGATGCGGACGGCAATGTCAATGTAGCTGATTTGGCTGGATTCAGTCACCGTCCGACAGGCGGGACAACTACTTGCAAACTGCTGGCTACGGATGCGACAGCAAATACTGATTGCTGTAATTTCGGTGGCGCTTCCTCCGCCAATGCACTGGTCACGGGCTGGGCCACTAATGTCATGACGAACACAGCGACTCGACTGCCGGGCGCCACGGCCGCCATGCAGCAGATTGTCGTCAACACTGCTTTAGCCAACCAAGTTGCCGTCACTGTCTGCTGGCAAGGCCCCAAGGATGGGCGGCCGCGTTTTCACCGCGTCATTGGCTATATCAACTGAGCCAGATAACCATGCCGACCACCTCCACGACCACCCGATTCCATCCACTCCACAGCCGGGGCTTTACCCTGGTCGAGGTGCTGGTCGGCATGGCTGTTGCCCTGATTGGCATGGTCATGATGTTTCAGTCCATACAGACTTGGGAATCACGCAAACGCACCACCACATCGGGTAGTGACGCTCAGATATCGGGCAGCATTGCCATGTTCAGCCTTGAACGTGATCTTAAGATGGCCGGTTACGGTTTTGGCAACGCAATAGCGATGAACTGCGTTGTATCTGCCTATGACAGTACCCTGCCAGCACCAAGTACCTTCAACTTCCCTTTAGTCCCCGTACTGATTATCGATGGCGCGGCTGGAGCGCCTGATACCATCACCATACTGTATGGCAGTGGTGACACGATGTCATCGAGCCAGTCATTCGACAATCTCTCGCCACTACCGACGGTGAACAACAACGGGTTTAAACGGGCAAATTCGCGCACAGGTTTACTTCCCGGCAACTTGATGATCGCCGCTGACAGTGGCAACGCGCTCTGTGGGCTGTTCGAGATCACCGGCAATGGCAATGCGGACGGGCTCACCGTCGATCATGGCACGGGCGCCTATCTCAACTTTACCAACAACCAGAATGTGACTGCCCAGTCGACGCTCGCCGCCAACGCATTGGCCCGCTTGCAGGAAAAATTCCTCAACAACAGCGGTAGCGCGCGGTATAACGACGGCACGGCAAAAGGCGTTGGCTCTGCTGGTGCAATTTTTAACCTGGGCCCCTTTCCGCAACTCAATGTCTGGCAGATCACCAACCGGCGCTTTCTCACGGTTAATAACACATTGGCGAATCAGCCTGCGGCAACGGAGGTTGCGGAAGGCATTGTCAATTTGCAAGCCGAGTATGGTGTCGACGCCGATAGCAACGGTGTGATCGCTGCCGGAGAATGGGGCGTAGCACCCCCGGCTAGCTGGCAGCAACTGCGGGCCATTCGTGTCGCCCTGCTGGCACGCAGCCAGCAGTATGAAAAAACTGCGATCACAACAGCCGCTCCGGCCTGGGTAGGGGGGGCATTTACCATGACCAACATTGACGGCACGGTGGACACCACGCCGGGCAATGCTAATGACTGGCGGCGCTACCGCTACCGGATATATGAAACTGTGATCCCTTTGCGTAACCTTGCCTGGGGTATGTCATGAGTATTCATACCATGCGCTTGTCGCAACGAAGACAAATGCAAACCCAGCGCGGCGTGGTGCTGCTACTGGCGCTGATTATGCTGGTGGCCATGACGCTGGCGGGTATCGTGATGTATCGGCAGATCGGCACGGGTCTGATCATCGCCCGCAACCTTTCTTTCAAGCGCACAGCGACCATAGCGGCCGACCGGGGCATTGAGGTAGCACGCACTTGGCTGGTTGCTCAGAACGCGGCTACCCTGGAACTAGGGAGTGTGCCAGCAGGCTACTATCCTGGATGGTGCAATATTTCGCTAAATGTCAACAATATCCCCGATGCCGACAATGACGGCAATCCGGATAACTGCGGTACAACGCCCGCTCCTGCGATATTCGACCCGCTGATTTACAACTGGGCCAACTCGGCCGTTGCCACCAACAATGATGGCGCCGGCAATGAGGTGCGCTACGTCATCCACCGCTTGTGTCAGACCTCGGGCGCCATCAATGCGGCAGGTCAGCAATGTGTCACCATCGGCTCGACAATGGCGGGGGGGTCGCATGGTGCGGTAGGTTATGGTTCCCTGCCCCTGTCGAACACCTTCCAGCCTTATTTTCGCGTTACTTCCCGCGTGCTCGGCCCTACGAATACGGTGGTTTACACGCAAGCCGTCATGTATTAACCAGGAGATCAATCATGATCCACTCCGCCACAACGCGTCACTCCCTTGCATTTCTTGCCGCCATGGCTACATTCATGATGTCTGGCACAACCTATGCCGCTCTTGCCGACCTAGCCGATAATCCGCTGGCCAGCGCCTCTACCACACAGGTTAAGCCAAACGTCTTATTCACGCTTGACGATTCGGGCTCGATGGATTGGAAATACATGCCGGATGGTGTCGGCAGCCATACGAATAAGGTCGGGTTCCGTAATAATCAGTGCAACCTGGTTTATTACAACCCGACTATTACCTACATCGTACCCAAGACCAGCACAGGAGGTGCTGTCAACGCTGCCACCCCCACCTCTTTTACGGCGGCTTACAACGACGGATTTTATAGTTATGGTAGTGGAGGATCGTCAACGACCAACCTGAGTTCAAGTTTTGAATCGCAAGGCAGTGATACGGCGCAGCCGGGTTACTACTGGACTTATCTTGGCACCACTACGCTGGTTCCCCTGGCCGGCGACTGCCAAAAAACGCTATCCAGCAGCTCTGACTCGACCACCCAGGAAATCTGTACCGACAATTCCCTCTACCCCAATACCACCGCCCCTATCTTTGCCAATTGCGTAGCAGCCGGCAAGACCGCGTTGTGGCGCAAGGTGCTGGTGTCCACAACCTCCGGCCCCGGCGCGACCGATGAACGCCAGAACTTCGCCAACTGGTACAGCTATTACAGCTATCGTCTGAACATGATGAAGTCCGCTGCTGGGCGTGTCTTTGTAAATCTGAGCGACAGCTACCGCGTCGGCTTCATTACCATCAACCCGGGCAGCCCCGTTGTCGCTGCGAAGTTCCTAGCCATCGCCGATTTCGATGCAACGCAAAAATCCAACTGGTTCACCAAGTTCTACTCGCAAACTGCTAATAACAGCACACCACTACGCACAGCGCTCTCCCGCGCCGGCCGCTACTTTGCGGGGAAGACCGACGGCATTAACCAGGGAATATCCGATGATCCGGTGCAGTACTCTTGCCAACAGAATTTCAACATCCTCACAACGGACGGTTATTGGAACGGGACCGGCGGCTTCAAGCTGGATGGGACCGCCATGGATAACCAGGACGGCAATATCGCAGAACTGGATGCCTACAATCCGTCCGTAGAAAAGTTTGCCGTCTCGCCAAGGCCGATTTTTGACGGTGCAACGGCGTTGTACACATGGAGTACAGCTGCGAATAATTACCGGAATGTTTCTTGCAATGTTAACCGTACTCAAACCAAGGCCGTACAGTGGCAGCAGCGCACAGTGCAAGTGACAAAACGTACAGTACAAAATCAGAAGCGCACCGTGCAAAATCAGCGGCGAACTGCCCGTATGAGGAAATGTACCGCCAATGGCAGCCCCAGCTGGGGAACGTGTAGCGACGTAAATTTCGATTGCACGGGTGGAACACTTGATGCATCCAGGCCGTTTTGTCGAAACGGAGGGTTTTCTTCCTGGGCAAACACAGGCACCTGCACCCAGGGAGGAACGAACCCAGTCACATTCTGTCAAGTTGCGAGTGATAGCGGCTGGGTTAACGCTGGCACCTGTACAGCCTCAAATCCGTCCAGTGGCCCAACGGTCACCTGTCAGGTTGCCTCCGACACTGGCTTTGTCAGCGCATCATCCTGTACGCCTTCCAATCCGTCCGGTGGCCCCACAGTGACGTGTAGCAACAACGATAGTGGTTGGGGCGATGTGGCATCCTGTAATGCATCCAGTGGTGGTGGTGTGACAATTACCTGTCAAACCCGCGATCTGACGGCCTGGACAGACGTTGCCTCGTGCTCGCCTTCAGGTCCTGATGGTTCAGGGCAGGAAATCAAGTGTCAGACATTCGTTGACAATACCGGCCAGAAAAATCAGTATCGAACTACTGTCACATCGACCAATTATCAAGGCCCAAACCAGTCAGGCTCGATTGTCGGTACGCCAACTAACACTACAGGCAGCTGGACAGATATCACCGGAACATGTTTTATCGCAGGGCAGCAACCGGCTTTGCCGCCTAATGGCACGGCAGTGGCCAGTGGCGGGCCACCAGCTCCCCCATCGGGTTGTTTGGGCGGCTCACAAGTGTGGCCATGCGAAACACAAGGGCCTGTGACGGGCGGTAGCAGCAACACATTATCTGATGTTGCCCAGTACTATTACAAGACCGACTTGCGCACCTCTACGCTGGGCAACTGTACCGGCGCGCTGGGCGGGACCACCGACGTCTGTACCAACAACGTACCTTCCACCGGCACTGGCGCTGAGGATGACAAGGCGCAGTGGCAACACATGACTACCTTTACCATGGGTCTCGGTTTGTCAGGCACGGTACCCTATCAATCGGATTATAAGACAGCAGCGACCGGGCCATTTCAAAACATCCGTAGCGGTTCCCTTAATTGGCCGTTGCCGGTTGCAGATAGCCCGACAGCGCTGGATGACCTCTGGCATGCCGCCGTCGATGGCCGCGGGCAGTATTTCAGTGCAGGCAATCCCGACACTGTGGTCAATAGCCTGACCACGGCGCTGGCCGGTGTCAGTGCCCGCGTTTCCTCGGCGGCGGCAGCAGCGACCTCCAACCTGGAGCCGGTGGCTGGCGATAACTTCGCCTACACCGCGAAATATGTCACACAAAAATGGACCGGCGAGCTGGAGGCGCACGAAATCGTTCTTCAAGACGAATTCGATCCAGTCACACTTGCACTCACTGCATCTGCTGGCACCGTAAGAAGTTCAATCGTCTGGTCGGCACAGGGCAAGCTGGACATAACCACCAGTGATGCCTGCGACAATCGCATCATCAAGTTGTTCCGCAGCGGCGCCACAGACAATCTGGTGGACTTCAAGTGGAATACCGATACTTGCGTTGCAGGTACGCCACTAGGTGCCCCCGTCGGTTCACCACAAACGACATTGAATGCGACCGAACAGGCCAATTTTGGTGCCACTCAAATTGCGTTATTGAGCCAATATCCAAACATGACAGACGGAGTTACTCCGCCGGCATCCGCTAACCAACGCAGTTTGGCAGTTGGCGCCAACCTGGTGAACTTCTTGCGTGGACAACGTGGCCTGGAAAATTTTGTTGCCAATACCGCGAATCAGCTATATCGCGCACGCGAGCATATTCTGGGCGACATTATCAATGCCCAGCCGGTATATGTGAAAGCCCCATTCGCCGAGTACGACGATGCCGGCTATCTGGCCTACAAGACAGCGAATGCTTCGCGTACGCCAATGGTCTTCGCGGCCGCCAACGATGGCATGCTGCATGCGTTTTACGCCGGGACCTCGATTGTCGATCCCAATGGGGGCAAGGAAGCCTGGGCGTTCATTCCGACCATGGTATTACCCAATCTTTACAAACTGGCTAGCGAGAATTACGCTGCTCAACACGTCTACTCTGTCGATGGTACGCCAACCGTTGGCGATGTCTATGACACGGCGAACACCACATGGAAAACCATTCTCGTGGGTGGTCTGAACAAAGGTGGTCAGGGCTATTACGCGCTCGACATCACCAATCCGACGGCGCCCAAGGCCCTGTGGGAGTTCAAGCATAGCAGCACCTGCTACGATTCGACAATGGCCAGCACCCGGTATGCGGATTGCCATATCGGCTACACCTTCAGCAACCCGATCATCAGCAAGCTACGCGATGGTCGCTGGGTGGTGTTTGTGACTTCGGGCTACAACAACGTCAACGCGCCATCTGTCAGTGGTGATGGCGTGGGCTACTTGTATGTGCTCGAAGCCATGACAGGCGAGATTATCTACAAAATCAGCACGGGAGTCGGCAGTGCGACGACCCCGAGCGGCCTGAACCACATCAATGCCTGGGTGGAAAACCCCATCCGCAATAATCAGGCCGAACGTGTCTATGGCGTCGATTTATTGGGCAATGTCTGGCGCTTTGATGTGAATGATATTTTGGCTGCTGCGGGAGTGGAGGCAACGCGACTGGCAACAGTAGTAGATAGTTCGGCTGTGGCTCAGCCCATTACTACCCGCCCTGAACTGGCGGAGGTTGCCGGCCAACCATTTGTTTATGTCGGTACCGGGCGTTATCTTGGCACCACGGATAATTCAGATGTCCAAACGCAGTCGATCTGGGCGCTACGTGATGACTTGACATCAACGTCATTAACCAACTTGCGTACCACCCTGAAGCAGATGACCATTACCAATCAAGGTTCGGGTACTACGGCATTCCGCACGGTAGGCTGTACGGCTCAATGTGGCTCGACCACGGGATGGTTCGCTGATTTCCCGGATACGGGTGAGCGCGTGACCATTGGTCTGAAGCTACAACTTGGCACCCTTGTGGTTGCTACCAATGTGCCACAAAACAATGCCTGTAACATCGGCGGGTACAGTTGGTTGAACTATTTCAACAATGCGACAGGTAACGCTATAGCAAACAGTGCGAATGCTGCAGTAGGCCGTCGATTGGTGGGTAGCGATGGAACAGAGTCACTCGCTGTCGGGATCAATATCGTCCGCTTGCCAGGTGGCAAGGTGGTGGTTATTGCCACGACATCCGCCGCGCAGCAACTCACAGAGGACGTCCCCTTTGATGTTCCCCCGCCAACGGGCAAACGTATCAGTTGGCGCGAGATCATTCAGTAGGTTGTGCAGATAGGGAGAGGGCCTGACGGATGCAGCAGCTTTGACGGACGACAGCAACGTCGACTGGTGGTTGGCCTTGCTGTCTCTCTTGCAGTGCATTGCATCGTCTTAAGTTTCACGGGGTTTGCATCCATCAGGCTGCTGCCTTCTCAGATAAGTAACCCTCTTCCCATGCTGATGGTAGATTTGGAGCACAATCAGCGACAAACACCCGGTGAGCACACTAACAAAAATGCGCCTCACGAAACAACAATGTCCTCGGTGTTGGATGGCAAAGCAGAGCAAGCCGACACTCAGCGCCGTGGCGAAGCAAAGGAAAATGCCGCCAGTAATTCTCCTGAGACTGCTGCGAATGTCTCGGTTACTGGCCTTTTCCCAGGCCCATGGTACTACGCAGCGCGCTATTTGCACCGCCGCCCAACGCCGCTCAAGCCGATACAGCCGGTGTATCCACCAAATGCCAAACATCTTTCCGGCCAGGTGATATTGCTGTTGCTGATCAATGAACGGGGCGCTGTGGATTCGTATCAAATTATCGAATCACAGCCTCCAGGACATTTTGATGACCCGGTTATAGAAGCATTTACGCATGAGATTTATGCTCCGGGCCTGATCACTGGCTATCCGGTGAAAAGCCAGCTACTGGTGGAGATAGTTTTTGAACCGGGGGCCTTGCCGGAAGCCAACATTTTGCCCGACCTTACCCAATTCAAAATCAAGGCAGCGCCAGTTCCTTCGGCAAAGCAAAATTAATATTTTCAACAACGCCATCAAGCAACTCAACCGAGCCTGCGCCCAGGGCTTGCAGCCGCTCGACGACGCCGCTGACCAGCAACTCGGGTGCTGAAGCGCCCGCCGTTACGCCCACATTTTTCTTGCCTGTCAGCCATGCGGGATCAATGAGCTCGGCACTATCGATCAGATGCGCGGGAATACCGCTATTTTCAGCCACTTCACGCAGGCGATTGGAGTTGGAGCTGTTTTTCGAGCCGACAACGATCATGACATCCACGCGACCGGTCATGGCTTTTACGGCATCTTGCCGATTCTGCGTGGCATAGCAGATGTCGTCTTTTTTCGGCCCGATGATCGATGGGAAGCGTTCTTTTAGCGCCATCACGATGGTTTGCGTATCATCGACCGAGAGCGTGGTCTGCGTGACATAGGCCAACGCCGTATCAGCAGCGCCGAGTTTTAAGCGCTCCACGTCGGTGAGGTTTTCCACCAGATGCATGCGGCCTGTTGCCTGGCCCATGGTGCCTTCCACTTCGGGATGCCCCTTGTGGCCGATCATCACGATCTCGTAGCCCTGCTTGTGCAGACGGGTTACCTCAAGATGCACTTTAGTGACGAGCGGGCAGGTGGCGTCAAACAGCTTGAAGCCACGCATTGCGGCTTCCTCACGCACGGCTTGTGATACGCCATGGGCGCTGAAAATCAGCGTGGCGCCGACGGGCACATCAGCCAGGTCTTCGATGAAAATCGCGCCTTTAGCCTTGAGACCGTCCACCACAAAACGATTGTGCACAACTTCGTGACGCACATAAATGGGCGCGCCGAATTTTTTCAGCGCCTGTTCAACGATGGCAATGGCACGCTCAACGCCAGCGCAAAAACCACGGGGGTTGGCAAGCAGGATGGTTTGCATCAGAGCACTCCAATAATTTCCGCTTCAAAACGGATGGATTTTCCGGCGAGGGGATGGTTGAAGTCTATCAGCACGCTGTCGTTGTCGATCTCGCGGATGATGCCGGAAAGGGTTTGCCCGCTCGGCGCCTTGAGCTCTGCGCGCGCGTTGATTTCGATCCCGGCGGAGGCGGGTAACGAACTGCGCGCGACACGACGCACTAATTCGGCTTGACGCAGGCCAAAAGTTTCTTCGGGTTTGAGCACCACTTCGAGCCGCGTGCCGGCGAGCTGACCGATCAGGCAGGCTTCAAATGGTGGCGCTAGCTCACCACAGCCGAGCTGAATGACGGCGGGGGAAAAGTCAAACGTGCTGATCCATTCTTCGCCTTCGGTCGAGGCGACGCGGTAATTCAACGTAATCAGGCTATCAGGTTGAACGTGTTCAGTCATGGGATTTTGCAGAGCAAAAAAATTGATGAATCAGCATCAGCGCCACGCCGATGCTGATGGCGGAATCTGCCACATTGAACGCGGGAAAATGATATCCCGCGAAATGAAAATCAAGAAAATCGACCACGACATCCAGCCGCACGCGGTCGATGACATTGCCTATCGCGCCACCTAATATAAGTGAGAGTGCGATCGGCAATAAACGTTCCTGTGCGTGTTGGCGCAACAGCGTGAGCAGCCAAAGGGAAACACCCAGCGCCAGGGCGATGAAAAACCATTTTTGCCAGCCGCCCGCATCAGCAAGAAAGCTGAACGCCGCGCCGGAATTGAAGACCAGCACCAGGTTGAAAAACGAACTGACCGGCACGCTTTCCATGAATTGAAAGTTCGCCAGTATCCAGAACTTGCTGAGCTGGTCGAGGACAATCACGCCCACAGCAAGGATTAGCCAGCGCGTCATGGCGAAAGCACCGTTACGCAAAATGGCGTGCCTCACCGACACCAAACAGATTGCTGGCACAACGTCCGCATAATTCCGGATGTTCTGCGGCGTGATCATGGTGGCCGACATCCTCACGCCAGTGCCAGCAGCGTACGCATTTGGCATGGCTGCTCGGCGTCGCGATGATTTGGGTAGCCTCGTTATTTATCTGCACCAGAGTGGTTTTGGAACACATCATGATGAAACGCAGATCGTCCCCAAAGCTGGCCAGCAAATCGTACTGCGCGCCACTGGTGTGAATCTCCACTTCCGCTTGCAGCGACGAGCCGATTTTGCCTGCAGTGCGCAGTTCTTCGAGTGCGCCGGAGACTTCGCTTTTCACACCGCGCACTGTTTGCCACCGTGTCACCAGCGCCGATTTTTCCGGCAGCGCAGGCAGCTCATGCCAGGTGGTCAGCATCACACTTTCGCTGTTTCCCGAAATCTGCCAGATTTCCTCAGCGGTGAAGGCGAGGATAGGCGCCATCAGACGGGTGATTGATTGCAAAATATGCCACAGCGCGCTTTGCGCCGCACGGCGTGCGGGCGAGTTGGCAGCCGTGGTGTACAGGCGATCTTTCAGAATGTCGAGATAAAACGCGCCCAGATCTTCAGCGCAGAAGTTTTGCAGGGCTTGCACGATAGGATGAAATTCAAAACGCGCATAACTTGCGGTGCACTGTTCATGTAATTGATGAGTGAGCGCTAACGCATAGCGGTCAATCTCCAGCCATTCCTCAGGCGGCAGCAGGTCATTTTCAGCGTCAAAATCGGCTGTGTTGGCGAGCAGGAAACGCAAGGTGTTGCGCAGGCGCCGATACACTTCCACCACGCGGTCGAGAATTTCTTTCGAGATGGACAACTCACCCGAGTAGTCGGTGGCCGCCAGCCACAGGCGCAGAATTTCAACGCCGAGCTTGTCGCCAATTTCCTGTGGTTCGATGCCGTTGCCTAGCGACTTGCTCATCTTGCGCCCCTGCGCATCCACCGTGAAGCCGTGGGTCAGCAGACTTTGATACGGCGGGTGGCCGTCGATGGCGCAACCGGTCAATAAGGATGAATGGAACCAGCCGCGATGCTGGTCCGAGCCTTCCAGATACATGTCCGCCCAGCGCCCGGTATTGCTTGCCGCGTCCGCATGCGAGCCGCGCAGCACATGCCAGTGCGTGGTGCCGGAATCGAACCACACATCCAGCGTGTCGCTGATTTTTTCGTACTGCGCCGCATCCTCGCCAAGCAGCTCTGCCGTCGGCAATTTGAACCAGGCTTCGATGCCTTCCTGCTCAACACGGCGGGCGACTTGTTCCATGAGCTCCACTGTGCGCGGGTGGAGTCCACCCGTGGTTTTATGGACGAAGAAGGGAATCGGCACGCCCCAGTTGCGCTGGCGCGAAATACACCAGTCGGGCCGGCCAGCAATCATCGCACGCAGACGCGCCTGTCCCCAGGCGGGGTAGAACGCGGTTTCATCGATGCCTTTTAACGCAATCTCGCGCAGGCTAGCGCCCTTCGGGCGCACATCCATGCCTACGAACCATTGCGGCGCGGCGCGGTAAATAATCGGCGTGCGGTGCCGCCAGCAGTGCATGTAGCTGTGCGTGATTTTTTCATGCGAGAAAAGCGCCCCGACTTCCTCAAGTTTTTCGACGATTTTCGGATTCGCCTTCCAGATGTGCAAGCCGCCAAAAAATGGCAGGTCAGCCGCATACACGCCATTGCCCTGTACCGGGTTGAGGATGTCATCAAAGGTAAAACCGTGGCTCATACACGCATTGAAATCTTCCACGCCATACGCGGGTGCTGCATGCACAATGCCCGTACCCGCATCCACGCCGACGTAATCCGCCGGAATCACCGGGCCGCTACGCTCATACAGCGGATGGCGGAAATGGATGCCGGCCAGGGCGGCACCCTTCGCTGTGGCCAGCACTTTGCCTGTCAAGGCATAGCGGGTAAGACAACTGTCCACCAACTCGCTGGCCAGCAGCAAAACGCCACGTGAGGTTTCGACCAAGGCATAGTCCAGATCAGGATGCACGTTAAACGCCTGATTCGCGGGAATCGTCCAAGGAGTCGTTGTCCAGATGACGGCATAAATAATCGGCGCTGGTGATACGCCGCGAAGCAAGTCCTCTTGGGGGGCGGCGATATTGAATGCCGCAGCGAGCTTTTCCGGCTCGGCACAGACAAAACCGACATCAACCGCTGGGCTTTGCTTATCCATGTATTCGACTTCCGCTTCAGCCAGAGCCGAGCCGCAATCAAAACACCAGTTGACAGGTTTTAAGCCTTTGAACACCCAACCCTGTTTCACAATCTCTGCCAACGCGCGAATCTCACCCGCTTCGTTGGCAAAGTTCATGGTGAGATAGGGGTTGTCCCAATCGCCCAGCACACCCAAACGGATGAAGCCTTTTTTCTGAATCTCGACCTGATCTGCGGCAAACGCGCGGCACAGTTCGCGCACCTTATCGGCGGGCAGGTTTTTGCCGTGCAGCACTTCAATTTTGTGCTCGATCGGCAAGCCGTGGCAATCCCAGCCCGGCACGTAAGGCGCATCGAACCCGGCCAGGGTTTTCGAGCGCACGATAATGTCTTTCAGCAATTTATTCACTGCATGGCCGAGGTGAATATCGCCATTGGCATACGGCGGGCCATCGTGCAGCACAAAGCGCGGGCGTCCCTTGGCGGCGGCGCGGATTTTGTCGTACAGCTTTTGCGTTTGCCAGGCCTTGATCCAGCCCGGTTCACGCTTGGCCAGATCGCCCCGCATCGGAAAGGGGGTGTCAGGCATGTTGAGGGTTTTGCGATAATCAGCCATGGGCGTTGTTGTCGAGTGGGTGGGCATCAAAATAATCGCGGGCGGCTACAACATCGCGACCGATTTGCGCTTTGAGTAAATCCAGGGATGCGAATTTTTCTTCGTTACGTAGTTTGTGCAAAAAGTTAACGGACACATGCATGCCGTAGATGTCGCGGTCAAAATTCAGCAAATGTACTTCGAGCACCGGCTGCAAACCTGCCGCGACCGTGGGTCGCACGCCGATATTGGCAACGCCTGGCAGCGGCTGCGCATCAATGCCCGAGACGGTCACTGCGAAGACCCCTGCCACGGGCAGGCGGGTGTGTTTAATGCGTAAATTCAATGTCGGGAAGCCCAGTGTGCGACCAATTTTCTCACCACGCATGACTCGCCCGGCAATGACATAGGCACGACCCAGCAAGGCACGCGCTTGTTCAATATCTCCTGCAGCAAGCGCATCGCGCACGGCTGAGCTAGAGATACGCAGGTGGTCTTGCGCCACGGTGCCCATGGCTTCGGTGCCAAAGTGGTGGACAATGCCGGCTTGTTGAAACATCGCAAAATTACCCTTGCGGTCTTTGCCAAAGCAAAAGTCATCACCAATAATCAGGTGTCGCACGGATAATCCTTTGACCAGGATGGTTTCAATGAACTCTTCTGCCGTGAGTGCAGCCAGCACCGCATTGAAACGACACACATACACGCGATCAACACCGCATTCGGCGAACAACTCCAGTTTTTCACGTAAATGAGAAAGGCGTGCAGGCGTTTGCCCATGGGCTAAAAATTCGCGCGGATGCGGCTCGAAAGTCAATACGGTTGCGGGCAGGGCGCAGGCGCGCGCCTTGGCAATCAAGCGTTCAAGCAAGGCACGATGCCCACGGTGCACGCCATCAAAATTACCGATGGTTAGCACCGTCGACGTTGTCGCCAGGGTAGGGACTCCGCGAAAAACCAGCATGAAAGGGAAGTGAGCAGCAGGAAAACGCCGATTATATCAAGCCGATAGCGCTTATCACCTTGTTTTGGCTTTACTTGTCACTAAACTGGTAAGTTCTGGCCCACATTAAACCGTCATAACCCTACCGAAAGAAACCGATGATTCCTTTTTCAGTTCTTGATCTCTCGCCGATTGTGGCTGGCGGCACCGTGGCGCAATCTTTGGCCAATACGCTGGATCTAGCCCGGCATGCCGAGCGGCTTGGCTATCATCGCTACTGGTTGGCTGAGCATCATGGTATTCCCGGCATTGCGAGTGCGGCAACTTCTGTGGTGATCGGGCATGTGGCAGCGGGCACCAGCAGCATTCGGGTGGGGGCGGGCGGCATCATGCTGCCTAATCATTCTCCGCTAGTGATCGCCGAGCAATTTGGCACTTTGGAGACATTGTTTCCTGGCCGTATCGACCTCGGTTTAGGTCGTGCGCCAGGGTCTGATCAGGTGACAGCCCGCGCCCTCAGGCGCAATTTGACGGCGGACGAAAACCAGTTCCCGCGCGACGTGATGGAGTTAATGGCTTATTTTTCACCGGTCCAGCCGGGGCAGTCTGTCCGTGCGATTCCCGGTGAGGGCTTGGCTATTCCAGTGTGGATTCTTGGCTCGAGTTTATTTGGTGCGTCGCTCGCTGCTGCGCTGGGCTTGCCGTTTTCATTTGCCTCGCATTTTGCGCCCGCGCAGATGCAAGAAGCCATCCATATTTATCGCACGCAGTTTCGTCCGTCAGCGCAGCTGGATAAACCGTATGTCATGCTGGGATTTAGCGTCTTTGCCGCAGAGACTGATGCCCAGGGGCACTTTTTGGCCAGTTCCATGCAGCAGATGATTCTGAATCTACGGCGAGGTCGCCCGACCACGCTACAGCCCCCGGTGGATAATTTTCTCGACACACTGCCTCACCCTGAACGAGCGATGTTGGTAGAGGCGCTCTCGTGTTCAGCCATCGGTTCACCCACTTCGGTGCTTGCCGCCATGGCAGAATTCATTGAGCGTACAGAGGCGGATGAACTCATCATCACTTGCCAGATTTTTGACCACGCCGCAAGGCTTCGCTCGTATGAAATTGCTGCAGCGGTGTGTGGAAATTGATGCGATGAAAGGCTGGGTCAAGGCTACTTGAGCAGCGCGAGCTTGGATTTTGCCAAAGGCGGGGTTTTCGCAAAATAACGCCGCAAGCCTTTTAATATTGCAGCGGCCATACGCTCTTGATAGTTTTCGTCGTTAAGTCGCTTTTCTTCTTCCGGGTTGGAAATGAAGGCGGTTTCAATCAGTATGGATGGAATATCCGGTGCTTTGAGCACAGCAAATCCGGCTTGTTCAACCTGCCCTTTGTGCAGCGTATTGATGTGGCGTAATTCACCCAGCACGGCTTGACCGAGTTTCAGGCTGTCGGTATTCGTGGCGGTTTGCGATAAATCGAGCAAGGTGCGCGCAAGGTAAGGGTCTTTGGCGTGAATATTGACGCCACCAATGAGGTCAGCGTCATTTTCTTTTTTGGCTAGCCAACGTGCCGCCGAACTACTGGCACCGTTTTCGGATAGCACAAACACGCTCGAGCCACGCGCAGTGGGTTTCACGAACGCATCGGCATGCACAGAAACGAAAAGATCCGCTCGAATGCGGCGTGCTTTTTCCACGCGCTGGTTCAGCGGAATGAAAAAATCGCCATCGCGGGTGAGCACTGCGCGCATGTTGGGCACGGCATCGATTTTTGCTTTTAGCCGCTTAGCGACAGCCAGGGTGACATTTTTTTCGTAACTACCACCCTGGCCAATCGCGCCCGGGTCTTCGCCGCCATGCCCAGGATCCAACATGATGGTTATCAGCCGCGAGACTTCCAGTGCGGGAGGGTTGTCCGAATTTTGCGCTGACTTTATCTCGGGTTTTACTTCGGGCTTTGTACCGGATACCTCAGGTACTGTCAGGGGTGGTTCAACGGGTGCGGGTGCGATTTCGGACTTATCGAGCAGGGCCATCAAAGGGTCGATCGGCTGTGTGGGGTAGAGGTCCAGTACCAGCCGGTAGCCATATTCGCCGACCGGTCGCAATGAAAATATCTGCGGTTTTATTTCAGCTTTTAATTCAATCACCAGTCGTACAACGCCTGGCCGATTGCGACCAGCGCGAATCAGTTTGATGTAGGGATCGTTGTCGAGAATTTTTGATGGTAGAGATTGCAAAACAGAATTGAACTCAACCCCTTCGAGATCGATGACTAAACGATCGGGATCTTTTACCAGCAGGGAGGTGAATTCAATCGGCTGGCTATGTTCCAGCGTGACGCGCGTGTAGTCTGCCGCAGGCCAAACACGCACCGCCAGAATGCTGGTTATCGGCGTCCCACCAGCGCCGACTTTTGTTACCCATAGCGTCAGGCTGGCGGCGGCAAACTTGAGGAGATCGCGGCGCCGGGGGCGCCTGGGGCAAGGCAACTGGCTAGACATAGGCGGCCACGTGCGCTGGTGGCGCGGCAAAAAACTTCACGATGAGTGACGGATGAGTCTGGTGCGGTGACCATGCGCAGGTCAATGTGAATATCTGCGGGGGGGAGATATGGCGCGGCTTGGTCCGGCCATTCGACCAGGCAAATTCCGGTTCCTGAAAAATATTCATCCAAGCCTGCATCGAGATATTCTTCCGGCTGATTGAGTCGATAAAAATCAAAGTGATATAAGTTTAATCCAGAAATAGCATGAACTTCAAGCAGTGTATACGTCGGGCTTTTGACCGGGCCGGTTTCGCCCAGGGCACGTAGCAGGCCACGCACGAACGTGGTTTTCCCTGCACCAAGATCACCATGTAGCCAAATCACCAGGCCGGGGACAAGACACTGGGTGCTTGCAAATTGTGCGCCGAAACTCAAGGTGGCGGCTTCATCGCACAAGGAAAACTGGCTTGCTAAAGTAAGATGCGCATCATGCATGATCAGTGGCACACGGTGAAAGAAAACATACGGCGCTGGGGCCGCGAATTAGGCTTTGATGCCATTGGCTTTGCTCGCGCCGAGACGGGCGATGCGCCTGCTCAGCTGGCTGCCTGGCTTGCTGCCGGATTTCATGGCGAAATGGATTATATGGCGGCGCACGTGTCGGAAGTTGGCGCTAAGCGTGCCCTGCCAACTGAGCTTGTGCCGGGCACGCGAAGTATTATCACGGTGCGCATGAATTACCGCCCCGCCAGTGCTGATGCAAAAGAAGCCTTGGCGGATATGCACCGTGCCTATATCTCTCGGTACGCTTTGGGTCGCGACTATCACAAGGTGATGCGCGCACGCTTGCAGGCCTTGGCTGATCGTATGACGGAAACATTAGGCGAGTTTGCGCATCGCGTATTTACTGATTCTGCCCCGGTGATGGAGGTACAGCTGGCAAAGCAAGGCGGCCTGGGCTGGCGAGGCAAGCACACCTTGCTGCTGGATCGCGAGGTGGGGTCGTATTTTTTTCTGGGTGAAATTTATAGTGAATTGCCCTTGCCACCCGATACCCCGGTGACGGATCACTGCGGCAGCTGCACGGCCTGCATTGATAGCTGCCCAACTGAAGCCATCGTGGCACCGTATCAATTGGATGCGCGGCGATGTATTTCTTACCTGACCATCGAGCTGAAAAACAGCATTCCAGAGCTATTGCGAGAACAGCTGGGCAATCGAATTTATGGGTGCGATGATTGCCAACTGGCGTGTCCGTGGAACCGTTTTTCGCCATTGACGCGCGAAGCTGATTTTGCGCCTCGCCATGCCTTGGATGAGGCCACACTGGTTGAACTCTTTGCCTGGACGGAAGACGAGTTTACCGAGCGAATGGCAGGCTCGGCTATTCGACGTATCGGATATGAACGCTGGCTACGCAACATCGCAGTGGCATTAGGCAATGCGCCCACCTGTGCGGATGTTATTCACGCCTTACGTGCGCGCGCGAGTGATCATTCCGCCATGGTGCGTGAACATGTTGCCTGGGCGTTAGCTCGGCATCAATGAAAAAACACTGAAAATCTCAGGGTGGTGTTACTGCGCGCTAATGGGTTCTGCAAGCCAGTTGTGCGCGACCGCCTCTTCTTCAAATACACGCACATCGGCTTCGACAAAGATCTGTGAGAGCCAGGCGCTCCATGCAACCCATTGACTGCTGGTTAGCACCGCAATGCGTTTGAAGTCATGTGTATGCGCGCGCGAAAATCGCACTTCTTCCCATGCGACATCAATTGTCAAGCTGAGCATTTCACGCACATCCACCAGCAGATTCACCGGGCCCGTAAAGTGCACTTTGTAAAGCACGAGTTCTTCGACTTCCTTGAAGTCGGCTAGGGTAAATTCACCCAGTATGGCGAATTGAACAAGGTGGTCAGCATGTTGAATGGCAATCATAGGTTAGCCCTTGGTTTGAACGGGTTGAATGAAGCCTTATCCTGAAATAGGACGGGCCCGCATGGCGAGCCCGTTGGGGTAGTGCAATACGGTAGTACGCGATTACTTTTTGGCTGTTTTTTTCTTGCCTGATACTGCTTCCTTGAAGCCGGAGCCTGCGCTGAACTTTGGCACAGTCGTCGCGGCGATTTTGATCGTTGCACCGGTTTTAGGATTTTTTCCCGTACGTGCTGCGCGCTTGGCTGACTTAAACGTACCAAAGCCCACGAGCGTTACGGTGTCACCTTTGGAAACCGCTTTAACAACTGCGGCAATGATGCTATCAAGAACTTTGCCAGCGGCTGCTTTGCTTACATCGGCTCCAGTGGCTGCAATTTCAATCAGTTCGGCTTTATTCATTCAAAAATACCTCCAGAAATTTGCGGGTAACTACCCGAGGAAAATTTTAACCACATTTTGCAATCTTGTTTATGCATTTAGCGTAAGGTTTTTAGTGATGATTCCCCCCCCTAAGCAAACACATGATTCGTAGACTACAACAGATTGTCCCGGTGTGACAGCCCATTGCGGTGCAGCAAAAACAACCTCGCATTCAGGGGTGGAGAGCCGTTCAATTTGACAGGCGGCATCGGGTTGTCGATAACGGGTTTTGGCCGCATACACCCAGTGTGTATGCGGGGGATTGTTGGAAATCCACGAAAGATCAGTTGCCACAAGGCTTTGCGAAAATAAAGCGGGATGATCGTGACCTTGCACGACGTAAAGAATATTACGCGCCATGTCTTTGCTGACGACAAACCAGGGGGCTTCAGAGGCATTTTTTACCCCACCTATCCCTAGGCCTTCACGTTGTCCCAGGGTGTAATACGTCAGCCCCGGATGGCTGCCAATGGCTTGATCTGTGCCAAAAATTCGTATTTCACCGGGTTGCTTGGGGATGTAACGGGCAAGAAATTCACGAAAAGGTCGCTCGCCAATAAAGCAGATACCGGTGGAATCTTTGCGTGCGTGATTTGGCAGCCCTGCAGCAGCAGCTATTTTTCGCACATCCCGTTTATACAGATGGCCGATTGGAAATAACGTTTTTTCCAGCTGCCTTTGATTGAGACGATGCAGAAAATAAGTTTGATCTTTCGTGCCATCTTCCGCTTTGAGTAATTGCCACTCGCCCAAGAATTGCCTCACTTGAGCGTAATGCCCTGTGGCAATTTTTTCGGCACCCAGCGCCAGTGCATGATCAAGAAATGCCTTGAACTTGATTTCTGAATTACACAACACATCGGGGTTGGGTGTGCGGCCTGCTTGATATTCACGCAAGAATTCCGCAAACACCCGCTCTTGATATTCGGCAGAAAAGTTAACGGCTTCAAACTCAATTCCAATGACATCAGCCACTGCGGCGGCATCTACCAAATCTTGGCGGGATGAACAGTATTCATCGGTATCGTCGTCTTCCCAGTTTTTCATGAAGAGGCCAATGACCTCATAACCTTGTTGCTTGAGCAGCAAAGCAGCGACAGCTGAATCTACGCCACCCGATAGACCAACCACGATTTTCCCTTTGTTACTTTTAGACACCAGAACCTCCGTAGTTAAACCATTCAGCAAGCGGCAAAACAATCACTGGTTTACCGTTATCCACGTACCAACTATCTACCGCGAAACGAAGTCGCTGAGCGGCTGTAGCCGATGTTGCCGAAGCTGCGATCGCTGTAGCAAGCGGCAGCTCTTCTATCGTTGCAGTCAAATGCTGAAATATCCAGCCGCGTCGAGTCGTGGCAATGGCGTGATGAAAGTGTAATGCATTGTGCTGCGACAACAAGTGGAGAAACCGCGTGGTGGTAGTCGAGTGGTCAATACAATCCATCGCACCCTGCACGCCGGCGTCCGCAAAATTTCCACCACGATCGGCATGTATGGGTGTCTGCTCTCCCGCCCAGGCGTAAAGCGTCCCGATGACTTGTGCCAGTAGCGTACGCTCTTCGCTCGCATCATGTGCAGCCGCTAAAGTCTGTGTCACGCTGCTTAATTGCTGTGCAGAGAATTTAACAGTGGCTTGTCTGACGCAGCCATAATTAAAACAGACGGAAACCGAGTCGTCGGCGTATGACGATGTAGTTATCAGCACAAGCAAGCAAAGAAAACGATGCATAGTGGAGGCGTAGAGAAGTTGATCGTTATGCGTAATGCCGAATGATTTCCAGCGGAAACCGTTGGCCACGCAGATAGTCACTCACGCACTGCCAGATTAACGGGCTGCGATGGCTGGCCTGGGTTGCCTGAATTTCTTCAGGGGTCATCCAGACGGCGCGCACGATGCCGGTGTCAAGCACCCGATGCGAGTCATGCTCACCCAATACACCGGCGAAGGCAAAGCGTAGATAAGTGATGTCTTGTTGTGGGCGCGGCCACTGATAAATACCGATCAGCGTTGTGGGCGTAAAGCCCCAGGCGGTTTCTTCTAGCGTTTCTCTTGTGCAGGCGGCAATGAGTGATTCGCCTTCATCAAGGTGGCCGGCCGGCTGATTCAAACGCAAGCCATCAGACGTTTCTTCTTCGACCATTAAAAACTGTCCGGCACGTTCTATGAGTGCGGCAACGGTCACATTGGGTTTCCAGGGACAATTCATCGTGCGATGGCAATGATTATTAATAGGCGTATTTTAGCGCCCCTGTTAAAATCACTGTTTCAACTAACCGATTGCTGGAGATCCCCCATGTCCATGGCTGACCGCGACGGCTTCATCTGGTACGACGGAAAACTCGTCCCCTGGCGTGAAGCCAACACCCACGTTTTGACCCATTCACTGCATTATGGCCTTGCGGTATTTGAAGGCGTGCGTGCATACAAAACCGTTTCTGGCACAGCCATTTTTCGTTTGCAAGAGCATACGGATCGCTTGTTTAGTTCTGCACACATTTATCGCATGCCCATGCCGTGGGATAAAGCAACGTTGATGGAGGCGCAAAAAGAAGTCGTGCGTGCCAATAAGCTGGAATCCTGCTACATCCGCCCGATTGCGTTTTATGGCTCGGAAAAAATGGGCGTCTCGCCGCGTGGTGCGCAAACCCATGTGGCTATTGCCGCCTGGCCGTGGGGTGCTTATCTGGGTGAAGACGGTCTGGAAAAAGGTATCCGTGTCAAAACCTCAAGTTATGCACGCCATCACGTGAATGTGAATATGTCGCGGGCAAAATTTTCTGGCACTTATGCCAATTCCATTTTGGCCAACATGGAAGCCACCGAAGATGGTTACGATGAGGCCTTGCTGCTGGACGTTGATGGTTTTGTTGCCGAAGGTGCGGGAGAAAATCTTTTCATCGTCAAGAATGGCGTGATTTACGAGCCGGAAATTGCTTCCGCGCTGATCGGCATCACGCGGGGTTCGGTGATTGCCTTGGCCAATGAGCTGGGGTACCAAGTGGTTGCCAAACGTTTGACGCGCGATGATATCTACATTGCCGATGAGGCGTTTTTCACCGGTACTGCCGCTGAAGTCACACCGATTCGCGAGCTGGATAACCGCACGATTGGCGCGGGGGTGCGTGGTCCGGTGACAGCGCGTTTGCAAGATCTGTTTTTTGACGTGGTCAATGGTCGGGTACCCGCTCACGCCGATTGGCTCACACCAGTTTGAGGTTTTTGCCATGAGTGCTGCCGACAACACAAACGACCGTAAGCGCGAAGTTACTATCACCGCCGCGGATTTGCCGTTAGCTTGCCCGCGCCCCGATTCACCGCTGTGGGCGCGGCATCCCCGGGTGTACATTGATGTACTCAAGGCGCCTTCTGGTGAGGCGGCGTGCCCTTATTGCGGCACGCTGTACCACTTTACCGGCGCACGGCCAACCGGCCATCATTGATGCCATTACTGAATTTTTTCCGCACGTGAAGATTCTCGTTATTGCGCCTTCGTGGATTGGCGACACGGTGTTGTCACAACCACTGCTGACGCTGATCAAACAACAGCATCCTGCAGCGCGTATCGAGGTGTTGGCGCCTGACTGGGCCGCTGCGTTATTGACGCGCATGGCAGAAGTGGATGCCGTCCTGCCGAGCCCTTTTGCGCATGGTGAGTTTAATTTTTGGGCGCGCTATGCGCTGGGTCGCCGTCTCATCAGCGCCGACTTTTCCCATGCCTATGTATTGCCTAATTCCTGGAAGTCTGCGCTCGTTCCCTTCTTCGCTCGCATTCGACAGCGCATGGGTTATCACGGTGAGGCGCGCTATGGTTTGCTCACCGAGCGGCATCGATTGAATAAAGCATTGCATCCGCAGTTGGTGCAACGCTATGCGGCCCTGATTGGACCATTGCCAGAGGTGCTGCCGCGTCCTGCACTACGGTCTTCACCGGTGCAGCAAGCGGCCGCACGTCGAGCATTGGCGTTGCCGGAGCAAGGTGCGCCGGTGATTTTTTGTCCGGGAGCGGAATATGGCCCTGCCAAGCGTTGGCCTGCCTGGCATTTTGCCAAGCTCGCGCGGCGCATTGTTTCTCCTGATACGCCTATCTGGCTTTTGGGCTCAAGTAAAGATGTTGCCATTGGTGAGCAAATTGTCCAGGCGTCCGATGGCTCAGTGGTTAATCTGTGTGGCAAAACATCACTCGACCAGGCGATTGATCTGCTTGCCACTGCGCGTGCCGTGGTGACGAATGATTCTGGCCTTATGCATGTGGCCGCAGCCCTGGATCGTCCGTTGGTCGCTCTGTATGGCTCATCTTCACCGTTATATACGCCACCGCTGTCGCCCACAGCACAGATTGTGCGCAAAGATTTGCCATGCAGTCCCTGCTTTAAACGAGAATGTCCGCTTGGCCATCTGGATTGCCTGAATGGGCTCAAGCCTGATGACGTGATCAAGTTTTTGCCCTTGTAATCAGTAAATAAATACATCCATCCTCGCAGCTATCTTCATGAGTCCACCCGAAAACGCGATTTTTTCCACACCACAAGATGCCGAAAGTGCCTTCTATGCCGCACTGGAAGCAGGTGATCTGGAAGCCATGATGCGCGTCTGGTCTGATGATGAAGAGATCGTCTGCATCCATCCCGGCGGGCCTGCGCTTATCGGTTATCGCGCCGTGCGCGAAGCGTGGCAGCGTATTTTTTCGCACAGTGGTCGGCTAGCTTTGCGGGTGGCGCAGAAAGTGGCTCTCGTCACCCCCTTCGCCGTGATTACGCATGTGCTGGAGCATTTCAGCCATGCGGGCGACGAAAGTATTGCTGCGCCGGTTGCGGCAACCAATATTTATACCCGAGGCGCATTAGGTTGGCGTATGGTGGGACACCATGCCTCACCTGCGCCGCCAGATAGCCCGCACGACGTGCCGAAGGTTTTGCACTGAGCTTTTCTGCGGGTAGGTTAACCGGAAACTGCAGAAAACCAGATTGATGAATCCCCTGGAACCCACCACCAGCCCACCTCGGTTTCAAGCTTCGCGCTGGCTGCGTGGCGCACACCGGCAGACCATCTGGCCTTTGCTTATTAAAGGCCCGCTGCCAGCGTATCGCCGACAACGCTGGGATACGCCAGATGGCGATTTCATCGATCTGGATTGGGTAGACGGCGCGCCCGGCCAACCCTGCGTGGTGCTGTTTCATGGGCTGGAAGGCAGCTCAAACAGCGCTTACGCACGCGCCCTGATGCGCGCGATAGACGCACGTGGCTGGCATGGGGTCGTGGTGAATTTTCGTGGTTGTTCTGGCGAGCCTAATCGTTTGCCACGGGCCTATCATTCTGGCGACGCCGCAGAGGTTGACTGGATTCTGCGGCGATTACATGCGATGCACTGGTCTGCGCTCTTTGCAGTCGGTGTCTCACTTGGCGGTAATGTCTTGCTCAAATGGCTGGCGGAAAATGCGCCTGCCGATAAGGCTGCCCGTCTGCTGAATGCCGCTGCCACGGTGAGTGCGCCAGTCGATTTGGCGGCGGCAGAAGGCGAGCTTGCACGTGGCGTCAAGCGTGCTTATGTGCGCTATTTTTTGCGTAGCCTGGTGCCCAAAGCACTCGAAAAAGCGGCGCGGTTTCCTGACTTGATGGATGTGGTTACCATCAAGCGTAGCCGCACGCTACGCGAGTTTGATGAAGCGGTCACCGCGCCACTGCATGGTTTTCGCGATGCCGCAGATTATTACACCCGGGCAAGCGCCGGGCCGTTGTTAGGCTTGATCAATACGCCTACGCTTTTGTTGCATGCCGCTGACGACCCGTTTTTACCCTTCAGTGCCATGCCTGCGGTGAGTGATTTGCCTCGAGAGGTAACGCCTGAGTTTCTTGCGCAGGGTGGTCACGTGGGTTTTGTGCAGGGGGCGTGGCCTGGCAACATGGCTTGGCTGCCGCAACGCCTCCTGATGTATTTTGATCGTCACACTGTGCGTGATCTGCGCATGCCATAATTTGAATTTACCCTTGGCCCAATTTACTCAAGATGAAAAATCCCGCCCCCGAAATTTTCAAAGCCTATGACATTCGCGGCATCGTCGATAAAACGCTGACTGTGGAAACCGTGCGTCTGATCGGCCAGGCGCTGGGTAGCGAAGCCAGCGACCACGGCATTGCGGCAATTGCTGTCGGGCGTGATGGCCGCCTTTCTGGCCCGGCGCTTTTGGCAGCGTTAGCCGATGGCATCATCCAGGCGGGTGTCGATGTCATCGACATTGGGTGCGTGCCGACGCCAGTGAGTTATTTTGCCGCGTATGAGCTGGGCACCAGCAGCTGCGTTTCGGTCACTGGCAGCCATAATCCACCGGATTACAACGGCCTCAAGATGGTACTGGCCGGGCAGACGCTGTATGGAGAGATGATTCAAGACCTGCGCCGCCGTATCACCAGCGCCGACTTTGCGCATGGCACCGGAGGCCGCGGCACCATACGCCAGGCCGATGTACGCGCCGCCTATCTCAACCGTATTGTCGGCGATGTCAAGCTCGCACGGCCGATGAAAATCGTGATCGACAGCGGCAATGGCGTCGCTGGAGCGATTGCGCCAGAACTCTTCCGTCGTCTGGGTTGCGAAGTGATCGAGTTGTTCTGTGAAGTGGATGGCCACTTTCCCAACCACCATCCGGATCCATCCAAACCGGAAAATTTGCGGGATGTACAGCGTGCGTTGCGCGAAACGGATGCCGAACTCGGCTTGGCGTTTGATGGGGATGGCGACCGCCTTGGTGTGGTTACCAAAGATGGAGAAATCATTTTCCCTGATCGGCAATTGATGCTTTTTGCGGCTGACGTGCTCACACGTAACCCTGGCGCACAAATTATTTATGATGTGAAATGTTCGCGCTGGGTGGCTGAATCCATTCGTCATCAAGGCGGCAAACCGTTGATGTGGAACACCGGCCATGCACTGATCAAAACCAAACTCAATGAAACCAACGCGCCCCTGGCCGGGGAGATGAGTGGCCACATGTTTTTCAAGGAACGCTGGTATGGCTTTGATGACGGCCTTTATGCCGGTGCGCGCCTGCTCGAGATTGTGTCACGCTGGAAAGATGCCAACTGGCCGTTAAAACATTTGCCCAATGCGATCTCTACCCCCGAGCTCAACATCAAGATGAACGAGGGCGAGCCGCATACGCTGGTGGCCAAGCTGCAAAAAAGCGGGCAATTCCCGACTGCACGCGAGCTGATTACCATTGATGGCGTGCGCGCCGAATATGCTGATGGGTTTGGTTTGGTGCGCGCCTCCAACACCACGCCGGTGGTGGTGCTGCGCTTTGAAGCGGATACGAAAAAAGCACTTAAACGTATTCAAAAAGAATTCAAAACAGCACTAGAAGCGGCATGGCCAGGAATTAATACGGACTTTGTTAGCGGCCACTGAAGCGCAAATAATGCGGTAATTATCCCGGAGATCTGCACCGGGATAATTTAGTTGCAGTGCTTATTTATTTTCAATCCAGTTTTTAATCGAGGCTAATGCGGCAGGTAGCGCGGCAGCATTAGTCCCGCCGGCTTGCGCCATATCTGCGCGCCCGCCACCCTTGCCGCCCACTTGAGCGGCAACAAAGTTCACCAATTCACCTGCCTTGAAACGGGCTGTTAAATCGGGCGTTACACCGGCGATCAAGGTTACTTTACCGTCACTTGCGGTAGCGAGCAGAATCACGGCTGACTTGAGTTTGTCTTTGAGTTTGTCCAGGGTTTCGCGCAGCGCATTGGCATCTGCCATATCCAGCTTGGCCGCTAGCACGCGCGTGCCATTCACTTCGATGGCTTGCCCGGCGAGATCGTCGCTCTGTTGCGCGACAAGTTTCGAAGTGAGGCGTGCAACTTCTTTTTCCAGCAGCTTGATGTTGTTCAGCATCTGCGCGACACGTTCGGCCACTTCCGGCAGCGGCGCTTTTATTTCGGCGGCGACGGTTTCGAGCAAAAATTGATCGGCCTGCATTTGCGCCAGCGCGACATCACCACAGACGGCTTCGATGCGACGCACTCCAGCGGCCACGCCGGTTTCCAGCGTGATCTTGAACAGGCCAATGTCACCGGTACGCGTGACATGCGTGCCGCCGCATAGTTCGCGGCTGCTGCCGATATCCAGCACGCGGACTTCATCGCCGTACTTTTCGCCAAATAGCATCATGGCACCGGTCTTTTTCGCTCCTTCCAGCGGAAGCACGCGCGCCTGTGTTGCTGCATTGGCAAGAATCTCGGCATTCACCTGGCGCTCGATGCGCGCAATTTCGGCACTGCTCAAGGGCTGCGTGTGGGCGAAGTCAAAGCGCGTTTTATCAGCGTCGACTTGCGATCCTTTCTGCTGCACATGGCTGCCGAGCATTTCGCGCAACGCATGGTGCATGAGATGGGTCGCCGAATGATGGCGTGCGGTGCGTACACGCGCTAGCGCATCGACGCTCGCCGTTACGCCAGCGCCGACTTTTAGTGTGCCGGTGGTGATCACGCCGTGATGACCGAAGACGGTGGCCTGAATTTTTTGCGTATCCTCAATGCTGAAAATTGCCCCGCTGCCACGCAGTTCGCCGCGGTCGCCTGCCTGGCCGCCGGATTCGGCGTAGAACGGCGTGCGATCAAGTACCACTACGCCCAGTGCGCCCTCGGGCAGTTCTTCAACCGCTGCGCCATCCTTGTACAGCGCCAGCACCGTCGCTTGCGTTTCCAGCGTGGCATAACCCTGAAAATCGGTCGCTGCACCGGCATAGTCGACTTTCGCGGCCATGGTGAACTTGCCTGTGGCACGCGCCTGTTCCTTTTGCCGCTTCATCGCGGCATCGAATGCGACAGCATCAACTGTAACGCCGCGTTCGCGGCAGATGTCGGCCGTCAAATCAAGTGGAAATCCATAGGTGTCATGCAGCTTGAATGCTGTTTCGCCGTTGAATACAACGGTATTGGCTTCTTGCATGTCAGCCAGTTCTGTTTCCAGAATCGCCATGCCATGTTCGATGGTGGCAAAAAAACGTTCTTCTTCCTGGCGCAAGATAGTCATGATGCGCGCTTGCCCCGCTTTGAGTTCGGGATAAGCCTCACCCATTTCGGCGACCAGGTCGGGCACCATCTGGTGGAAGAACGCCGCGCGCACACCGAGCTTGTAGCCGTGGCGAATTGCGCGGTGGATGATGCGCCGCAGGACATAGCCGCGACCCTCGTTGCCTGGAATTACGCCATCAGCAATTAGAAAAGAGGTAGCGCGAATATGGTCGGCCAGCACTTTGAGCGACGGATTTTCCACATTAGCGCAGTTTGCTTCGCGAGCCGCCGCCCTAATCAGTTTCTGGAACAGATCAATCTCGTAATTACTGTGCACGTGCTGCAACACCGCTGCGATGCGCTCCAGCCCCATGCCGGTGTCGACTGAGGGCTTGGGCAGCGGATGCATGACATAGCCATCACCAATCTTCTCTCGATTAAATTGCATGAACACGTTGTTCCAGATTTCGATATAGCGGTCGCCATCTTCATCGGGCGAACCCGGCGGGCCACCGGGAATGGCTTCCCCATGATCATAAAAAATCTCGGTGCACGGGCCGCACGGGCCGGTGTCGCCCATCATCCAGAAATTGTCGGACGCATAACGTGCGCCCTTGTTGTCGCCGATGCGCACTACGCGCGCGGGTGGCACGCCAATGGTTTTTGTCCACAGGTCGTAGGCTTCGTCGTCCTCGGCATAGACGGTGACCCAGAGTTTTTCTTTGGGTAGATTGAAGACTTCGGTGAGCAGTTCCCATGCGTAATGAATGGCGTCGCGTTTGAAGTAATCGCCGAAGCTGAAATTGCCCAGCATCTCGAAAAAGGTGTGATGTCGCGCGGTGTACCCGACATTTTCCAGGTCATTATGTTTGCCGCCAGCACGTACGCATTTTTGCGACGACGTGGCACGGTTGTAGGGGCGTTTGTCGAAGCCGAGAAAGACATCCTTGAACTGGTTCATCCCGGCATTGGTGAATAGCAGCGTCGGGTCTTCATGTGGCACCAGCGAACTGGAAGCAACGACGTGATGGCCTTTGGAGGCAAAGAAATCAAGAAATTTCTGGCGAATTTCGGCTGCTTTCATGGCGGTGGGGGCAAAGAGACAAAACGTTGATTTTACGCGAGCACGGCAAAAAAAAGCCCGCCGAGATGGCGGGCTTTTGTCGGCGGCAGGGTTTGCTTACCGACGATGCAAACGCTGCGGCGAACGATCTTTCATGCCATCGTGGTTGAGGTCATGCTGCCGGTCGTGCTTCTGGCGATAGATGCGCCGACTTTGCACGTTCTCGGCTTGTTGCAGCCGCTTACGTTCCTGCGACGTTACGTTGCCATCGCTTTTGGCTTTGTCTTCCATGCCCTGAATACGCTCTTGTGAATTTTCAAGGTGATTGGCTTCGCGATTGGTGAGTGTTCCCGACTGAATCCCTTGATCAATGCGCTGCTGCTGATTTTGCTGCCGATGATCAATATTGGGCGTATTGGTTTGCGCCAGTACAGGCAAGGCAAAAGACAGGGTGAGGGTGGTAACGATAAGGCTTGCTGTGTGTTTCACGGTGAGTTTCATTTTTTGCTCCTTATATGAAAGTGATGAGTATGGAATAAGCCCATGTGTCAATTAACGCATGCAACACGCTGGCGGGTAACAACAGAAATGTAAGCAAATATGTATTGGATTTATCTTTTTTTCGATGACTTCCCCTTAAAAAATTTTCTGCGCGCCGTTTCACCAGCGCCGACTTTTTGCATAAAAAACCCGATACCGACGTATCGGGTTAAACCAGCCCTTTGCCGGTTGGCGGGGAGAGGAAAACCGGATGAACAATACATGGCGTTGTTAATGGTGCTGGACATCGCAGGCTGCTTATCGCGGCGGGTAATATCCGTCGGGTGGTGGCGGCATGAATGGTTGCGGATTTTTGCCGACGAATTCTGCCGGCACTGCGACGCGCTCTCCTTTTGCATACATGCACTGAGTGTAGGCATTATCGTATTGCTGTTGTGTGCCATAGGCCGACCTTTGCGCTGCATCGGCACCTGCCATGCTGCCCATGAGCACACCCGCACCAGCACCTACGCCGGCACCCTGGTGGCCACCGATTGCCGCACCGGCAACAGCGCCCACGGTAGCACCCACTACGGCGCTTTTCACGCCCGCATTGGTCGCTGCCTGATTCGAGTTTGTTCCGCCAACTTGTGCCAAGGCATAGTTGCGGCAATCGGCATCATCTTGCCTGAACTGCTCGAAACTTTTTTTGCTTCCCGGCAAAGCCATAGTGCTGGGGCCCGTGGGAAGTGAGGTACAGGCTGCTAGCAAAGCCATACCGCAGAGGACGGCGAGACTTGAACGTCTATCCATTTCAGATTCTCCTTGGCTGTTTCAATGTGGTGGCGGTGGCTGGGGCGTCACTCGCTGCCAACCGGCGGGACATTCCTTCACATACGGATAGTAGGTTCTGGATTTTTCGCAGTAATACCAGTAGCCAGTCTGTTCTTCGAGACGAGCTTCCGGATCAGGCTGTTCGATGTAAACAGAGGGTGCTGGCTGCACCACTACAGTCCTTGGATAATAGGCTGGCGGGTAATAGTAAGTCGGCGGGTAATACCAAGGGAGCCGTGGAGCAATCGTGATGCCAATATGGCTGCGATGTCCGCCATGCCCACCATGTCCTCCACCATGGCCATATCCTCGATCTGCCCATGCGCTGCCACTCGACGCAAAACTCAGCGCAACAAATAGTGATAAAAGTTTTGGCGATTTCATCTGCATCCTCCATTCTTCAAAGCGTCTCGCAATGATTTATTGCGTGACACTCATTGAATCACTGAGGCGGCGGATTAGTGTTGCGTGAATGAAATATTTTGTAAGTTTTTGTTAGGTGCTGAGTGGTACAAGACCTTGCATTTCTTCGGGCGTCCAGAGATCCATGCGATCAGTGAATATCGCATGGACTCCTGCGGCGAATAAGCGGCTGGCCGTGGCGCGATCATTCACGGTATAACAGGCGAGCGGAATACTGCGTTGACAAAGCTGCGCGATGTGCTCTGTGGTAATACCCGCCGCCGCCGTATGCAAGGCTGATGCGCCGCAAGCCGTGAGTTGATCGCGCCAGTCGGCAGGGATCGTTTCGGTCAGCAACGCACGTGGTATGGCCGGGGCAACATGCAACGCCTGTTGCAGCGCCAGCACGGAAAATGACGACAACAAGAGAGTACCTGGCGGGTTGTTTGCACCATGTGAGGCAACCAAGGCGGCAACCAGGGTGGCAATTGCACGCCCCGTTTCGGCTTCGGTGCCGGGCGTGGGCTTGATCTCTACATTCGCCCACAGGCCGAGTTCGCCGCAGGTTTGCAAAGCGGCCTGAAAAGTCGGCGCTGGCTCGACGGCGAATGCGTGATGATATTTGCCACCCGCGTCGAGGCGGGTGATTTCCGCCATGGTTTTTCTAGCGACGAATCCCGTGCCGTTGGTAGTGCGTTCCAGCGTGTCGTCGTGCATCAGTATGGGCACGCCATCGGCGGTTAGTGCAACATCAAACTCTACGCCCTGGCAGCCCATGCGCGCCGCAATGCGCATCCCGGCCAGGGTGTTTTCCGGTGCCAGCGCACCGCCACAGCGATGCGCAATGATGCGCGGGTAAGCGATTGCCTGCAGAGTCGTTTGCAAGATCACTTGCGTCGTCGCGCTGCCTTGGTGGTTGATTTACTTGACACAGGGGAGTTCGCGCGAAGCGTGGTGGTATCCAGCGCTTGTTTGGCAGAGAGCGGTGTGCTCCAGACCAGCGCAACCTGCTCATTGAGCGAGAGATGCAAGTGGTCACGCAATGTGCCAGGGCGCATGCGGGTGCTGTCACCGCGTGAGGTGGCAAGCCGTTGCTCGGCTGCATTTGCGAGGGCAACGGGCATCCCTGATTCACGCAGCGCATTGAGCGCTTCCGGCGTCATGGGCAATGAGCCGCTGGCGCGTACCCACTCCTTTTGCACGTCAGGCTGCAACAGGTAGCTGACAAAGCGCGCAGCAAGCGCATTGGCTGCCTTGGGCTGGCCGGGGAGCACCCACAATGCGGCGCCATCGGGCAATACCTTGTCGCGTTGCGCGCCATACGCATCGTCGTAATAAGGCAGCGGGGCAATGCTGACATCCATGCCAGCCGCACGGGCAACGACATACATCGAGGACTCGCCGGTCATCATGGCGCATTCTCCCTGCAAGAAGCGCTGGTTGGCCTCAGCGTTCGGCCCGAAGTACTCAAAGTAACGGCTTTTTTCCCAACTGGCCAGCAGTGCTAGATGCTTTACGTTCATGAGGCTGTTGGCCTTCACTTTTTCACTGCGGCCGGTACGAATACCCATCTGCTCGCCATGCTGGGATGCGATGTTTTCAAGATGCACCCAAGCGAAGCGGCTACTGGTTAGCGGACATTTAACTCCATGGTCAGACAATGTACCGGCGAGATTTTGTACATCATGCCAAGTCCGCGGTGCCAGATCAATGGTTTTTGCTGCGCTGGGAACTTGCTTGCGATTGATCAGCAGGACGGGGAGCGACATCCCCAGGGGCAATGCTTGCGGCTGGCCTGTGCTATCGGCAACCGCATCCAGAATTTGTGGGTAGAAAATCTCGGGATTGAGCGGCTGACCATAATCGCGCATCAGTTTATGCAAGGGCATGAATGCAGGCCGCGCATTGAAAAAATTCACGCTGTCATCGACATTCAGCAAGGCGAGCAGCGGCAGAGGGCTTTTGTTGTCAAAGCTGCGCGCATCCTGCAAAACGACGCGACCATTGCCTTTGACACTATCGTTAAAGCGCAAAACCAGCGTTGCCAGCGCATCTTGCGCTTTGCCATCTAACGCATGCCGCAAGGTTACTTCTTGTGCGGATGCGTGGGCTGAAAGACTTAAAACAAAAAAGCCGATCACGCCTGAAAAATATTTATTAATACCAGTCAATTGCATTTCCTCCGTGTAATAAAAACGCGATGTGGCAAAGGTATGGTTGCTTGTTGCCCGGCGCATATTGCTGCTTTGAGCCAATGACTGCGCTGTACTGTACACGAGTCTCTTTATACGCGTCTGGACATTAGCTTGACATCATCAAGCGTGCCATCATGTATGCTTTCATTTTAAACCGCTAGTTGTTTATCTTCTTTAGAAAAACTTGAGTGAATGAGGTCGCTGTGAGAGACATAAGAAAAATACTTTCTGCAATTTTTATATTTTTTATTACGCTTGCACTGATGCCCGTTGCCCCGGTTTTTGCTGCGGTGACAGTGGCTGGCATTGAATTTGATGAGACGGCAAAAGTCGGCGGTGGTGATACGGTGCTCAATGGCGCTGGCGTACGCGGCGTGGCGTTTCTTAATGCCTATGCCATCGGTTTGTATTTGACAGCAAAGCAGATAGATGCCGCTGCTGCTTATGAGATGCCAGGGGCGAAGCGTTTGCGTGTGGTTGTGTTGATGGAATCGCCCGCTGAACGTTTGGCTCAATCGTTAGGCAAAGGTATCGAGAAAAACCATGATACGGAAGCGATGGCGCTTCTAAAGCCGCGTTTGGATGTCTTCAAGGCAGCCTTGTTGACGTTGGGTACTGCGCATTCGGGTGATGTGGCTGATTTTGACTGGTTGCCCAAGGGAAACAATGAAAAAGACGGTGTGCTGCGCTTGACCATCAATGGCAAAAAATATGGTGAAGATATTGCGGGGGAAGATTTTTATCAGGCACTCATGACCGTCTGGCTGGGCGAGCGGCCGACTGACCGCGCTTTGAAAGCCGCACTCTTGGGACAGGTGGCCGCACCATGACGATACGCCACCCTGAAAAAATTGCTGGGTGTGAAAGTGCGCCGCCGCTTGCTTCCTTGGCTGTGCCCTTTGCTGCGGTTTTACCTGCACCATCGACCACATCAAATAAAAACAGGCCGCTGTTTGCATTGGGTATTCGTTGCAATCATGATGATGTGACTGCCATCGAATATCTTTTGCCCTGCGCTGCACAGGCACCAGAGTCACTCTTGGCCAAAGAGGTGGTGCGCCAGATTAACGCTTGGTTTCTTGACCCTGCTTTCGTGTTCGGTTTGCCCCTGGCGCCTGCGGGCACGCCATTTCAGCGACGTGTGTGGGCAGCCATTGCAGCGATTCCGGCAGGGGATCTACAGAGTTATGGTGCGCTGGCTACGCAAATCGGCAGTGGACCGCGCGCGGTAGGCAATGCCTGTGGCGCCAACCCGTATCCCCTTGTGGTGCCCTGCCATCGTGTCATTGCGGCGAATCACGGGTTAGGCGGCTTTGCTCGGCAGCGGGGTGGATTTCTGCTGGAAGTCAAGCGATGGCTATTGCAGCATGAGCGGCATGAACGATATTGATGCCCGCCTGATCGACGAATTCATCGATGCGTTGTGGTTGGCAGATGGCTTGGCGAAAAACACGCTGGCTGGATATCGCAGCGATCTTCAATTATTCGCCATCTGGCTAGTCGCGCGCGGTACGACATTGAGTACCGCCACTGAAGTGACGATTAACGATTATCTGGCGCATTTGCATGCGCGCGCGGGAAGTATTAAAACGACTAGCCAGCGGCGCTTGATGGCGAGCCTGAAACGGCTTTATCGCTGGCTGCTTGACCAGGGACGAACGCAGTCCGACCCTTTGCGCAACATTGAAAAACCAAAAGCGATCCAGCGATTCCCCAAAACGCTGGCAGAAAAGCAGGTGACGGATTTGCTCGATGCACCGGATACCAATACCGCACTCGGGTTGCGTGACCACGCGATGCTGGAACTGTTGTACGCCACAGGTTTGCGCGTGTCTGAGCTCATCGGCCTGCGTTTGTTCGAACTGAATTTGAACGATAACGTGGTGCGAGTGATGGGCAAAGGGTCAAAAGAGCGGCTGGTGCCATTAGGCGAAGTGGCCGCCGACTGGCTGGCGCGTTATATTCGTGAGGCGCGTGGTGACTTGCTGGGTGGACAGGTGTCGGATGCGATTTTTGTCACCGCACGGGGCACGGGCATGACGCGGCAAATGTTCTGGGTGCTCATCAAAAGATACGCGCTGCATGCGGGTATTCCGCAGCAGCGCATTTCACCGCATGTGTTGCGCCATGCGTTTGCGACCCACCTGCTCAACCATGGTGCCGACTTGCGCGTGGTGCAACTGCTGTTAGGCCACGCCGATATTTCGACGACGCAGATTTACACCCATGTGGCTCGCGAACGGCTCAAGCAACTCCATCACCAGCACCACCCGCGCGGCTAAGCTTGGTCCGGCTTGCCTGGGTTGCGCTCGCTTCGGCTGCGCTCGATCTGCACACCTACACGGCGCACGCCTTTCATGATGCCCAGCTTGGCAATGCTGATTCTGACCCAGGGCGCACCGAATTCATCCAGCAGCAGATGAATGACATATTCCCCCAGCGTTTCCAGCAAATTGAAATGGCGCAAAGCCAATTCGGTGCGAATGCGTTCAATTACTTCGTCATAACGAATCGTTCGTGCGATGTCGTCGCTTTGCGCCGCTTCGTCAGGCACGCCGAAGGTGAGGTTGATTTCCAACGTTTGTGGCGCGACTTTCTCTCGCTCGAAAATGCCCACCAGCGCTTCGACGCGCATTTCCTCGATGAAAATCAAATCCACAATGCGCCCCCGGTTTAGAATTCTGCCATTCTAGGGACTTTGTCATGAATATAGGTTTCGCGTGTCTTATCGGCTATTTTCTTGGATCACTGCCCTTTGCCGTGATTATTTCGCGCGTCTTTGGTTTGGCTGATCCGCGCAGCTTTGGATCAGGCAACCCGGGGGCTACCAATGTGCTGCGCTCGGGCAACAAGTGGGCTGCGTTATTGACCCTGCTGGGCGATGCGGGCAAGGGTTGGCTGGCGATATTCATTGCCGCAAAGCTCGGCGCTGGCGAGACGGCAATTGCCGCCGCTGGCCTGGCGGCATTTCTCGGTCACGTGTTTCCGGCAACGTTGGGTTTTAAAGGCGGCAAGGGGGTAGCCACTGCGCTGGGCGTATTGCTTGGGTTTTCGCTTGCTTTGGGTGGCTGGGTAGCAATTGTGTGGCTGCTGGTGGCGATGGTGACACGCTATTCCTCATTGGCCGCGTTGACAGCGGCAGCTAGTGCGCCTTTCATTGCCATGCTAAGCCATGAACGGATCGAGGTTGTGTTGGCGGTCGCGTTGATGTCTGTGGTGCTGATTTATCGACATCGTTTGAATATCCAGAAACTGCGTGCGGGCACTGAAAGCCGTCTGGGCGAAAAGCGTATTTCTCAGCTGCCAGAAGATTCCGCGGACAATTGATTTAACGGCCAGCGCGGGCGAATGGAAAAAGCGCCTTGGCTCACGGGGTTTGCCAAGCCCTGGGCCAAGCGTTGTGCGCCGCAAAACGCAATCATCGCGCCGTTATCGGTGCATAAATCCAGTTCAGGATAAAACACGCGCCCACCGGCAGTAGCGAGTGCTGCATCCAATCGTTGCCGCAAACGCAGATTGGCACCTACACCGCCTGCGACCACCAGTCGAAAAAGTCGGCGCTGGTGACACGCCGCCAAGGCCTTGGCGGCGATCACATCGACCACTGCTTCTTGAAATTCTGCGGCCAGATCGGCACGATCCGTTTCGCTCAGTGTTTTATCGCGGACTAAAGTTAATACAGCTGTTTTGAGGCCGGAAAAACTGAAAGACAAATCGCCGCTGGCAAGCATCGGTCGCGGCAATTTGTAGCGCCCTGGCGTGCCCGATGCGGCCAGTTTGGCCAAGGCTGGTCCGCCGGGATAGCCCAGCCCCAAGAGCATTGCCGTCTTGTCGAAGGCTTCGCCTGCGGCATCGTCCAGCGACTCGCCGAGTAGTTCATAGGCGCCCACTCGCGTGACGCACATTAACTGCGTGTGGCCGCCGGAAACCAGTAGTGCAATAAAGGGAAATTCAGGTGCGTCGGCTGCAAGCAGAGGCGAGAGCAGGTGCCCTTCCAGATGATGAACCGGCAGGGTGGGGATATTGAGCGCCTGGCCAAGTGATTCGGCAAAACTGGCACCCACCAGCAGCGCACCGGCCAGCCCCGGGCCCGCTGTATAGGCAATCGCATCAATGTCTTGATGCGTGCATCCGCTGGCCGTCAGCACGTGCGTCAGCAGTGGAATCAGCCGACGAATATGGTCGCGCGATGCCAATTCAGGCACGACACCGCCATAAATTTCATGCATGGCCACCTGGCTGTGCACGGCGTGTGCGAGCAGGCCACGCTCAGTGTCGTAGAGGGCCAGACCGGTTTCGTCGCAGGAAGATTCAATACCTAAAACTCGCATAGGCGCATTCTATCCGCTGCACCCCTTTGACATCTGCCTGAAAGTCTTTAGAATGCACGCCTCTTCGTCTTATCAAGGTCACTGCAATGCCTGGTATTCGTGTCAAAGAAAATGAACCCTTTGAAGTTGCTGTCCGTCGCTTCAAGCGCACCATTGAAAAAGTAGGCCTTCTCACCGAACTGCGGGCCCGTACGTTCTACGAAAAGCCCACTTCCGAGCGCAAGCGCAAAGCGGCCGCTGCGGTTAAACGGCATAAAAAGCGTATTAGCAGCCAGGTGTTGCCGCCAAAAATGTATTGATTCTGGTTGGTGGCTTTGTGACGGACGCGCCTGTAGTTACTACGGCTGCTTAAGGCGACCCACACCGGCCATACCAGAGTTGGTAGTGATGACGTAAAGAAACCGCCAGCAGGCGGTTTTTGTACTTCTTGAAAGAAAATAAAATGACTTCCATCACGCTTAAAGACCGTATCAGCACCGACTGGAAAGCCGCCATGAAAGCAGGCGATCGTCCGCGCAAAGAGGCGCTTTCCCTGTTGCTGGCCGCTATCAAACAAAAACTGGTGGATGAGCGAGTTGAGTTGGATGACACAGGTGTCATCGCCGTGATTGAAAAAATGCTCAAACAACGCAAGGATTCAATCACCCAGTATGAAGCTGCCAGGCGGCAAGACTTGGCAGATGCGGAAAAATACGAAGTAGACGTGCTCTCCACCTATATGCCACAAGCGATGGACGCCGCGCAGATTGAATCCATTATCATTGCCTCTATTCAAGCTGTAAGCGCAGCGGCACCTTCTGATATGGGCAAAGTGATTGCACACATCAAGCCCCAAGTGGCAGGCCGCGCGGATATGGGCGAAGTGTCGCGTTTGGTGAAAGCCAAACTTGGCGCGCTAAGCGGTGCGTAGTAGCGCAAAACTCAGTGACTAGCGCATAATTCCAAGGTGATCCCCGAAAGCTTTGTCCAGGAACTCCTTGCCCGCATAGATATTGTGGATGTGGTTGAGCGCTACGTGCCTTTGCGCAAGGGCGGAGCGAACTACAGCGCCTGCTGTCCGTTTCACTCCGAAAAAACCCCCTCGTTTACGGTCAGCCCGAGCAAGCAGTTCTATCATTGCTTTGGCTGTGGGGCGCATGGCAGCGTGGTTGGGTTTGTCATGCAGTATTCCGGCATCGGTTTTATTGAGGCGATTGAAGAGCTTGCCTCATCGGTCGGATTATCGGTGCCGAGAACCGAGCGCCACCATAGCGAACAAGCGAAAAAGGCGCCATTGACCGAATTAATGGCACGCGCGATGCACTTTTATCGCGAACAGCTCAAGATTTCTTCCAAAGCCGTTGATTATTTCCGTGCCCGAGGGCTGACTGGCGAGATAGCGGCTAAATTTGGCCTTGGCTATGCTCCCGATGGGTGGCAAGGTTTGCAGCAGGTTTTTCCTGAATACAACGATAACGCACTGATTGAGTGCGGTTTGGTAATTAGCAATGATCAGGGGCGCCGCTATGATCGGTTCCGTGATCGGGTAATGTTTCCGATTCTTGACCAACGCGGCAATGTCATTGGCTTTGGCGGGCGTGTGCTCGGCGAAGGGGAACCGAAGTATCTCAATTCACCCGAGACTCCGCTGTTTGAAAAAGGTCGCGAGCTATATGGCTTGCCCCAGGCTCGAAAAGCGATCCAGGAAGAAGACACTGTTCTGGTGGTTGAAGGCTATATGGATGTCGTGGGTCTGGCGCAACATGGTGTCGGCAATGTGGTTGCCACGCTGGGCACAGCAGCAACCGATGCCAACGTACAAAAACTGCTGAAGCTGGCAAGCCGTGTTGTTTTTTGTTTTGATCGGGATAGCGCCGGAGACCGTGCTGCCTGGCGTGCAATGGAGGTGAGCCTGGCACATCTGGCGGATAACAAAACCGTTGAGATATTGCAAATGCCGGGCAATCAGGATCCGGATGAATTTATCCGCGCGCACGGCAAAGAAGCCTTTGTTCATCACACGCGCAATGCCACTCGTTTATCCGAGTTTCTGGTACGCGAACTAACCAAGCAAACCCCGCCGGTGAGCGCAGAAAATCGAGCAAAACTAGTGCATGAGGCAAAGCCTTTGCTGCAAAAAATTGCAGCACCTATTCTAAGAATCCAAATCGTCAAAGAGATTGCCGCCCGCGCGCAAGTGTCGCAAACCGAGGTGGAAGCCCAGTGTGAGCTAAAGTCACTCACTCGTAATCGGTATGCGCCGGCGCAAATGAAGCAGCGCCCGGTACCCTCGACTATTGAGCACAAGTTGCTGAAAATTGTGCTGCATAAACCCATATGGGCAGCGCAGTTGCCGCTGGATTTGATCGATCGTGAGCAACCGGCAGGCGCGGCATTGCATGCCATTGCCCAGGCAATTGCGCACGGCGATCTGGTAGCGGCAGGTTTTGGCGTCATGATTGAGTTTTTCCGTGGAACAGCGCATGAGCCACTGGTTTCGGCGTTGGCGACAAGCAGCGAAGAAGAGATTGATCTCGCTGCACTTGAGGCGGTTTTCAATGACGTGATTATGCACTTGCAGCATGCCCAACTTACTGCTGAAATTGAAAAACTTACGGCACAGGCGCGACAAGGGCTTAATTTGGAAGAGCGCCAGCGCCTGACATATCTGCTGGCAAAAAAACGCAACGGCGCACTTGCTGCGACAGATACCCCGCTCTGATATAATTACTGGTTACCCAGCGCTTTTACTGTTTTTATGATGCGCTGAACTATTTACTCTCAGTGCCCAAGGTCTTACACAGTAGCTGTAAATTCTTACTGCGCCGTTCTTGCGTCTCCGCCGAGGATTATCATGCCGAAAAAAATCACTACGACACAAAGCAAATCAAAAGCTGCCAGCGCAATGGCCGAGCAAAAGATTCCTGCCGCTAAAGAAAAAAAAGCCAGGGCCGCTGCTCCTGAAGCGCCAGAAGTCACACCTGTGGCGGTCGAGGTGATTGCCAAAGGTCGCGGTCGCAAGAGCAAAGAGAAATTAATCATCGCGCCAGAAGCCGCACCTCTGGATATGGATGCCAAGCGCAGTCGGCTCAAGACCCTGATTGCTTTGGGCAAGGAACGCGGCTATTTGACGTATGCCGAAATTAACGACCATCTGCCGGACGAGTTGGTTGATGCAGAGCAGATCGAATCGATTATTGCTACTTTTGCCGATATGTCGATACAGGTGTTTGATGAAGCCCCCGCTGTCGAAGACATGCTGCTGAATCAAACTTCGCCTGCACCGGTTGATGCCGAAGAAGTAGAAGAGCAAGCCGAGCAAGCCTTGTCGACGGTTGATTCGGAATTTGGCCGCACAACAGACCCCGTGCGTATGTATATGCGTGAAATGGGTTCGGTCGGGTTGCTGACGCGTGAGAGCGAAATTGAAATTGCCAAGCGCATTGAGGATGGCTTAAAGCACATGGTGATGGCTATTTCTGCCTGTCCCACCACCATTGCCGCCATGCTCGACATGGCCGCTCGTGTCGCGCGCGATGAGATGCGCATCGATGAGCTCATTGATGGGCTGATTGACCCCAATGCGTCGGACGAAGAGCTGGAGGCCGCAGCCGCAGAGGAGGACATTGAAGAGGACTTTGCTGATGGAGACGACGGCAGTGCACAAGTGTCTGCTTCATTGCTCAAGCTCAAGCAAGAAGCATTAGAGCGTTTCTCACTCATCCACGCCCTTTACGGAAAATTACAGCAGACACTCTCCAAAAAAGGTTCCGAAGATAAAAGTTATCTTCGCCTCAAGAAGCAGATTGCAGATGAGCTTTTGAACATCCGTTTCACCGCTAAAACAATTGAAAAGCTGTGTGGTTCTGTGCGCAGCATCGTTGACTCCGTGCGCAGTCATGAGCGGAAAATTCTGCATTTTTGTGTCGATAAATCGAATATGCCGAGGCAACATTTCATTAAGTCATTTCCTGGCAATGAAGTAGATACGGATTGGGTCAAAAGAGAGATCCAGTCCGGCAAACCCTATGCGGCTCTGCTCATTCGCAATGCGCCTAACGTGGTGGATGAGCAGCATAGCTTGATTGAGCTGCAAAGCCAGACAGGTATCCCGATCAAAGAGCTCAAGGACATCAACAAGCAGATGTCCACCGGCGAAGCCAAGGCCCGTCGTGCCAAGCGCGAAATGACCGAAGCCAATTTGCGGCTGGTGATCTCGATTGCCAAAAAATACACCAATCGTGGTTTGCAGTTCCTTGACCTGATTCAAGAAGGCAACATTGGTTTGATGAAGGCCGTGGATAAATTTGAATATCGCCGTGGCTACAAGTTTTCAACCTATGCCACGTGGTGGATTCGGCAAGCCATTACCCGCTCAATTGCTGATCAGGCGCGCACTATCCGCATTCCGGTGCATATGATCGAGACCATCAACAAGATGAATCGCATCAGTCGTCAGATATTGCAAGAGACAGGCCAAGAGCCCCTGCCCGCAGTGTTGGCAGAAAAAATGGAAATGCCCGAGGATAAGATTCGCAAGATTCTGAAAATTTCCAAAGAGCCTATTTCCATGGAAACGCCCATTGGCGACGATGACGATTCGCATTTGGGCGACTTTATCGAAGATCAAGGCACGCTGTTGCCCAACGAAGCGGCGCTGTTTTCCAGCCTGCGCGATGTGACCAAGGAAATTCTCGACAGCCTCACGCCGCGCGAAGCGAAAGTGCTGCGCATGCGTTTCGGCATTGAAATGAATACCGACCACACGCTGGAGGAAGTCGGCAAGCAGTTCGACGTCACCCGTGAGCGTATCCGTCAGATCGAAGCCAAGGCCTTGCGCAAGTTACGCCACCCGACCCGATCCGAAAAACTGCGCAGCTTCCTCGATTCGGAAACCTGACACCACCGATTACGGGCCCATAGCTCAGTTGGTTAGAGCAGTCGACTCATAATCGATTGGTCGCTGGTTCAAGTCCAGCTGGGCCCACCAATCCATGCAAACCCAACCTTCACGGTTGGGTTTTCTTTTGGCTCACATTGCTTAACGATCACAATGGATGGAAAAGTCGGCGCTGGTGACACGGCGCGCAACGCCAAACTACCTAAAGAAAGTCGTTCGGCAAAGTGTTTTCAATAAACCCGAGTACTGGCTTCAGTTACCATAGGCTTTTCATAGCAGATCACCATGTCATCATCTTCATCATCTATTGATCAATTCCGCAGCAATCGTCTAGCCACAGCCACCTCGCCTTACCTGCTGCAGCATGCGCATAACCCGGTGGCATGGCAGCCATGGGATGAGCAAGCGCTGGCTCAGGCGCGTGAAGAAAACCGGCCGATTCTGCTATCCATCGGTTACTCGGCCTGCCACTGGTGCCATGTCATGGCGCACGAATCGTTTGAGGACGAAGCGGTGGCAGAAGTCATGAACCGGCTGTTCGTGAATATCAAGGTGGACCGTGAAGAGCGCCCGGATCTGGATCAGATTTACCAGACCGCGCATCAGATGCTCGCGCAGCGTTCGGGCGGCTGGCCGCTGACGATGTTCCTCACGCCCGACGGCACACCATTTTTTGGCGGTACCTATTTTCCCAAAACGCCGCGCCACGGCTTGCCTGCGTTTACCGACCTCTGCGAGCAGGTGGCTGATGCGTTCCAGCAACGGCGCAGCAGCATCGACGAGCAAAACATCGCACTGCGCAACGCACTCGCGGAGACCTTGCCGGATGCATCAGCAAGCATGACGGCGGTTGTCTTTGATGCTCGGCCATTGCTTGCCGCCGCCGAATCACTGGCGCAGAGTTTTGACCACACTTACGGCGGCTTTGGACGTGCGCCGAAGTTTCCGCATCCAACCGATCTCGCCTTTCTGCTGCGCCATGCCGAACCGCAGATGCGCTCGATGGCGCTGGTCACTTTGCGGCACATGGCCGAAGGCGGCATTTACGACCAGGCGGGCGGCGGTTTTTGCCGTTACAGCGTGGATGAGCGCTGGGAAATTCCGCATTTCGAAAAAATGCTCTACGACAATGGCCCTTTGCTTGGATTGAATGCCGATGCCTGGACCACAACCCGCGATCCGCTATTCGCGCGCGTCACTGAAGAAACAGCAGCTTGGATAATGCGCGAGATGCAAGCGCCCGGGGCAACTGGTGGCGGCTACTACTCTTCACTGGATGCCGACTCGGAAGGCGAAGAAGGCAAATATTACGTCTGGACGCGCGAGCAAGTCCAGACGCTGCTGACGTCCGAACAGTGGCGCGCAGCTGCCCCGCATTGGGGACTGAACGATGCACCCAACTTTGAAGGCCACTGGCATCTGAAAGTAGCCAAAGCGCTGGATGAAGCCGACCGGCCGCTGATTACGGCGGCCAAACAGACGCTCTATGTCGCACGCGAACAGCGCATCCGCCCGGGTTGTGACGACAAGATACTCACCAGTTGGAATGCGCTAATGATCGAAGGCATGGCCCATGCCGCGCGTGTTTTTCAGCGTCCCGACTGGCTCGCCTCTGCACAAACGGCGCTGGACTTTTTGCGCAACAACCATTGGCAGGATGGCCAGCTCTACGCCACGTCGCGCAACGGGCAAGTGCATTTGCCGGCCTATCTCGACGACCACGCCTTTTTGCTGGCCGCGCTGCTGGAATTGATGCAGGCCGAGTTTCGTCCCGCCGACCTGGTTTTTGCGCGCGAACTGGCGGATGTCCTGCTCGCTGATTTTGAAGACCGCTCGGCCGGCGGATTTTTTTTCACCGCACACAGCCATGAAAAGCTGATCCTGCGCCCCAAGCAAGGCCATGACAATGCCACGCCCTCGGGTAATGGCATTGTCGCATTTGCCCTGCAAAGACTCGGGCATCTGCTCGGTGAGCCGCGTTATCTGGATGCCGCCGAACGCACTTTGCGCCTGTACTGGCCGCAAATAACGAATTCAACCATGGGGTTTAGCAGCCTGTTGGCGACACTGGAAGAAACCTTGATACCGCCAGACATGGTTATTCTGCGTGGCCCGGCCGAGGAATGTGCAGCCTGGCAGCAGGCGCTTGGTGCCAGTACGCGCCATATGGTATTGAATTTGCCGAATTCAGTTTCTGGTTTGCCTGAGGCATTGGCCAAACCGACAAGCGATCATGTCAACGCCTGGATATGCAGCGGCGTTCACTGTTTGGCACCAATTGACCGCCTGGAAACGGTAAAGCAGCAACTTGCTGCCCAGTGAATCACAAGAACAAATGTAATTTCTTGTAAATCAGGCGGCAAATAGTGTTTCGCCTCATTGTAAAATCCATGCCACTGTAAAACTTGGTTTTTTAACGCTGTCTGGAAGGAAGGTTTATATGAAATTAGTGATCGCCTCTGCCCTGCTTGCCGTGGGTATTTTGTCCTCTGCTTCGGCCTTTGCCAGTAAAGAAAAAGACTTGGCCACGAAGAGCGCCTGCATGGCTTGCCACGCAACCGATAAAAAACTGGTGGGCCCTGCCTATCAGGACGTCGCCAAAAAATACGCCGGTGACAAAACCGCTGCAGCCAAGCTGGTAGAAAAGGTCAAAAAAGGTGGCTCCGGTGTTTGGGGTCCGATCCCCATGCCGCCTAATGCAGCGCTTAAGGATGAAGACATCAAGACCTTGGTCAAGTGGATTCTTGCTGGCGCCAAGTAATTCTTTCGCCTAGCTGCAAACAAAAAAGCCAGTCACCAAGCCAGTTCCAAAGCCAGTTCTTTGTGACTGGCTTTTTTGTTTCTGTCACAATCACGCCACCGCATTCTTTATGCAACCATCCTGACCGGGGTCTTTCCATGAAAATTTCCGCCAACACCCTCCCGCTTGTCCTGGCCGCCGTACTTGGCGTCGCCGCATGCAGCAAAGAAGCGCCACCCAGCGACGCCACCGCGCCCATCATCATCCGCTTCGGCCATGCTGCACCGCTGACCGGCCCGCAGGCGCATTTAGGCAAGGACAATGAAAACGGCGCGCGCCTGGCGATGGAAGATGCCAATGCCGCAAATCTGACCTTCGGTGGCCGCGCGGTGAAGTTCGAACTGCTGAGCGAGGATGATCAGTCCGACCCGCGCCAGGGTAATCTGGTGGCGCAGAAATTTGTCGATGCGAAGGTGAATGCCGTTATTGGCCACCTGAATTCCGGCACCACGATACCCGCCTCCCGGCTGTATTCGAATGCCGGCATCCCGCAGGTGTCGCCTTCGGCAACCAATCCCACTTACACCGACCAGGGCTTTAAAACCGCTTTCCGCGTCATGGCCAATGATGTGCAGCAAGGCAAAGTGTTGGGTGGCTATGCAGTCAACAACCTGCAAGCCAAAACCATCGCGGTGATTGATGACAAGACGGCCTATGGCGAAGGCCTGGCGACGGAATTCAAAAAAGCCGCCGTGGCCGCAGGCGCGACCGTAGTGGCTGAAGAGCACACCGATGACAAATCGGTCGATTTCAAATCCATCCTCACCACTATCAAGGGCAAGCAGCCTGATTTGATTTTCTTCGGCGGCATGGATCCGCAAGCCGCACCCATGGCACGGCAAATCAAGCAACTCGGCGTCCCCGCCAAATTCATGCTCGGCGATGGCGGTTGCAACGCGGATTTCATGAAGAATGCCGCTGACGCCAGCGAAGGCATCTACTGCTCCCTGCCCGGCGTGCCGCTCGCCAGGATGGCAGGTGGCGCGAAATTCTCCGAGCGCTACCAGGCGCGCTTCAAGGCCAACATCCAGTCCTACGCGCCCTATGCCTATGACGCCGCGATGGTGCTCATCGACGCGGCCAAACGCGCCCAGTCCGGCGAGCCCGCCAGGATACTGGCCGAATTGCCCAAAACCGACTACAACGGCGTGACCGCCCACATCCTGTTCGATGCCAAAGGCGACTTGAAAGATGGCGTGATCAGCATGTACGTCGGCAAAAACGGCGCGTGGGAGCCGCTGGAAACCATCAACACCGCCATCCCCTAAGTATCACCGAGGGAGGCTTTCCAAAAACGGACTCCAGGCTGCGCGGCGTCTCGCCAGCGCCGACTTTTCCGCAGGGTGACGCGCCTATAAGCGCTACGACGCTGACGCTACCCGTCCTTTGTCCATCGCCTTATCGTATTATTCGCGGCGTGGATATTTTTCTTCAACAAGTGGCCAATGGCCTCACGCTGGGCAGCATTTACGCACTGGTCGCGCTGGGCTACACCCTCGTTTATGGCATTCTCGGCCTGATCAATTTTGCGCATGGCGAGGTGGTGATGGTGGGTGCACTCACCGCCTTGGCAGCCAGCAAGTTTCTGCTCGCCGCCGCGCTACCGCCTTACCTGGTATTCACGCTGGCTTTTCTGCTTGCCGCGCTGGTGTGCATGGCCTTAAGTGTCATCATTGAGCGCATCGCTTATCGCCCTTTGCGCAACGCGCCGCGCCTGGCGCCGCTGATTACCGCGATTGGCGTTTCCATCATCCTGCAACAACTGGCGATGATGCTCTGGGGGCGCAGCTACCATGCGATGCCGCAACTCTTGCCGGAAACGACTTTTGCGCTGGGCGGCGTGCAGATCACCGTGATCCAGATCGTCATCATCGGCGTTGCCGGGCTGACCATGGCGGCGCTGCTGGTGTTGGTGAATCGCACGCGGCTGGGCCGTGCCATGCGTGCCACGGCGGAGAATCCGGGCATCGCCGCGCTGATGGGCGTCGATGCCAACCGCATCATCGTGCTGGCCTTCATGATTGGTTCGGCGCTGGCCGCCCTGGCCGGCATGCTGGTGGCGTCCAACTACGGCATTGCGCATTACAACATGGGCTTCATGCTCGGCCTGAAAGCCTTTACTGCCGCCGTGCTGGGCGGCATCGGCAATCTGGCAGGTGCGGTGGTTGGCGGTCTGTTGTTGGGCGTGATCGAAGCGCTGGGCGCGGGCTACATTGGCGATTTGACAGGTGGCGTGCTGGGCAGCCAGTATCAGGATGTATTCGCCTTCTTCGTGCTGATCGGCGTGCTGGTGCTGCGGCCGGCAGGTCTGCTGGGCGAGCGGGTGGCAGAGCGGGCATGAACGCGGGCATGTTCCTCACGCACATGCCGCGCAAGGTGCAACTCGCGCTGGCTGTCGTTGCGCTCGCCGGGCTGCCTTTCATGGTGAGTGCAGGCCTTGGCAACACCTGGTTGCGGGTGCTCGATTTTGCGCTGCTGTATGTGATGCTGGCTTTGGGGCTCAACATCGTGGTCGGCTTTGCGGGCTTGCTTGATCTGGGCTACATCGCGTTCTACGCCGTTGGCGCGTATGTGTATGCGCTGCTCGCTTCGCCGCAGTTCGGCCTGCACTGGCCGGTGTGGGCCATCCTGCCGGTGGGTGCGCTGGCCGCATGCGGCTTTGGTGTGGTACTGGGCGCGCCGACCTTGCGTTTGCGTGGCGATTATCTGGCTATCGTGACGCTCGGCTTTGGCGAAATCGTGCGCATTTTCATGAACAACCTGAATGCGCCGGTGAATATCACCAACGGCCCCAAGGGTATCGCCAGCATCGATCCCATTCAGATCGGCGGCCATGTCTTGTCGCAACCGCTGGAGATTTTTGGCGTGACGGTTCCCGCGCTGGTGCTCACCTACTATTTTTTCCTGGCGTTAGCCTTGCTTGTCATGCTGGCCGGATTGCGTTTGCAGGATTCGCGCATCGGCCGCGCCTGGGCGGCGATCCGCGAAGATGAAATGGCGGCCAAGGCGTGCGGCATCAATACGCGCAACGTCAAGCTGCTGGCCTTCGCCATGGGCGCCAGTTTCGGCGGCCTGGCGGGCGGCTTGTTCGCCAGCTTTCAGGAATTCGTCTCGCCGGAAAGTTTCAGCCTGATGGAATCGATCATGGTGCTGTGCATGGTGGTGCTCGGCGGCATGGGGCATATTCCCGGCGTGATTCTCGGCGCGCTGGTGTTGACGGTCTTGCCCGAAGCTTTCCGCCACGGCGCGGGACCCGTACAGCAGGCAGTTTTCGGGCAAGTGCTGGTGGATCCGGAAAACCTGCGCATGTTGCTGTTCGGCATAGCACTCGTCGCCGTCATGCTCTATCGCCCATCCGGCTTGTGGCCTGACCCGCGCCATCGTCAGGAATTCAACGCCCGATGACGGCCTTGCCACTGCTTGAAGCACGCAATATCGGCAAGCGCTTTGGCGGCGTGCGCGCGCTGCAAGATGTCTCGCTGACCATACGGCGCGGCGAAATCTATGGCCTGATCGGGCCGAATGGCGCGGGCAAGACCACGTTTTTCAATGTGCTGACCGGCCTTTATCCACGCGACGAGGGCGAAGTGATTTTCGCCGGTGCGCCGCTGCCACTCGGCGAGCCGTATCGCGTCGCGCAAGCCGGGATTGCGCGCACCTTTCAGAACATCCGCCTGTTTGCCAACATGAGCGCGCGTGAAAACGTCATGGTGGGCTGCCATGCGCGCAGCAAAGTCGGCGTTGCCGGTGCGGTGCTGCGCAGCCGTGCGCAGCGTGAGGAAGAAGCGGCGATTCGCCGCCGCGCCGATGAACTGCTGGCCTATGTCGGCATCAGCGCACGCGCTGGCGACCTGGCAAAAAACCTGTCTTATGGCGATCAGCGGCGGCTGGAAATCGCCCGCGCGCTAGCGACCGAGCCACAACTCCTGGCGCTGGACGAACCCGCTGCCGGCATGAACGCCACCGAAACCGGGGCGCTGCGCGCCCTGATTGCGCGGCTGCGCGACGACGGTTTCACCGTGCTGCTCATCGAGCATGACATCAAGCTGGTGATGGGGCTGTGCGACCGCATCGCCGTGCTGGATTATGGCCGGAAAATCGCCGATGACGTGCCCGCCGAAGTGCAGCGCAATCCCCACGTGATCGAGGCTTATCTTGGCGTTGTCCATGAATGATTCGGGTGCAGAGAGCATGCATCTTCCACGGGAAGGGGAACAGGGGGAAGGCCATCTTCTTGAAGTCACCAACCTCAAGGTTCGTTATGGCGGCATCACCGCCGTCAAGGACATTTCCTTCAGCGTGGCGGCAGGCGAGATGGTATGTTTGATTGGCGCCAACGGTGCGGGCAAAACATCGACGCTGAAAGCCCTGGCACGCATGATTCCGGCGGATGGCGACATTCATTACGCGGGACGACGCATCAATGGTTTTCCCGCGCACACGCTGATCAGCCAGGGGCTGGCGCTGGTGCCCGAAGGGCGCGGCGTGTTCGCGCGCCTGACCGTGGCGGAGAACCTGGCGATGGGCGCGTATCACCGCCACCGGCCGGATGAACGCGCGGCGGTTCAGGAAGATGCAGCGCGTATGTATACGCTGTTTCCGCGCCTGGCGGAACGCCGTCGGCAACTGGCGGGAACGCTCTCGGGTGGCGAGCAGCAGATGCTGGCCATCGGCCGCGCCCTGATGGGCAAGCCGCAGTTGCTGCTGCTGGATGAGCCTTCAATGGGGCTCGCGCCCTTGATGGTGCAAACCGTGTTCGACGCCATCCGCAGCGTGGCGCAAAGCGGCGTGACAATCTTGCTGGTCGAACAAAACGCGCGGCTTGCGCTCACCGTGTGCAACCGTGGCTATGTGCTGGAAAACGGTGTGATTACACTGAGCGATAGCGCCGCCAACCTGCTGGCCGACCCGCGCGTGCGGGCGGCTTATCTGGGCGAGTAAAAAGTCGGCGCTGGTTTGAATCCGTATCTGGATGATACGGCGAGGCTATAGCGCAAAAATCAGTTTTTCGCGTTGGCAAACGTAAACGCGTCCGCAAAAAACTCCTCCGCCGGTAATCCATGCGCCATGAAATCGCGTTGTGCGGCCTCCACCATCGCGGGTGCGCCGCAAGCGTAAACCTGAAATGCGCCCAGCGTCGGCTGATCTTCCAGCACCGCCTGATGAACCAGCCCTGTGCGGCCTGTCCATTGATCGCTTGCGGCAGGTTCGGAGAGTACCGGCACATAGCGGATGTGCGCATGCTCGCTTGCCCAACGTTGCGCCAATTCATGCAGATACAAACCCGCCCGGTGACGTGCGCCCCAGTAGAGCGTCATCGGCCGTTTCACACCACTATGCAGCGCCTGCTCGATGATGCTCTTGATCGGCGCAAAGCCGGTGCCACCGGCGACGAAGATGATGGGTTTATCAGAGGGTTCGCGCAAAAAGAATGTGCCCAAGGGACCCCGCAGGCGCAGAATTTCTTTTACTTTCATGTGATTGAATATATGCGAAGTGAATTCACCGCCCACCACCTGCCGGATATGCAGTTCGAGCAGCCCTTCGGCATGCGGGGCATTGGCAATGGAGAAGGCACGTGTTTTTCCGTCCTTGAGCAAGAACTCAATATATTGCCCCGCTAAAAACTGCAGGCGTTCATTCACGGGTAGCTTTAGCGACAGCACGATCACGTCCTCGGCAACCCGTTCAATTTTTTCAACACGACATGGTAGCGTTTTGACAGGGATGTCTTTCGCGCCGCTGACTTCGCGGCATTCCAGCACCACGTCAGTCAACGGCCTGGCGCAGCAAAACAGCGCATAGCCTGCGGCACGGTCGGCCAGTGATAAGGCACCGGGCTGGCTGTCACCATGGTCGACCAATCCTTCCAGAACCTTACCTTTGCATGAACCACAGGCGCCATTGCGGCAGCCATAGGGAAGAACATATCCGGCATCCAGCGCGGCTTGCAGCAAGCTGTCTTCACCAGGGGTTAAAAAACTATGCGCGCTGGGCGTCAGCGTAATGCGCAGCAGAGGCGGTGCGGCGGGTTGAATGGAGGCCATGCGATAATTGTCTAGTGAAAAAAAGTTCTCGAAGAATATTAATTGTAGGTTGTGGTGACGTCGTGCGCCGTATTCTTCCGCAATTGCTGCAACGCTGGCAGGTGATAGCGCTAGTCCGTGCGCGCGATCCCCAGTTAGCTGCTATGGGAGTGCGCCAGATTAAAGGGGATCTCGATCAGCCTGCAACGCTGCGGCGCTTGGCCGGTGTGGCGAATGCCGTGATTCACAGCGCACCGCCGCCTGCGACAGGCGAGACGGATACCCGTACCGCACACCTGCTCAGTGCTTTGCATCAGGCAAAAAGTTTACCACGGCGTATCGTGTACATCAGCACCAGCGGCGTATATGGCGACAGCCAGGGCGCGGTGGTGAGCGAAACAAGTGCGCTGCCTGCACAGACCAAAAAGTCGGCGCGGGCGATACGGCGCATCGATGCCGAACGTCGCTTGCGGGCTTTTGCGCGCCGTGCGAATCCTGGATGCTGTGTCAGCATCCTGCGCGCGCCGGGCATTTATGCCGCTGATCGGTTGCCACTGGAACGTTTGCGCCAGGGCTTGCCGCTGTTTGTGCCACAGCAGGATAATTACACCAACCATATTCATGCAGCCGACCTTGGGCGCGCCTGCCTTGCGGCTTTGCATCGGGGGCGCCCCAGTCGCACGTATAACATCAGCGACGATACCAGGCTTTTGATGGGCGAATGGTTCGATCTGCTGGCGGATAGTTTTGCCCTGCCGCGTGCGCCACGTTTGCCGCGCGAGGCCGTTCAGCAAAGTGTCTCGCCACTACAATGGTCGTTCATGAGCGAATCGCGGCAGCTCGACAATAAGCGCATGAAACATGAGCTCGGCCTGCGTTTGCGTTACCCAACCGTTATGCGGTGCCTTGAGGAAAACACATGCTCTGGATAAAAACATTTCATATCGTGTTCGTCGTCAGCTGGTTCGCTGGCCTGTTTTATCTGCCACGCATTTTTGTCAATCTGGCGCTCGTGCCTGCCGGGAGTGTTGCCGAACGCGAGCGGCTGCTGTTGATGGCGAAGAAACTACATCGCTTCGTCACCCCGATTGCCTTGCTGGCGATTGGTTCGGGTTTCTGGTTATGGTTTGGCTTTGGTTTTTCTGCAGGCTGGTTGCATGTCAAAACGACGCTAGTGGCGGGACTTGTTGTTTATCACTTCTGGTGTGCTCGGCTACTTGCGCAATTTATGCGCGGAGAATCGACGCATGGTCATGTCTGGTTTCGCTGGTTCAACGAAATCCCTGTGCTGGCACTCATTGCCATTTGCATATTGGTGGTGGTTAAACCTTCTTTTTGAAAGCCGTTAATTTTTAATGAACAATTATTTTGCAACCTGCCCACGCGGCCTGGAAGAATTATTGGCGGAGGATTTAACCGCCTGCGGCGGAAAAGAAGTGCGCACTGTCGCAGGTGGCGTTGCCGCGAGTGGCAGCCTGGAGTTTGCCTATCGCGTGAATCTCGAATCACGCATCGCAACGCGCTTGCTGCGCCGTATCGCCAGCGCCGACTATTCCAAGGAAGCAGATATTTACCAGATGGCGTATGACACGAACTGGCCTCAGCTGTTCTCTGTTGATCGCTCGATTCGGGTATATGTCACGGCCATCCGCTCGCCGCTTAAAAGTTTGGAATTCATCACGCTGAAAGTCAAAGACGCGGTGTGTGACCGTTTTCGCGCCGAGACGACGCGCCGCCCCAGTGTGAATACGAAAAATCCCGAAGTGCGGATCCACTTGTTTTTGACTGATCGCATGGCGACGCTTTATCTCGACACCTCCGGCGAGCCGCTCTATCTGCGTGGCCACAAGCTGGCCAAGGTCGGCGCACCGCTGAAAGAAAATCTTGCGGCAGGCATACTGCGGTTATCCGGCTGGCAGCCGGGCACGCCACTGCTCGATCCGATGTGCGGCAGCGGCACGTTTTTGCTGGAAGCTGCGCAAATGGCGCTGGACGATGCGCCGGGCTTGTCTCGCGAACCTGGTGGCTTTGGTTTTGAACATCACAAAACTTTTGATGCCGGGCTATGGCGCAGCTTGCAACGCGAAGTGGCGGAACGGCGACGCATGGCGGAAGGCTCGCTAATGATTTTTGGCAGTGATGAAGACGCGGATGCCGTGAGTCGCACGCGGCAGAATCTGGCGCACGCCGGCCTGGATGGTTTGGTGGTGCTGGAAAAATCTGACTTGTTGCAACGCGCGGCACCTGCCGCAAGCGGTGTGCTGGTGGCTAATCCACCCTATGGTGAGCGACTGGGTAGTGCAGCAGACCTGGCTGCGTTTTATCCCTTGCTGGGGAATGCTTTAAAGCAGCATTTTGCAGGCTGGCATTGCTGGTTTCTTTCTGCCGACACACAGTTGCCCAAGCTGATTCGCTTGCAGACTTCACGGAAAATTCCCTTGTATAACGGCGCGCTGGAATGCCGTTTGTATGGTTTTGATATGGTTGCTGGCAGCGCTCGGCGCAACGTATCAGTACAAGAGAAGCATCGGGAGCATTAAAGCAAGGGTTGCATCCAGGGCCAGACGAAGTGATAGCCTGTTACTGCTAAGGCTATCACCCACAGCCACCGGTTGCGAAACAGCATTAACAAAAGTGCGAGCAATCCTGCGGTTGGGCTTTTCGCTGGAGTGCGTTGTTGTGCATAGCGTGGAACCGGGGCAATCGCAACGGGGTTGAATCGTTCCCGTCCCTCTTTATCGGTTAAGGTGTCATGAGAAACAAACGGATCATCGAAGACATCAAGCTTCAATGGCTGATTGTCTTCAGCTTCAATCGTCTTGAGCGCTTCGCTGAATTTGATGTTAAGAAGTTTTGCCGATTTGATGGCGCGAACAAAGGTATTGGTTTCAGCAAGAAAAACCATTTCGGCAGCGATCTCCATCGGCAGTCCCTGGCGGGAACCGTTACGTGAATCCATTATTAGGTGGCGAATGAATAGATTCAACTCTGGCGTCCCCCATAGGGCGCAGATTTTTTTTGTCAGATGATCGATCGCTTCCAGTGCTGAACGAGGTGAGCCGGTAGGCAGGTATTGGTCACGGGTTTGCATGGCGATTAAACGATGTCGAGGTGACCGATGCCGGAATGCAGATCTCTTGTCTGTGCCTCTTTGCCATGCAGTTTGAGCATCAGGCGGACTTCGTTCATCGAGTCTGCAAAGCGCAGGGCATCTTCGTAGCTGATACGGCCTTCTTCGTGCAAATCAAACAGCGCTTGATCGAACGTTTGCATGCCCAGCTCGCGCGACTTTTTCATGATTTCCTTTATTTCGTGCACATCGCCTTTATAGATAAGATCGGAGATCAGTGGTGAATTGAGCAACACTTCCACGGCTGCTGCACGACCTTTACCTTCCTTGAGCGGAATCAGTCGCTGCGAGACCACCGCCTTAAGATTGAGCGAGAGATCCATCAACAGTTGCGGACGACGTTCTTCGGGGAAAAAGTTGATGATGCGATCCAGCGCCTGGTTGGAGTTGTTGGCATGCAGAGTACCGAGCGCCAAGTGACCGGTTTCGGCAAATGCAATCGCATGTTCCATCACTTCCCGATCACGAATTTCACCGATCAGAATCACGTCCGGCGCCTGACGCAAGGTGTTTTTCAGCGCGATTTCCCATGATTCGGTATCGACCCCCACTTCACGCTGAGTGATGATGCAGTTTCTATGTTCATGCACATATTCCACGGGGTCTTCGATGGTGATGATATGGCCATGACTATTCTGGTTGCGGTAGCCAATCATCGCCGCCAGAGAGGTTGATTTGCCAGAACCCGTACCACCGACAAAGAGCACCAGACCGCGTTTGGCCATGACGACATCTTTGAGTACAGGGGGTAATTTGAGCTCATCAAAATCCGGAATCTGCACATTGATGGTTCGCAGCACGATGCCGACGCGCCCTTGCTGCACAAAAGCATTCACTCGAAAACGGCCTATGCCCGAAGGAGAAATGGCGAAGTTGGCTTCCTTGGTTTCTTCAAATCCCGCCGCCTGCTTGTCATTCATGATGGCGCGCGCCAGTTCTTGCGTATGCTGTGGCGTCAGTACCTGCGTCGTGGCGGGCGTCATCTTGCCATCAATTTTCATCGCCGGCGGAAAGCCTGCGGTAATGAATAAGTCAGACCCTTTTTTTTGCATCATCATGCCCAGCAATTGGTACATGAACTTTAAACCTTCGTCGCGTTCCATTATTTTTCTGTCCCGTTTTATCTTTTAGGGCTAGGTGATTTAGCCGAGGAAGTTATCTTTGTTGGCTGCTTTACTGCGCGCTTCGGCAGGCGAAATGATGCGACGCTTGACCATCTCTTGCAGGTTCTGATCCAGCGTCTGCATGCCAAATTGCTGGCCGGTCTGGATGGCTGAATACATCTGCGCGACTTTACCCTCGCGGATCAGGTTGCGAATGGCCGGCGTGCCGATCATGATTTCGTGTGCTGCGACGCGCCCTGTGCCGTCCATGTTTTTGCACAGAGTTTGCGAAATAACGGCTTTTAGTGATTCGGACAACATGGAACGCACCATTTCTTTTTCAGCTGCTGGAAACACATCAATAATACGATCGATGGTCTTGGCAGCAGATGAGGTGTGCAACGTGCCAAAAACCAGGTGGCCTGTTTCTGCGGCGGATAACGCCAGGCGGATGGTTTCCAGATCACGCATTTCGCCGACCAGAATCACGTCCGGATCTTCGCGCAAGGCGCTGCGCAGGGCGTTGTTGAATGACAACGTGTGTGGACCGACTTCACGCTGGTTGATCAGGCATTTTTTTGATTCATGCACAAATTCGATTGGGTCTTCCACCGTCAGGATATGGCCGTATTCGTTTTCATTCTTGTGATTCACCATGGCGGCCAGGGTTGTGGATTTGCCAGAACCCGTCGGCCCGGTCACCAATACGATGCCACGTGGCTGGTCGGCCAGTTCGGCAAAAATCTTTGGTGCCTTCAAATCTTCCAGTGACAGGATTTTCGAAGGGATGGTACGCATCACGGCCGCCGCGCCGCGATTTTGCACAAAGGCGTTGACGCGGAAGCGAGCTAGATTGGGCACTTCAAAAGAAAAGTCACACTCCAGATTTTCCTCATACACCTTGCGCTGGCCATCGTTCATGATGTCATAAATCATGCCATGCACTTCCTTGTGTTCCATCGGCGGAAGATTAATCCGGCGCACATCGCCATGGACGCGAATCATCGGCGGCAAGCCAGAAGAGAGGTGTAAGTCGGACGCATTATTCTTGACAACGAAAGAGAGCAATTCGGTAATGTCCATGTTTTTTCCTGTAAATGGGGTGCGATATACTTTCAGGGCGTTATATGACAACAATCTCAAACAACTTGCAAGCTGTTCGCAACCGGATTGCTGCAGCCTGTGCTGTTGCAGGGCGCCCGGTCGATGCCGTGCATTTGCTTGCCGTATCCAAAACTCAGTCCGGTGCGTGCGTGCGCGAAGCTGCCGCGTGCGGGCAACAGGCTTTTGGCGAAAACTATGCGCAAGAAGGCGCAGAAAAAATTGCTGAACTTGCCGATCTGAATCTGGAATGGCATTTTATTGGCCCGCTACAAAGTAATAAAACACGAGTGGTTGCTGAAAATTTTGCCTGGGTGCATTCACTCGAGCGATTAAAGACTGCTGAACGATTAGCGGCGCAGCGCCCGATTCATTTGCCGCCGCTGCAAGTGTGCATTCAGGTGAATGTGTCAGGCGAGGCATCAAAAAGCGGTTGTGCACCGGCTGCGGCTTCGGCCTTGGCGCATGCGATAACCGCATTGCCTCGTCTGCGTTTGCGGGGGCTGATGGCAATTCCTGCAGTAACCGATGACGTTGTGCTGCAGCGCCAAAATTTTGCTTTGTTGAGCGCGCTTTTTGCCCAGCTCAACACCGAGGGCCTGGCTTTGGATACGCTCTCGATGGGCATGTCACATGATCTGGAAGCAGCAATTCTTGCCGGAGCAACAATAGTGCGTGTGGGCACGGCCATTTTTGGCGAACGACAAATCCGTGTGTTTAATTAAGAACAGGAAAATTAATGAAAATTACATTTATCGGCGGTGGCAATATGGCCACTGCATTGATTGGCGGGATGCAAAAACAAGGTTTTTCGGCGGCAGCTATTCAAGTCGTGGAACCTTTTCAGGAGGCCCGGGAACGCATCACGGAAACGTTTGGCGTACGTGCTGTTGCAGTAGTCGATGCCGCTGCGCTGCACTGTGATGTGCTGGTTCTGGCAGTCAAGCCGCAGCAGATGAAAGCGGCAGTGGCCCCCTTTGCTGGCAAGCTCACGCAGCAAGTGGTGTTAAGCATCGCCGCTGGTTTGCGCGTGGCCGATATGGCCGCCTGGCTGGGCTATAGCAAAATAGTTCGCGCCATGCCGAATACCCCCGCATTGATAGGCGCAGGCATTACCGGTTTATTTGCCGACCCGAGTGTCGATGCCGAGAAACGTCGCCAGGCCGAGCAAATTCTTCAGGCGGTGGGCACCTATGTATGGGTTGAAGACGAAGCGCAAATGGACGCGGTTACTGCCATTTCTGGCAGTGGCCCGGCGTATGTGTTTTATTTCATTGAAGCGATTGAGTCTGCCGCGCGCACGCTGGGTCTGGATGCCGAATCCGCGCGCCAATTGACGGTGCAAACGTTTCTTGGCGCAGCACAACTGGCAGCAAAAAGCAGCGAAAGCATTACGACATTGCGCGAGCGGGTGACATCTAAAGGCGGAACAACCGAAGTGGCGCTGCAGACGTTTTCCATGCAGGGCATAGCCGCTGCGATCGGACAAGGCGTGCTGGCGGCTAACGCGCGTGGGCGTGAGTTAGGCGAGACGCTGGGTAAGTAACGCAGCTAAACAGAGGTAACGTATTCAATGTTGATACAACTATTTATTTTTCTGTTGGATGCCGTGAGTGGTTTTCTCACAGTGGCACTGCTGACCCGGTTCATTTTGCAAATGACCAAAGCGTCTTTTCGTAATCCGCTGGGGCAGTTTGTTATTGCGATGACGGATTGGATCGTGCGTCCGGTGCGGCGAATCGTTCCTGGATTTTTTGGTTGGGATATGGCAAGCCTGTTGCTCGCCTGGCTGGCGCAAGCGCTTGTTTTAGGCTTGGCGCTGGGGTTATCTGGCACATTGACTGCCGCACCTTTTGAATCCGTGTCTGGACAAGGAGATGTGTTTCACGGCGTATCACCAGCGCCGATTTTTATGGTGGCTTTGTTGGCAGTATTGGCAACGCTCAAGATTGCTTGTTATTTGCTGCTAGGTGCGGTGCTGGTGTCGGCAATTTTTTCCTGGGTGAATCCGCATGCGCCCATGGCGGATGTTTTTAATGCGGTCAGCCGCCCCTTGCTGCGCCCCTTTCGCCGTTGGATACCCGACATTGGCGGAGTAGACCTCTCGCCGCTGGCGTTTATTTTATTGCTGCAAATGGGCATGATGGTTTTAGAGCGTTTGCGCTGGGTGGTGCTGGCAGAATGAGCTGGTTACAGATGGATGAAGCCGGTGTGACGCTGACGCTCTACATCCAGCCGGGCGCGAAAAAAACCGAAGTGGTGGGTTTACATGGCGAGGCCCTCAAGATTCGATTGCACGCGCCACCGGTGGAGGGCCAAGCTAATGCTCAGCTGATCGCCTTTCTTGCGCTGCATTTGGCAGTACCCAAACGTGGGGTAACGTTGTTATCGGGCGAGACTTCGCGGGCCAAGAAGGTACGGGTGATGGGGGTTGAGGCAAGACATGTCAGGGCTCGATTGATTCCGGCCTAGACGTAGCAATGACTAATTAACTTGTGCCGTTGTAGGCTAAATAGCCATCAATGAGTGTGTAGCGAACTCGGCCGGGAAGCGCCAGGCCGAGAAAAGGCGTGTTCTTGCCCTGGCTTTTGAGATTTTGACGGGTGACATGAAAGTCGGCCGACGGGTCAAACACGCAAATATCTGCTGCTAGCCCTGCATCTAGCCGACCTGCATTCACACCCATGATGCGCGCCGGGTCTGACGTGATGCGCGCCAGTGCCGTGAGGAGTGGCACCTGCATTTCCTGCGCCCATTTCAAGGTTAATGGCAGCAAGAGTTCCAGGCCGGTGGCGCCGATTTCGGCCTCGCTAAACGGTTTTTGTTTGCCATCATCATCGACGGGTGTGTGGTCGGAACATACGGCCGTGATTGCGCCCGAGGCCAAGCCGCTACGCAACGCGTCACGATCACGCTGGGCGCGCAATGGGGGGTCCAGGCGCGCATGCGGATTGAAGAAACCAATATCGTGGTCGCATAAGTGCAGGTAATGCACAGCAGTATCGCAAGTGACAGCAATGCCTGCTGCATGGGCAGCAACGATCATGTCGATGCCCGCCGCAGAGGAAACGCGCGTCACGTGCAGGCGCACACCGGTTTCGCGTGCTAGTTGCAGCAGCGTGGCCAGTGCAATGGTCTCTGCTGCCACAGGAATGCCGACCAGGCCGAGTCGCGCAGCGACTTCACCATCGTGCGCGACGCCTTGTTGGGCAAGAAACGGGTCTTGTGCTTGCAACCAGACAGGAAAATCAAAAGTGGCCGCATAGTTCATGGCGTGCAGCAACACTTGCGTATCGACAATGGCTTGATTCGCCTGGCCGAAAGCGACGCAGCCTGCTTCAGCGAGTTCTGCCATTTCGGTGAGTTTTTTTCCGCCCAGTTGCACGGTCAGCGCACCGATCGGATGCACATGAGCGAATTCAGGCAAGCGCGCACGATGCGTGAGCATTTCAACCAGGCCGGGTTCATCCAGCACCGGGTCAGTATCCGGCGGGCAGGCCAGTCGCGTCACGCCACCTGCGGCGGCGGCAGCCATTTCGGATTCCAGCGTGGCTTTATACTCAAAGCCCGGCTCACGCAGGCGCGCGGAAAGATCAATGAGGCCGGGGCAAACGATGCAGCCGGTGGCGTCAAGCACCGTGTGGGCGGTAAAATTTTCTGGCGCCGTATCGCCAGCGCCGACTATTTTGCCTTCTGCAATAAACAGATCAGTCTGTTTATCCATGCCGTTGGCTGGATCGATCAGGCGGCCGCCGCGAATATGGATATTCATGTCACGCTCCCGCCAGCATGGTCATCACCGCCATGCGCACGGCGATGCCGAAAGTGACTTGCGGCAGGATCACCGCCTGCGACCCATCGGCAACGGTAGATTCAATTTCCACGCCGCGATTCATCGGCCCCGGGTGCATGACGATAGCGTCGGGTTTGGCCAGCGCCAGCTTGTCCATTGTCAGGCCGTAGGATTTGAAATATTCCTGCGCGCTGGGCAAGAGGGCGCTTTGCATGCGTTCATTTTGCAAGCGCAGCATCATCACCACATCCACACCGCGCAGGCCTTCTTTCATGTCATTAAACACCCGTACACCGAGCCGCTCGATACCGCTCGGCAGCAAGGTTTTGGGTGCAATCACGCGGACTTCCGGCACACCCAGTGTGGTCAGCGCGTGGATCTGGCTGCGGGCGACCCGGGAGTGCAACACGTCGCCGACAATAGCTACCGTGAGTTGCGTGAAATCCTGCTTGTAATGACGAATGGTGTACATGTCGAGCAGCCCCTGCGTCGGGTGCGCATGGCGGCCATCACCGGCATTGATGACATGAATGTGGTCCTGCCCGGTAGCGGCCAGGTGCTGGACGATCAGATGCGGCGCGCCGCTGGAAGCATGGCGAACAACAAACATATCGGCCTGCATGGCGGCGAGGTTGTCGGTGGTATCGAGCAGCGACTCGCCCTTGTTGGCCGACGAGGTGTTGATGTTGAGATTGATGACATCAGCCGAGAGCCGCTTAGCGGCAATCTCGAAGGTTGTGCGTGTGCGGGTTGAGTTTTCAAAAAACAAATTGAAGATACTTTTCCCACGGAGCAAGGGCACTTTTTTCACTTCGCGTTCGGCAACAGCAGCAAATGGTGCGGCGGTGTCCAGGATGCGGGTGAGTACTTCGTGTGGCAATCCTTCGGTGCTTAACAAATGAGTGAGCTCGCCGTGACTATTGAGCTGGGGGTTGCGGTTGGTGCTCGTCAAGGTCATTTTTCAGTCAGTCGAAAAGAAAGGGTAGCGTCAGGCGCGCGCTCCAGCTCGAGCATTTGTGCAGCGGCGAGGGTGAGGGTGTGCGCGCAATAGTCGGCGGCAATGGGTAATTCGCGTCCGCCGCGATCAGCGAGTACAGCCAGTTCGATTTTTTCCGGACGACCATAGTCGAATAGTTCGTTGATTGCCGCGCGGATGGTACGGCCAGTGTAGAGAACGTCATCGACAATGATGATGTGCGCACCTTCGGCTTCAAACGGAAGCAAGGATGCGCGCGTATTGGCCTGCAGGCCACGCTGGTTGTAGTCGTCACGATGGAAAGAAACATTTAGCACACCCGGTGCAGTGTGCAGCCCGAGCAGGGTGTGCAGCCGCTCAGCCACCCAGGCGCCACCCGTGTGAATGCCAACCAGTGCCGTGCGTGCCAAATCAACGTGCGGCCGCATTTGGTCGGCCAGGATTTGGCAGAGCACTTCTGCGTCAGGCCGTTTGGTGGGCATGGGTTTCCAGCCAGCTTTGCAAAATGACGCGTGCAGCTTCCGCATCGACTTGCGCCTTGCGTTCTTGCCAGGAAAGTTCCCGCAGGGACGCACCGCGCTGGTTTTGGTGAGGCGCCGTGAAGCAAGTAGCCTTGGTGTGCGGCGAACCAGGTGTTTGTCTGAGTACCGCATCGGCTTCGATCGAACTAAAACGCTCATCGACTTCTTCCACCGGCAACGCAAACCGGCCGCGTAGCTGATTGGCAAAGCGCGTACAACGCGCCGTCATGTCGTGTGCGCTGCCATCTGTATTTAGTGGTCGGCCCACTAACAGGCGCGCGGGTTGCCACTCGGCAATGAGTTGGCCAATCGCCGCAAAGCGTGCGGCATTGGCTTCATGTGCAATGCAGGTGAGTGCGCGCGCCCGACCCAGACGTATTTCACCCAGCGCCACGCCAATTCGTTGCAGACCAAAATCAAAGGCCAGCAGCGTTTCGTCATGCATGACCGGCGACCTCGGACAGGTTGGCAAAATCAATACCCAGCAATTGCATCGCTGCGACAAGGCGATCTTCACTGGGCACGTTAAACAGGATGTGCGGAGATGCTTTCACCGTCAGCCAGGTGTTTTGGGCGAGTTCCCATTCCAGCTGGCCGGCTGTCCAGCCCGCATAGCCGAGTGTAACCAGCACATCGCTTGGCTGGCCAGTGCTGCCCATGGCTTGCAGGATGTCGCGCGAGCTGGTGAGCGCCAGATCATCCGTCACTTTGAGAGAGCTTTGCCATTGTTGGGTGGTGCGGTGAAGCACAAACCCGCGGTCGGATTGCACCGGGCCACCGGCATACACCGGTAAATTGGCAAAACCCTCTGTTGGCAAGCCTTCTTCTAGGGGAATGGCCACGCGCTTAAATAGCTCGCCCAAACGCATATCCGTCGGCCGGTTAATGACAATACCCACCGCACCTTCCGCGTTGTGCTCGCAAATGTAGATTAGCGTGCGCGAAAAATTCGGGTCGGCCATGGCGGGCATGGCGATGAGGAAATGATTAGCGAGGCATGTGGTTTCCATGGCAATAACGATATTGTAATCTGTCGCTCCACTTCTCAGTTAATCTGTGTTCAGGATTTATTTTGTATGTCATCCGCACTTGTCTGGTTTCGCCGCGATTTACGCACTTTTGACCATGCGGCGCTTTTCCATGCGTTAAAAGCGCATGACCAAGTGTATTGCGCGTTTGTCTTTGATTCCACGATTCTTGATTCATTGCCACGATCTGACCGCCGGATAGCGTTTATTTTGTGCGCAGTAGAAGAGGTCGCGGAAGATCTGCGCCGCATGGGTGGGGCGCTCATTATTTTGCAGGGCGACCCATGTGACGAGATCCCGCAACTGGCTGCAAGGCTTGGCGTGCAGGCGGTGTACGCCAATCGTGATTATGAGCCCATGGCGCTGCAACGGGATGCAGCGGTTGAGGCAAATATCCGCCGACTTGCCAGCGCCGAGTTTTGCTTGTTCAAAGACCAGGTGATTTTTGAATGCGATGAAGTGCTCACCCAGCAGGGCAAACCATTTTCAGTATTCACGCCGTACAAAAATGCCTGGCTAAAGCGGCTGACCTCGTATTATTTACAAGCTTATCCGGTGGAGCGTTATGCGGCAAATTTGGCCATTCCGGATGCCGTGCCACCAGCGCCGACTTTATCGGAGCTGGGTTTTGTGCCGACCGATCTGGCGGATATGAATTTGCCCACCGGTATGCGCGGTGGCCGCCGCTTGTTTCTCGCGTTCACTGAGCGTCTGGATCACTATGCCAGCGATCGTGATTTTCCGGCAGCGAATGGCACGTCAAGCCTTTCAGCGCATCTGCGCTTTGGTACGGTGTCGATCCGGCAACTAGCGGCTTATGCACAAAGCCAGTCGGGCCGAGGGGCTGCAACGTGGTTGTCCGAGCTCATCTGGCGAGACTTTTATCAGATGATTCTCTGGCATTATCCGCATGTCGTCACACAGGCCTTCAAGCCAGTAATGAATACGCTGGTGTGGGATGACGCGCCTGATCTCATGGGCGCATGGCAGCAGGGGAAAACCGGCTATCCGCTAGTGGATGCGGCGATGCGCCAACTGATGAATACAGGGTTCATGCATAATCGGCTACGCATGGTAACGGCATCTTTTTTGACTAAAGATCTGGGAGTCGACTGGCGATGGGGAGAAAAATGGTTCGCTGAAAAGCTGCTTGATTTTGATCTTGCCGCGAATAATGGCGGCTGGCAATGGGCAGCTTCCACGGGTTGTGATGCGCAACCGTGGTTCCGTATTTTCAACCCTGTCACGCAATCCGAAAAGTTTGATCCGCACGGTGATTTTATTCGGCGTTACGTGCCGGAAATTTCATCAATTCCAACGCAGTTTATTCATGCGCCGTGGAAAATGAATACGTCACAACAAGCAGCATGCGGCATTTTAATGGGTCACGACTATCCGTTGCCTGTGGTCGATCATGCCGTCGCCCGAGAACGTACTTTGCAGCGATTTTCTACCGTGAGGAAATAACCATGAACCATAAAATTTTTTGCCAATCCATGAAGCCAGACAGTGTGCTGAATACAGTGGGTTCGCTGTGCCTACGCTTCTTTCGCTCCCTGCGTTTTTTTACGTTGATTGGTGGTTTGCTGGGTTTGCTGAGTGCATTGCCTGCCTATGCGGATGTGCCGGTTGTTGGCGCATTGGCGCCTGGCTTTACGCTGCCCGACCAAAGCGGCAAAACATGGCGGCTCCAGGGTTTGCGCGGCCAATGGGTCGTACTTTATTTTTATCCGAAAGATGACACGCCGGGCTGCACGCAGGAAGCCTGTCAATTTCGCGATGATTTGCACCTTTTGACAGCGCTGGGTGCTCAAGTCGTTGGTGTGAGTGTGGATGACTCGGCATCCCACAAGAAATTTGCGGATAAATACCACCTGCCCTTTCCTTTGTTAGCGGATCAGGATGCAGCGGTTGCTCGCAGTTATGGTGCGTTATCCGACTTGCTGGTTGTCAAGTACGCTAAACGGTATACGTTTCTGATTGATCCGCAGGGCAAGATTGCTAAAGCCTATTTGCAGGTGGATACATCGCGCCACTCAAAAGAGATCGTGGATGATTTAACGCGGTTGGTACAGACAAAAAAATAACCCGCTATCCAAAGACAGCGGGTTATTTCAATCCTGCGCCGAATTTTACTGCCGTACTTATTTCTTCAAAGTGTCGCGAATTTCACGCAGCAGCACAATGTCTTCTGGCGTGACTGCAGGCGCTGTAGCGGGTGCCGGGCCTTTCAGGCGATTAACCAGTTTGATCATCTGGAAAATAACAAAAGCAAGAATGATGAAGTTGATCAAAATGGTCAAGAAGTTGCCATAAGCTAATAATGAAGCCCCTGCTTTGGTCAGTGATTCATACGTGGCAGCACCCTCGATTGGCTTGGCGGGAGGCGAGAGTTGTATGAACATTTCGGTGAAATTGACATTGCCAATGACTTTGCCGATCAATGGCATGATGATGTCCTTGACGAGTGAATCGACAATCTTGCCGAATGCACCCCCAATGATGACACCGACAGCCAAGTCCATGACATTGCCTTTGGCTACGAAATCGCGAAATTCTTGCATCATGCTCATGGTTTCCTCCTGAGTTAAAAAGACGAGTGTAAAGGGAAGATAATATTCCCTGCGAAAGTATAAATGCATGGCATATGAAATCATTCTAAAAAATTCAGAATCAGGAGATCAAAATGAAACCGAAGGTGCTTGTTACACGCAAGTTTTTTCCGGAACTGGTGGTGCGGCTGAAAACGCATTTTGAGGTCGATGACCATGCCAGCAACGACGGCCTGCCGCCCGCTGAATTAAAAGCCCGACTGGCCGATAAGGCGGGCATATTGCTCTCGGTGGCCGATCCCCTGACCGCCGAGAGTATCGCCGCCGCGCCGCAATTACGCGCCGCATGTAATGTTGGCGTGGGCTACAACAATATCGATGTGGCGGCATGCACGCGGGCGGGCATCATGGTGACCAACACGCCGGACGTATTGACTGAAACAACAGCCGATCTCTCCTGGGCATTGCTGATGGCGGTCTCGCGGCGGTTACCCATGGCCGAACGCTGGTTGCGCGATGGTCAATGGGGCGCATGGCGCTATGATCTTTGGCTCGGTACGGATGTGCACCACGCCACCTTGGGTATTTTTGGCATGGGGCGGATTGGCCAGGCCTTGGCACGGCGAGCGACCGGATTTGGCATGAAAACGATTTATCACAACCGATCCCGCTTGCCTGCCGACATCGAGGCCCAACACAATGCCACGTGGGTGGATAAAGAAACGCTTCTGCGCGAAGCGGATTTCGTTGTCCTGCTTTTACCCTATTCGCCCGCCGTGCAGCATTACATCGGGGCGGCTGAATTGGGATTGATGAAGCCGACGGCGCACCTCGTCAATGTGGCGCGCGGGGGGATTGTGGATGATGCAGCGCTGATCACGGCGTTGCGCGAGCGCCGAATTTGTGGTGCAGGGGTGGACGTGTTTGAGGGAGAGCCGAAGTTCAATCCGGATTTCCTGACGCTGGATAATGTTGTGCTCACGCCACACATTGGCTCGGCGTCTTATCAGGCGCGGATGGCAATGGGCATGCGTGCCGTGGATAATTTAATTGAGGCATTAACCGGACAGCGTCCGCGTGACTGTGTGAATCCCGAAGTATTTGCCTGCACATAAATAAAAAGGGCGCTCTACTGAGAGTAGAGCGCCCTTAAAGGGTAAATCTTGCAAGATTTACCCTCTTGCTATCTGGCAAGAGGGTAGTGCTTGTTAGTTGTGATAAGCGGCTTCGCCGTGTGAGGCAATGTCTAGTCCTTCGCGTTCTTCATCTTCTGGGACGCGCAGACCGACGATCAAATCGGCAATCTTGAAGGCAATGAGTGCAGCAATGGTTGTCCAGACGACCGTCAAACCGACTGCTTTGGCTTGGATGATGACTTGGCCCATGATCGTCCCATAGCCCGCGCCCATTTCAAACCAGTTGTTGTAGAAACCAACCCCGCCCAAGCTCGGTGCATTGAAGACCCCCGTCATCAACGCGCCGAAGATACCACCCAGCGCATGTACCCCGAAGACGTCAAGTGCATCATCAACCCGCAACATTTTCTTCAAGCCAGTAACACCCCAGAAGCAAAGTGGCCCAACCAGAAGACCGATGACGAAGGCACCCGGGATACCCACGTTACCCGCGGCGGGTGTAATCGCCACCAGACCGGCAACCGCGCCGGAAGCAGCGCCCAGCATGGAAGGTTTGCCTTTGATGAGCCATTCAGTAAACATCCATGACAGTACTGCACAAGCGGTGGCCAGATAGGTGTTCATGAAGGCCAGCGCGGCAGAGGCGTTGGCTTCCAGGGCGGACCCGGCATTGAAACCGAACCAGCCAAACCACAGCAGCGAGGCGCCGATCATGGTCATGGTCAGGCTATGTGGCGACATGGCTTCTTTGCCAAAACCGACCCGCTTGCCGAGCAGGTAGGCGCCCACCAGACCGGCGACACCGGCGTTGATATGCACCACAGTACCACCGGCGAAGTCCAGCGCACCCCACTGCCAGAGCAAACCGGCTTTAGCGTTGGTTGCATCAACCAGATCAGCCGCCGAGTAAGCATCCGGACCCATCCAGAACCAGACCATATGTGCGATCGGGATGTAGCTGATGGTGAACCAGATCACCGAAAAAATCAGGATGGCCGAAAACTTGACGCGTTCAACCAACGAACCAAAGATCAGGCAAACCGTGATCGCCGCAAACGTGGCCTGGAAGGCAACGAAGACGATTTCATACATCGGCGTAGCCTTGCTGAATGTCGCACCCAGCGCAAACGTCGCGGTAGAAGCGTCAAAAACGCCCTTGAGGAACAGCCGATCAAAGCCGCCGATGAAAGCACTGGTCGCACCACTACCTTCAGTGAATGCCAAGCTGTAGCCGTACACGCACCACAGCACGGTAATCAGTGAGAACACAACGAATACCTGCATCAGCACCGACAGCATGTTCTTTGTGCGCACCAGGCCGCCATAGAACAAGGCCAGCGCGGGCACAGACATTAACAGCACGAGTGCAGTACACATCATCATCCAGGCAGTATCACCCTTGTTGGGCGTTGGTGCGGGCGCAGCAGCCGGTGCGGCCTCAGCAACTGCAGCAACAACGGGTGCCGGTGCAGTTGCGGGGGCAGGCGCCTCGGCAGCAGGTGCGGCGATAACAGGCGCTGGCTCGGGAGCAGCTGCATCCTCCGCCCAAGCCAGGCTACCAGCGCCAATAGTGCAGGCTGCCAGCAAAACAGCGAATAGTTTTTTCATAATGATGTTCCCCTTAAAGGGCAGCCTCACCGGTTTCACCGGTGCGGATGCGAATGACTTGTTCCAGGCTATAGACGAAAATCTTGCCATCGCCAATTTTTCCTGTCCGGGCGGATTTTTCGAGCGCTTCAACCACTTGATCAACCATGTCGTCGCCGACGGCGGCTTCCACTTTGACCTTGGGTAGAAAATCGACAACGTATTCAGCGCCGCGATACAGCTCGGTATGCCCCTTTTGTCTGCCAAAACCTTTGACTTCCGTGACGGTAATGCCTTGCACCCCCACAGTGGCCAAGGCTTCACGCACTTCATCAAGCTTGAATGGCTTGATGATGGCGGTAATTAGTTTCATGATGGTTTCCTTTGCATGAACGTGAGTTATTGAATCAGAACGATTTTGTAACGGATAATGCGTCAGTGTTGTTGCCAGTATTCTTTGACTTGCTCACGTTGACAACAACAGCGATTAAGGTTTTTTTCAAGGTATCTTCTCCTTAGGGTTAAACGTGGAATTAAAAAACAGGATTACTAAAGCGAGGACTGTGCCATAGCAATAAACATTCTTAATTATCAGTAAGTAACGACCAATTTCCAGTACGTTTCTGCGAATAGGCGGTGTGGGAATGCACTACAATAATGTGCGCTGACCCATTAATGCACCTTTTTGGTGCCACAGGTTTTTTCTGTGATTGCTCTTTATTTTGCACACACATTGAGATTGCAACCCGTTTCACTAAACGTGCGTCTGTGCAGCGAGTTAGCAAGGGATAATAGGGAAAATCCCGTGCTAGACTGATTTTTCATTGAGGAATCCATCCATGCTCAATCCCAAAATATTTGAAGAAGTCTCATCCCGCATAGCCGCTGCCATGGCCGCATCGCCCGTGGGCGATGTTGAAAAAAATGCGCGGGCGCTACTCGCCAGCTTTTTTGCCAAACTTGATCTGGTCACGCGTGAAGAGTTCGACGTGCAGCGTGAAGTGCTCAGCCGCACGTCTGCAAAGCTGGCCGCACTTGAGCAGCGTGTCGCCGAGCTTGAAGCGGCGCGTGCTGGCGAGCAGAAATAATTTAGCCTGATTTGCTCTAATGGCGTTAGCAGTTCTTCGTTCGCGAGCGTTAGCGGGGCTGTCGGCGCCGGAAGTCACTGTCGAAGTGCATTTGACAGGTGGGTTGCCCACATTCACTCTCGTGGGGTTACCCGATACGGAAGTCAAGGAAGCGCGCGATCGGGTACGTGCGGCCATTCAAAATTGCGGGTTTGAGTTTCCGCAGCGGCGCATTACGGTGAATCTCGCGCCAGCTGATTTACCCAAAGAATCCGGCCGCTTTGATTTGCCCATTGCCTTAGGCATCCTGATTGCATCCGGACAACTCAAAGCGCCTATGCTGGATGAATACGAGTTTGCCGGCGAGCTGGCACTCTCTGGCGAGTTGCGCGCTATTCGCGGCGCTTTGGCGATGTGTGCGGCGATGTTTACTGCACCGCGCGAGGCAGCCATCAGGCGCGTATTCATCTTGCCAACTGCCAGTGCGCCAGAGGCTGCACTGATCGCAGATATGACCATACTGCCTGCAAAAAACCTGCTCCAGGTGTGCGCGCATCTCTCGGGGCGCGAAATAATCGCCCCTCACGCCGTCTCACCAGCGCCGACTTTTGCGCATTATCCCGATCTTGCCGAGGTCAGGGGCCAGGTGCCGACCAAGCGCGCACTCGAAGTAGCAGCGGCAGGCGGCCACAGTTTGCTCATGAGTGGCCCGCCGGGCGCGGGTAAATCGATGCTGGCGCAACGCCTGCCCGGCCTGTTGCCGCCGATGACCAGCGCCGAGGCGCTGGAAGCCGCCGCCGTGCACTCTCTGGCGGGACTCTTCAAAATCGAGCACTGGGGACAGCGCGCTTTCCGTGCGCCGCATCATTCCGCATCAAGCGCAGCGCTGGTCGGAGGTGGCAGTATGCCGCGTCCGGGCGAGATTTCGTTGGCGCATAACGGCACGCTGTTTCTCGATGAACTGCCCGAGTTTCAGCGCGGCGTGCTCGAAGCGCTGCGCGAGCCGCTGGAAACTGGGCATATTCACATTGCACGCGCTGCGCGTCGGGCTGAGTTTCCAGCACGTTTTCAGCTCATTGCCGCAATGAACCCGTGCCCCTGTGGCTGGCTTGGCCACTCTTCCGGTAAATGTCGTTGCACGCCCGATCAGGTATCGCGTTATCGCGGCAAACTATCCGGCCCGTTGTTGGATCGAATTGATCTGATGGTGGATGTCCCGGCCATTTCCGAAGCGGAATTATCGACGCGAACGATGGGCGAAACATCAACCACGGTGCGTGGTCGAGTGATGGCCGCGCGTGATCGGCAACTGGCGCGGCAGGGCAAGCCTAACGCACAGCTCACGCCGAATGAGATTAGTGAGCACGCCACGCCTGACTCAGCTGGTGCCCAGTTGCTTGCGCAAGCCATGAATAGGCTATCGTTGTCCGCACGTGGTTATCATCGTATTTTGAAAGTGGCGCGCAGCATTGCCGATCTTGCCGATGCCGAATCCATCAGCGCGCCGCAGGTGGCCGAAGCCATCCATTACCGCCGTGGGTTGAGTGGCTAGGCGGGCTAAACCGAATTAATTTTTACATTCA
>JAUSMB010000073.1 GCA_030645365.1 Rugosibacter sp.
GATCGGGCAGCAAAGGCCGGATTGCGTTTCTCGAAAAGTCGGCGCTGGTGAGACGGCGCTAATGAAGCAACGACGCTACAAGGCGGTCAGGCAAAAAACGCCTTCCTCGCCGTAGCGGATGGTGAGACGGTTCGCGCAAAGTACGCCCAGGCAGACCTGGATTCAAGGAATGCGCCGGTCAACTCGCCTGATACAGCCGCCGCCGCTCTTCTTCCTGCAACGCCAGCTTGACTTCTTCGAGTACCGCGCCGACATCGGCGATGCGATTATCGACTTCGATGTGACCGGTCAGTTCGCTCTCGGGGGTTAAAGAGCCCGCCTGGTAAAGCCGCCAGATTTCCTTGCCGTAGTTACTGGCAGCGAGTTCTGGCGCGAAGCGGCTGAAGTAGCTCGCCAGGTTGGCGACGTCGCGCTCCAACATCGCGCTGGCGTTGCTGTTGCCAGCCGCATCGACGGCTTGCGGCAAGTCGATGATGACCGGGCCGTCGCTGCCGACCAGAATGTTGTATTCAGATAAATCACCGTGAATGATCCCGGCGCAGAGCATGCGTACCACTTGATTGAGCAGCCGGGCATGAAATTCCAGCGCCTGCTCTGCCAACAGCTCGATATCGTTGAGGCGTGGCGCAGGATTGCCATCGGCATCGGTGACCAGATCCATCAGCAACACGCCTTCGTGGCAAATGTAAGGCTGCGGTACGCGCACCCCTGCTGCGGCCAGGCGATACAGCGCATCGACCTCGGCGCTTTGCCAGGCTTCTTCCTGCATCTGGCGGCCGTAGCGGCTGCCTTTTTCCATGGCGCGCGCCTGTCGGCTGTTCTTGGTTTTGCGGCCTTCCTGATACGACGCATTTTTGCGAAAGCTGCGCTGCTTGATGTCCTTGTACACCTTCGCACAGCGAATTTCTTCTCCGCAGCGAACCATATAGACAGTCGCTTCCTTGCCGCTCATCAACTGGCGGATGACTTCGTCGATCAAGCCTTCGGTGATCAGTGACTGAAGTCTTGGAGGAGTCTTCATGAATAGGTGGGTAGCGTTTGCGTTGCTACGTCTAAAGCACCGCGTTTTGCAGCAAATGTACTTTCACGCGTTTGCCCTTGATCGTACCAGCCGATAGTTTGCGGTGCGCCTCACGCGCAATGCTGCGTTCGATGGCAACATAGGTCGAGGTTTCCGTGACGTTGATCTTGCCGATCTGCTCTTTGGTGAACCCGGCTTCACCCGTTAGCGCGCCGAGTATGTCGCCCGGGCGAATTTTTTCTTTGCGGCCGCCAAGAATCAGCAAGGTGACCATCGGTGGTTGCAAGGGCTTGCCGCCGGCTGGTTTTAGTTCGTTCAATGAATGCCACTCGAATTCCACGCCTTGCATTTTTTCGATCTCGGCCACGCGCCCCATTTGGTTGCCGGTGGCCAGAGTAAATGCCCAGCCTGCCTCATCAACCCGGCCAGTGCGGCCGATGCGGTGGATATGCACTTCCGGGTCTGGCGTGACGTCCACGTTGATCACGGCTTCCAGCTGGGCAATGTCCAGCCCGCGTGCGGCGACGTCGGTGGCGACCAAAACCGAGCAGCTGCGGTTGGCGAATTGAATGAGCACTTGGTCGCGTTCGCGCTGTTCCAGTTCACCATGCAGGGCGAGCGCGACAAAGCCCGCATCCTGCAGCACTTGCACCAACGCACGGCATTGCTCGCGTGTATTGCA
>JAUSMB010000080.1 GCA_030645365.1 Rugosibacter sp.
CGACACCCTCTTCGTGCAGGCGGTGTGCCGCGGCGATCGCCTCGGGGATCATGATGCCGCCCGCGGCGATTTGCACCGTGTCGCGTGCTGGCAAATCGGGCGCAGTCGTGCGGCGGTCAACGACGCGGTAGCCGCCAAGCAGTGTCTGGCGGCGCACCTCGTCCTCGCCCAGACGCTGGAGCGCTTCATCCATCAGCTATTGATCGATTGGCTTAGTGGAGAGAAGAAGAGGGCAGCTAATCGCTAAGTTTGCAAAGCAGCATGTACTTTGCTCAGTTGTATTCTAGCGAGTACAGTTGCTTCATCAGTGTATCCTGCAGGAAACCCTTGTCCAGAAAAGAATTCAAAGGATGCCTATTGTTCAGCTGACCTACAGGATATTCGTCAACGTCTCGCGATAGCGGCGTGCGTTCGCCACATACAGTTCCACGCCGCACAAAATGCGCGCAACTTCCTCATCCGTCAATTCGCGCACGACCTTGCCGGGTGAGCCCATGACCAGCGATCGCGGCGGGATGATTTTGCCTTCGGGAATCAGCGAATTTGCGCCAATCAGGCTGTTTTCCCCGATCACCGCGCCATTCAGGATCACGCTCTTGATACCGATGAGAGATCCTGCGCCGATGGTGCAGCCATGTAGCATGACCAGATGGCCGACGGTGACATTTGCGCCTACTGTTAGCGGCACGCCTTCGTCGGTATGCAGCACTGAGCCGTCTTGAATATTGCTGTTTTCACCAATACGAATCGGATCATTGTCACCGCGCAATACAGCGTTCCACCAGATGCTGGCGTTAGTGGCTAGGTGCACATTGCCGATGACTGTGGCATTCGGCGCAATCCAGACGTTTTTGCCGATAACCGGCTGTTTGTCAGTCAGTGAGTAAATCGGCATTCACGTTCCCCAGATTGGCTTTCTTTTCAGCGGTCGCGTTTTTTCCACTCAGGCTTTTTGCCATCGGTTTTTCCGCCCCATTCCTTTTTCGCCCGTACCGGGCCGGCAGGACGAGGAGGGCGAGTATCCGGATATTCACCCGGCTCGGTAATTCGAGCTTTTAACGCAAACTGGCGCACGCGAATGCGGCGCAACACATCCATGACATCCGCAGGTAGATTGGCGGGCAATTCAACGGTACTGAAATCATCAAACAAGTTGATCTGGCCGATTTGTTTGCCGTCGATGCCGCCTTCGTTGGCAATGGCACCAACAATTTCTTTGGGCAACACGCCTTGATTGCGGCCGATTTCGATACGGTAACGGGCGAGAGCGCCTGCGGCATAGGTATGCTGTGATGCAGATGTCTGCTCACGATTTTCGCGTGCGGGTCTTTCACTCGATCGTTCGCTTGAACGGTCGGTGCGACTTGACGAGCGCTCAGGCCGATCAAATGAGCGCTCACTCGAGCGCTCACCCGAGCGCTCATTGCGTGCTGGCGGCGGCGTTAAATCAACTGCGGCTGCGCCGACCAGTTGCAGTGGCCGTTCGCGTTGAAGAAGCCAGGCCAGTGCAGTGGCAATTTCACGGGCACCGATGTTATGGTCGGTTTCCATGTTGCGAATCACATCAAAAAAGAAATCCAGTTTCTCGGTTTTGAGCGTATCCAGAATCTGTTGCGTAAATTGCGCTACACGGCGGTTGGCAACTTCGCTAGGCGTGGGCATGGCAAGTGGTTCGATCTTCTGCCGTGTGGCGCGCTCGATCACTTTCAGCATATGCATTTCGCGTGGAGTGATGAATAAAATGGCGCGCCCCGTACGGCCCGCGCGGCCTGTGCGGCCGATACGATGCACATAGGCTTCGGTGTCGTTGGGCACGTCATAGTTGATCACATGGCTAACACGTGAGACGTCGATGCCGCGCGCGGCAACATCCGTAGCCACCACAATATCGAGACTTCCGCTTTTCAGACGATCGATGACTTGTTCCCGCAAGCCTTGTGTCATATCACCATTTAGCGCTGCTACGGCATAGCCGCGTGCTTCGAGCTTGTCAGCCAATTCAACCGTCGCGATTTTGGTACGCACAAAAATAATTGCGGCGTCAAAGTCAGCTTCAACTTCCAGAATACGCGTCAATGCTTCGATCTTTTGCCCACCGTGGGTTTGGCAATAAAACTGTTGTGTGGTGACCACGGTGCTGGTCGCCGAACGGATTTTTATTTCTTTGGGATCACGTAAGTGCTGATGTGCCACGCGGCGAATCACGTCGGGCATGGTGGCAGAAAACAGCGCCGTTTGCCGTGAGGCGGGAGTGTGTTCGAGAATCCATTTCACATCGTCAATAAAGCCCATGCGCAACATCTCATCCGCTTCGTCCAGCACCATAAAACTAAGCTTGTCGAGGACAAGACTCTTGCGCTCAAGGTGGTCCATCACTCGGCCAGGCGTGCCGACGATGACATGCGCGCCGCGCGAGAGCTGACGCAACTGCACCACCATGCTCTGCCCACCGTATACCGGCAAAACGTGAAAACCGGGGATGTGTTTGGCATAGCGCTGCAATGCCTCGGCCACCTGAATAGCCAGTTCGCGCGTCGGCGTCAGAATCAACGCTTGTGGTTTAGCTATTGATACATCAATTTTTTGCAGCAAAGGCAGGGCAAAGGCGGCTGTTTTGCCAGTGCCGGTTTGCGCTTCACCGAGCACATCCAACCCTGCCAGCAGTGGAGGAATGCAGGCGGCTTGAATAGGCGAGGGAGTCTCGTAGCCGACTTCAGCCAAAGCGGAGAGTAAAGCGGGTTTCAACCCGAGTTGGGCGAACCCGATGGGAGTGTCAGTAGTAGTTGTCATGGTGGTCCTGCGCAGCGCAGAGTAAGGCAGAAGAGGCGATAAAGCCGAAGTAAAGCAGTGTGAATCAGGAAAAAGCAACGTATAGCCACAGCGTGCAGCTAATTCGGCCCGCATTATCGCAGATTTCCAAGCTAAATCATAGCGATTAGCTTGGGGTTACCCTATATTAACGGCACGTTTAAGCCATGATAGTGCAATTTAAACGCGCAAAAATACCATTTTAAGGGGAGGCTCGCCATCCATGCTGGGAAAATCCGTTTCCGGCAAAATCCATTCGAATTCACGAATCGGCCGACCGGCTTTAGTCGCACTGCGCTGCAGTTGATCAAGCCAAATGTCTCGAGAGACGCTCGCGACATGGTTGGTGCAAATTAGCGTACCACCTTCATTCGTGCACAACAGCGCGGGCTTGAAGACTGAGGCGTAATCATTGACGAGATCCACCACGCCAAAAGGGCTTTTGGCGTAACTCGGCGGATCAAGAAAAACGAAGTCAAAGGTTTGCGCTTCGAGTTTAGGGAAAGGCGGCATGCGTTTACCACGCACGAACTCGGCTTGACCCAGTCCTGAAAGCTGGCGCATGGCAGCAAAGGCGTCACTTTTGATGAAGCGCGGGCGGACGGCTAAGGTGTTATATCGTGCATTTTCCTTGCCGATTTTCAAGCTGGAATCTGAAAAATCAACATTCACTACAAACCGTGCCCCCGCTTTGGCTGCGGCAATGCCGACGCCACAGGTATAAGCGAACAGGTTAAGCAGTGATTTACCCGCAATGTCTTGCATCACCCGCCGTCGCGCGGCGCGCAGATCGAGAAACAGCCAAGGGTCTTGTCCAGCGTGACGTCCTTGAATACGATATGTCACGTCCATCTCGTGCGCTTCGCGTGGCGCGCTGGCGATGTCGAGTTGCTCGGCGGTCAGTGCATTGGCGATACGCGAGTTGGCTTGGCTACGATCGTTGTACACCAACGCTAATGCAGGCAGTTTTTCAGCATAAAACGCGGTGAGCTCCGCCAATAATTCTGGCGTGAGCGGGCTGTGAAAGCATTGCACCAACAGCAAATCGCCGTAACGATCCACAGTGAGGCCTGGATGACCTTCAACGGTGCCGTGAAACAGCCTATAAGCGTCGGTTTTTTCGGCAAGCAATTGTGCCATGAGCGTTTCACGGGAGGCAAACGCATGGGCAAGATGGGTGGTGAGGGTTTCGGTCATAACAAAGGGATAGCAAAAACAAGGGGCAGCAAAGAATAATGCAGCACAGATAGTGCAGCATAGGCGGGAAGGCCAGTATCTTACGCGGTTATGTGGTATTTAGCTGTAATTATTGACTTATTAGCCACATGATCGGGTTTCATTGAATGCCGAAAACTGGCTGTACGCGGTCCCCCAGGAAAACTTGATTCGAGGCGTATCACCAGCGCCGACCTTTTGTAGGCAACCCAAAAAATCGGTCTTCAGCCACTGTAAAATAATCGCTCTAAAAAAACCTACACACGAGGATCAGGTTATGGAAAATAAACGCACCATCGAATGTGATTTTTTGATTATTGGCGCAGGCTCGGCCGGTTGTGTATTGGCAAATCGCCTCAGCGCAAAAAGCACGGATGAAGTCGTGCTGCTCGAAAGCGGTAAAGCTATGGATAACTTGCTGTTGCGCATGCCCAAGGGTTTTGGTCAATTGATGTTTGATACCAAGTATGTGGCACGCTTTGAGACGGAACCAGAAGCAGGTACAGGCGGGGTTGCCGACTCCTGGCCGCGCGGCAAGCTGATGGGTGGTTGCAGCTCCGTAAATGGTTTGTTTTACACCCGCGGCCAGCCAGAGGATTTTAATGACTGGGAAGCCTTGGGTAATCCGGGCTGGAGTTGGAAGCACATTGCGCCTTGCTTTAAGTCGCTCGAAAACCATGAGCTAGGCGAAGATGACGTACGCGGCGTGGGTGGCCCAATGAATATCAGCAAGCACACAACGCCGCATCCGCTATGCGAAGCAGTGATGGAGAGCGCCGTAAATACCGGGCTGCCTCGTCGTGCGGATACAAACCGCCCAGAACAAGAAGGCATAGGTTATGTTTCTTACACCGCCAAAGATGGCAAGCGCATGGATGCAGCAACGGCGTTTATCAAGCCGATTAAACAGCGCCCGAACTTGAGGGTTTTTGAACAAACCGAAGCGCTCAAAATTCTGTTCACAGGCAATAAAGCCACCGGGTTACTAGTGAAAGACGCTTCAGGCACTTATCAAATTAAAGTGCGTAAAGAGCTGATTGTTAGCGCTGGAACGCTCGAATCGCCTAAATTATTGCAACTCTCAGGCGTAGGCCCTAAAGCCTATCTGCAAAAATTTAATATCCCGGTGGTTGTTGATCTGCCCGGAGTTGGCCAAAACTTGCATGACCATCGTTTATTGTGTGTCCAGTACCGCGTGAATAAACCGATTAGTATTAACCCTGGCTTGAAAGGGTTGGGCCTGGTCAAAAACCTGCTGTACTACATGCTGACATCCAAAGGCATTATGTCCACCGGCTCACATGATGTCATCGCCTTTCTCAAGTCCGATCCTGCGTTAGATCGTCCCGATATGGAAATCATCATGGGTGCGATGTCGACCAAGCCGGGGAAAATGAGTATGGATGTTGAAAACGAGCATGGCATCATGTTTGTCGGCTATCAGTTGCGTCCAAAAAGCCGCGGAGAAATCATGATTCGCTCAGCTGATGCGAAAGATAAGCCGATTATTCGCCCCAATGCGCTGACCCATCCTGACGATATTGCTTATGGATCAAAACTCGTCAAGGCCATCCGCAAGATTTGTGCGACAAAACCTATTGCTGACACGATCTCGTTTGAGACTTTTCCGGCAGATAAAGTTAAAACCGATACCGATGCTGAAAATTACTATCGCGAATATGGCGGTACGGTGTATCACCCCGTAGGTACTTGCATGATGGGGCAAAGCGAAGACGCGGTTGTGGATGAGCGCCTCCGGGTACGTGGGACGGAAGGTTTGCGCGTGATTGATGCTTCAATTATGCCAATTATTGTTTCAGCCCACACCCATGCTGCGACAATGGCTATTGCCTGGCGGGCTTCGCAGATGATTGCCGAGGATTGGAAGCAATAATTTTCAGCATCAGTCAGCAGTAGTACTTAACTCATCTCATGCCGTTGATATCAAGATTAAGCTTTTTGCCGCCACTATTGGTTTGCCAATAGCTATAGAATCAATGCGTTTGAAATATTGCACACATAAAAAGAGGACAAGACATGGATACCGGACGCGCGATGGAATGTGATTTTCTGATTGTTGGTGCTGGCTCGGCGGGTTGCGTGCTGGCTAACCGGCTCAGTGAAAAAAGTACGGATCAAGTCGTTATTATCGAAAGCGGTTTAGACCTGCATAATTTTCTGTTGCGCATGCCTAAAGGCTTTGGGCAGCTGATGTTTGATGATAAATATGTGTCTCGCTTCGAGACAATTCCAGAGCCTGGCACAGCCGGTGTTTCAGACTCCTGGGGGCGGGGCAAGCTGATGGGTGGTTGCAGCTCGGTGAATGGTTTGTTTTACACACGCGGCCAGGCCAAAGACTTCGATGACTGGGAGAACATGGGTAATTCCGGTTGGGGCTGGAAACATTTGGCCCCCTGTTTTAAATCCATGGAAGACCACGAAATGGGCGAGGATGAAGTGCGTGGCGTCGGCGGCCCGATGCACATCGCCAAGCATCATAATCACCATCCGGTATGTGACGCCGTGATCGAAAGCATGGTGAATATGGGGCTGCCACGCCGTGAAGACACGAACCGTCCTGATAACGAAGGGGTAGGTTATGCCTCTTACACCATCAAAGACGGCAAGCGCATGGATGCAGCAACAGCCTTCATTAATCCCATCAAGGGGCGCCCAAACTTCAAGGTTTGCTCAGAAACAGAAGCGCTTAAGATTCTGTTTGATGGCAACAAGGTTATCGGCGTATTGGTTAAAGATACTAAAGGCACTTACGCGATCAAGGTGCGCAAAGAACTGATTGTGAGCGCGGGTACGCTGGAGTCCCCAAAATTACTGCAACTGTCTGGCGTAGGCCCAAAGAACCATTTACAAAAATTCAACATCCCGGTGGTATCTGATCTGCCTGGTGTGGGGCAGAATCTGCATGACCATCGCATGCTGGCTGTGCAATATCGCATCAATAAACCAATCAGCATTAACCCTATGCTAAAAGGTCTTGGTTTGCTCAAGAGCCTGCTGTACTACGTATTCACCTCCAAAGGCATCATGTCCACCGGTTCGCACGATGTGGTGTCCTTTCTGAAAACAGACCCAGCACTGGATCGGCCGGATATTGAAATCATGATGGCACCACTCTCAACCAAACCCGGCAAAGTCAGCATGGATGTCGAAAACGAACATGGCATCATGTTTTTAGGTTATCAGCTACGGCCGCAAAGCCGTGGCGAGGTCATGATCAGTTCCGCTGACCCAAAAGACAAGCCCACGATACGTCCCAATATGCTCACCCATCCGGAAGACTTGGCTTATGGTCCGAAACTGGTTAAGGCCATTCGCCAGGTGGCAGCAACCAAGCCTATCGCTGATTTGATTTCTTTTGAGACTTATCCAGCAGATACGGTCAAGTCAGAAGAGGATGCGAAAAAATATTACCTTGACTACGGTGGCTCGGTGTATCACCCGGTGGGCAGCTGCAAGATGGGGCAGGGGGCAGACGCAGTCGTTGATGAGCGCTTGCGCGTTCGTGGCACTCAGGGATTGCGGGTGATTGATGCGTCGATTATGCCGATGGTTGTCTCGGCGCACACGCATGCCGCCACGATGGCCATTGCCTGGCGTGGTGCACAGATGATCGCTGAAGACTGGAAATAATCACAGGAAACTAAAAAAGCCTCTCGCTCAGCTAACTGAGCGGGAGGCTTTTTTTTAAGTTTTTTGAATTAAAACGTCACCACCGAACGGATCGACTTGCCTGCATGCATCAAGTCGAAGGCCTCGTTGATCTGCTCGATCGGCAGCACATGGGTAATCAGATCGTCGATGTTGATCTTGCCCTCCATATACCAATCCACGATTTTCGGCACGTCCGTGCGGCCACGGGCGCCGCCAAAAGCCGAGCCTTGCCAGACGCGGCCGGTTACCAGCTGGAACGGACGGGTGGAAATTTCCTTGCCCGCACCGGCCACGCCGACGATGGTGCTGACGCCCCAGCCCTTGTGGCAGCACTCCAGCGCCTGGCGCATCAGGTCGACATTGCCGACGCATTCAAAGCTGTGGTCGGCGCCACCCTTGGTCAGGCTGACGAGATAAGGCACCAGGTCACCCTCGACTTCCTTGGGGTTCACAAAATGAGTCATGCCGAATTTTTCGGCCAGCGCCTGGCGCGACGGGTTGATATCCACGCCGACTATCATGCTTGCGCCGACCATGCGCGCCCCCTGGATCACATTCAGCCCGATGCCACCCAAACCGAACACCACCACGCGGTCGCCGGGCCGCACCTTGGCGGTATTGATCACCGCGCCGACGCCGGTGGTCACGCCGCAGCCGATGTAGCAAACCTTGTCAAAGGGCGCATCCTCGCGAATTTTGGCGACGGCGATTTCAGGCATCACCGTGTATTGCGCAAACGTCGACGTGCCCATGTAATGAAATATGGGTTTGCCGTGCAGGCTGAAGCGGCTGGTACCGTCGGGCATCAGCCCCTGGCCCTGTGTTGTGCGTATCGCCTGGCACAGGTTGGTCTTTTGCGACAGGCAGTATTCGCACTGGCGGCATTCCGGCGTGTACAGCGGAATCACATGGTCGCCAGGCTTGACGCTGGTCACGCCCGCGCCGACTTCAACCACGACACCCGCGCCTTCATGGCCGAGAATCGCCGGGAAAATACCTTCGGGGTCGTCGCCCGATAAAGTGAAGGCATCGGTATGGCATACGCCGGAGGCCTTGATTTCGACCAGCACCTCGCCGGCCCGGGGGCCGCCCAGTTCGACAGTTTCAATCGATAGCGGAGCGCCCGCTTGATAGGCGACAGCGGCTTTGACTTGCATAGTGCTCTCCTGAAGTGGGGCATTAGTTTACGGCATGCTAGGGTTAGTGATTCTAAGGCCATCATGTACCGATGGTGCCGCATCCGCAAGGCGAGCTGCAGAAAGCACAGTCTTCTTTTGGCAAATGAAAAGCGATAAAAATTTTTCAGGCTTGAATTCCGTGATTTAATCTGCAATGAATTAAGCGTATTTTAGTGGACGCATTTCGCTCGCAAAAAACCTTTCTGCCACCCTTGACCATCGCCACGCTGTTGCCCTGCCTTCAACAGGCTCAGCGTATCGGTGAGTCAATAAAGCCGCAATAACGCCGTACTGGTATGCAAAAAAAATATTCTGATCTCATCCTTACCCATCTCGCCCTTGTACTGCTTGTGGCTGGTTGCGTACTGGTACTTTGGCCTTTCCTCACGGCGCTGCTCTGGGCGGCTATCCTGGTGTCTACCAGCTGGCCGGTTTTTCTGTCGCTGAATCGATTGCTGGGAGAACGGCGTATTTTTGCAGCAAGCCTGATGACATTGCTTGTTACCCTGACGCTACTGGGGCCGGTGACTGCCGTCGCTCTGGCACTGGTCGACAATATCACCGAGCTCGCGCGCGTGGCTACTGACTTGCTTAAAAACGGGCTGCCCGATGCACCTGTCTGGCTGACCAGTCTGCCGCTCGCAGGCCAGATGGTTCACGATTACTGGCAGCAGTTAGCACATGATGGTCAACAACTGACACATACGCTGGAAGGGTTTGCAAAGCCTGCGCAAGCAGCGGCGCTTGCGGCGGGGGGGCTGATGGGTAAGGGGGTGCTGGATATAGGCATCTCCGTATTTCTTTCCTTCTTCTTTTTTCTTCATGGCGAAGCGCTGGCCTCACGCCTCTATATCACGCTGAAACATCTGGCGGGTAGTCGCGCACTTTACCTGCTCGGTATTGCTCGCGGTACGGTAACCGGAGTGGTCTACGGCATCCTGGGCACAGCACTGGCGCAAGGCGTGCTGTCTGCTGTCGGGTTTGCCATTGCTGGCGTTCCTGGTCCGGTACTATTGGGTGTCGCCACCTTCTTCCTGTCCGTGATTCCAGTGGGGCCGCCTATCATCTGGGGCGGCGCGGCCATCTGGTTGTTTCAGCAGGACCAATTTGCCTGGGCTATTTTTGTTGCTCTATGGGGCTTCTTTGTGGTGAGCACCGTGGACAATGTAATTAAGCCCTACATCATCAGCCGAGGCGCAAAGCTACCTTTCGCTATCGTCTTTCTCGGTGTGCTGGGAGGCGTGCTGGCATTCGGTGTCATCGGTGTCTTTCTTGGCCCTACCTTGCTTGCCGTGGGCTACAGCTTGGCCATCGAATGGACATCTGCAACGGCATTGCAAGCAGCAGCCAATAATAAAAACCAAGAGTGAATATCAAGTACGCCAGCTGAGCACCGGATTACCTTATTTAATTCAGTCCTTTTCTCATCACGGTACAGTAACAACCACTTTACCAATCTGCTGATTGCTCTCCAGATACTGGTATGCGTCGACAATCTGATCGAGTGTGAAGGTCTTGGCGATGATGGGTTTGAGGCTCTTGTCCTTGAGGCCGGAGAGGATGAATTCACATGCCGCTGCATGTCTTGCCTTATTGGCCATATCCGGAAAAATGAGATAGGGACGCATGGTGAGCGACTTTTTCATGGCCTGCATATAAGGGAAAGGGGTTTCGTGCCCACGGCCGCTCAGATTGCCATAAATCACGAAAACGCCACGTGGGCCGAGTGCTGCGGCCAGGTCGTTCACACCGGGCCCGGCGATAGGGTCAAATACCATACGTGCGCCTTTTCCGTGAGTGATCGCCATGACGCGCTCGGCGATATTTTCTTCTGCGCTAACAATGACGTGTGGCGCACCGCTCGCAAGCAGCGCATCACGTTTTGCTGCGGTGCGCGTGACTGCAATAGGCAACGCACCAAGGCGCTGTGCAACCTGGATGGCAGCTAGTCCAACGCTGCTGGAGGCGGCGGTGATTATGACAGCATCAGATGCGGTGAATGGGGCGAGCTCGCTTAAGGCACCCCAGGCGGTCATGTAAGGCATCCAAACGGCAGCGGCTTCGATCTCGTTAAGTTCTACAGGGCGCTTTATCAGGGCAGCGCTGGGAACGATCGCGGATTCTGCGCACACACCATAGCGTGTCATCGAAAATTCTGGAAGTATGCATACGGGGTCACCTGTGTTGAAACCGCTTTTTGCGTCGCCCAGGGCTTCGATAATTCCTGAGGCTTCATAGCCAATGCGTGAGGGGAACACGGGCTGCTCAATATAAGTGCCCGAACGAAATGCAGCCTCGGCACGATTCAGGCCGATACTTTGAATGCGAATACGGGCTTCGCCTGCACCAGGCTCACCGATTGTTTCATCTTCAATCTGCAAAACTTCTGGACCACCGGTTTGATAAAAATGGACGACGCGTGCCATGGTTTTTCCCTTTGCCTTTGTATTATTGAAATTCTTCCACTGTAGTATAAATCCTGAAGTAGATACAGCATCATTGCTGTAGTAGCCGTAATATGAGCGCCGACTTTTGAAAGGAATAGCATAATGAATCTGGTGAATTTGCAGGGGAAACGTATTCTCGTGACACAGGCCGATGCATTCATGGGGCCGGTTCTATGCGAAGTATTGGCAGAGTGTGGTGCAACAATCATGGCCGACACGGGGCCATTGCTAACGCCACAGCGCATTGAGTCTCTCATACAAAAGTCTGGGCACATAGATGTTCTGATTGCCAATCTGGCGATTCCTGCACCGAACACGCAGGCAGTTGAAGCCACTGATGACGAATGGGAGTCGGTCTTTGCTCATCTGGTGACGCCCTTGCCACGTCTGGTGCGCACGGTGTTGCCGCAGATGATCGAGCGTCGTGCGGGCAAGATTTTGCTCATGGGCAGTGCCTCTGCACTACGTGGCATGAAACGCCGCTCGACTTACAGTGCGGCACGAGGTGCGCAGTTGGCCTATGTTCAATCGGTGGGCGTCGAGATGGCGCCACTGAATATCCAGGTCAATGCCATTGCGCAAAATCTGGTTGAGAATCCAACATACTTCCCACCGGAAGTGCAGGCGCTACCGGCCTTTCAAGAGCGTATCAAATGGGAAGTGCCGCTAGGTCGCCTGGTGAGCGCACGCGAGGATGCAAGTTTTGCCGCTTATTTATGCACTACCGCCGCAAACTGTTTTGTCGGTCAGATATTTCCAGTATGTGGCGGCTGGGTACCGCGATAATTGTTGGCAGCAGCGCGTGCAAGAGAAAAGGAATGGAGGCGTCGTGCCCTAGGTAATAAAGTCATCCTGCAACAGTTGTGAAAACTGGGCAATGGGCATTGGTTTACTGAAAAGGTAGCCTTGAAAATGGGAACAGCCTTCTGCCAGCAGCAAGTTTTTTTGTTCTACGGTTTCCACTCCTTCGGCAATCACATCCAGATTGAAGCTATTTGCCGTTGCAATAATGGTACGCACAATCGCTCTATCCTGAACATTGCTCTCAATGTCTCTGACGAAAGACTGATCGATTTTTAGCTGGGTCAGAGGCAATCGTTTAATGTATTGCAAGGATGAATAGCCTGTACCAAAGTCATCCAGTGAAAAGCGGATCCCCGTGGCCTGTAATTGGTTCATTTTGACAATAACGTTTTCAACATCTATTGCCAACATGCTTTCAGTGAGCTCCATCTTCAGCCCCCGAGGATCAATCGCGTGATGCTCGACGATGGCGTTAACCTGAGAAGTAAAGTTAGGGTGAATAAATTGTCGGGCACTCACATTGACCGCCAGTGTTAAATTTCGTGTTGTTTCATGCTGCTGCCATATTTTGATTTGAGCGCACGCGGCATTCAGCACCCATAGTCCAATTGGCACAATTGAACCGTTTTCTTCTGCCAGTGAAATAAATTGCAAGGGTGAAACCAAGCCCTTTTTCGGATGATTCCATCGGATCAGAGCTTCTGCGCCTTGTGCCTTGCCCAGTTGATCTACCTGAATCTGGTAAAACAGCACGAATTGATCATGCTCCAAGGCATCATGCAAATCGCTTGAGAGTGCAACTTTTTCAGTAACGAATGCTTCCATTTGAGCATTAAAGAAACATAATGCATCCCGTCCAGCTTGTTTGGCGTGATACATCGCGATATCAGCCTGTTTTATCAGTGTATCTGCCGAAAGGTCGTTTTTACTTTTGAACAACACAGCACCAATGCTCGGCGTGGTACGTTGCTCTTTATTATTTAAAAGGTAAGGCGCACGAAGTGCTGCAAGAATTTTATCGCCCGTAGCCTCTGCCTGCTTTGCGGCTTCGACAGGATCTTCGCGCAAATTTTCGAACATGACAACAAACTCGTCACCGCCAAGTCGTGCCACAGTATCTTCACTCCGAACGCAAGCAACTAGTCGCAAGGCAACATGGTGCAGCATGATATCGCCAGCAGCGTGTCCCAATGTGTCATTAATACTTTTGAAGTTATCCAGGTCAATGAATAAAAGCGCGCCATGCCTGCCACTGCGCGAATTGGCAGACAATACTCTTTTCAGTCGATCCATCAGTAATCGACGATTGGGCAAGTTGGTCAGCTCATCATAATAAGCGAGCCTGAGCACCTGTTCTTCCATTTTGGCACGCTCAATGGCAATGCCGGCAAGCGTTGCCGCTTGAGTAATCAGTGAAATGTCGGCGCTGCTGGGACGGTGCGGATTACGGTAGTAGATGGTGAGAATACCCAGCACCTTGCCAGTCGAAGAAAGAATCGGCTGTGCCCAGCAAGCGGCCAGCCCGGCTTGAGCCGCTAGTGGTTGGTAGGGAGACCAGGTTGGATCTTGTAAAAAGTCTTCCACAACAACGCGCTGACCGGTAAAAGCTGCTCTGCCACATGGTGTTGTATCTGCGCCAATGCTAATGTTATTTATAGCAGCCGCGAAAAAATCGGGGAGATTGGGGCCGACACCGTGTCTGAGATGTTTACCTTCGCTATCCACTAAAAGAATGCCGCCAAGGCTGTCTGAAATCAACTGTTCTGCCGCCACGACAATAGCTTGCAGTATGTGGGGTAAAAGTAATTCTTTTGTTAATAATTCCAGTATGTCACCACGAAACTTTTCTGCTCGCTCTGTTTGTCTGCGTTCAGAAATATCGCGTACTGTTGCCTGAATACACAGCTTGCCCTCAAGTTCCATTGAACTGAGCAAGACTTCAGCGGGAAAGAGTTGTCCATTGTCAATGCGTTGGTGTAGCCACTCGAATCGGCAATGCCCAATTTCCACGGCACGTTCGAGATTTGCATTGATCAGCGTAAAGGAATCGGTGCCACAAGGCTGTTTTTCTGGTGAGAGCTGGCCGGGATGTAGCTTCTTAATCGTTTCTGCAGTGGAACAGCCAAATATCTCGAGTGCCGCTTTGTTGCAGTCGAAAAAACCTTTGAAATCATATAGCATCACTGCATCACTGGTGCTTTCAAATAACAAACGCAACTTTGTTTCAGATTTACGCAACGCATTTTCCGCTTGCTTGCGGCTAGTCAGATCACGCCAGAGCGAGTGCAACATTTCTTCGCCGTCCATGACGATGCGGGTGAGCATCACCTCAACAAGAATACTCGTACCATCGGCATGAAGATGCGTCCACTCAAAATGATGTGCCCCTATTGTCGAGGCAAGCTCTACCATTTGGATGGTTTTCTCATGCGAGGCACTGCCATCAGGCTGAAATGGTGGGGAAATCTCTTCAGGTGAGCAACCGATCACGGCTTGTTTGTCCGGATAGCCGAGTATTTGCCATGCGGCTCGATTGCAATCCACGATGAAACCATTTTTTTTGCACAGAAAACAAGGGTCGCCCATGGTTTCGAACAGCGTGCGAAAAACAGAATCGTGGGGGCTGTTTATTTGACTCATCTTGATCCTGAATGTTTTTTGGTTTTATTTCGAATGATGAGGCACGACGGCCGAGGTTTAAAATTGGTTGTCACCATATGGCTTGCTGAGTTTAAAAGCCAGCAGAGTAATCATAAAAAATGTCCCCAATTCACATCGCGCATTGGGGGTCAAGTCTGCATAAAAAACTTGATGACTTATTTTAGCGCGTGACTGGCTTGTAGCGTATCCGCTTGGGCTTGGCGCCCTCTTCACCGAGACGTTTCTTCTTGTCATCTTCATATTCCTGATAATTGCCGGTGAAGAAGCTCCACTGCGATTCACCTTCTGCGGCCAGGATATGGGTGCAGATACGATCTAAAAACCAGCGATCATGGCTGATGACCAGGGCGCAACCGGCAAATTCAAGCAGCGCATCTTCTAACGCACGCAGGGTTTCCACGTCCAGATCGTTGGAGGGTTCATCGAGCAGCAGCACATTGCCGCCCGTCATCAACGTCTTGGCCAGATGCAGCCTTCCGCGTTCGCCACCAGAGAGATTGCCAACCAGCTTTTGCTGGTCACCGCCCTTGAAGTTAAAGCGGCCGATATACGCACGGCTGGGGAGTTCAACTTTGCCGATGGTGAGGATATCGGCACCATCGGCAAGTTCATCAAACACGGTTTTCGTGCCATCAAGGCAATCGCGGCTTTGGTCGACATAGGAAATTTTCACCGTGGGGCCGATGATAACGTCGCCCGTGTCAGGCTTGTCTTGCCCTGTGATCATTTTGAATAGCGTTGATTTACCCGCGCCATTGGGGCCGATAATGCCAACAATCGCGCCGGCAGGCACGGTGAATGAGAGGTTATCGATCAGCAGACGGTCACCAAAGCCTTTGCTGACATTGTGAAATTCGATCACCTTGTCACCCAGCCGCTCGGCGACAGGGATGAAGATTTCATGGGTTTCGTTGCGCTTTTGGTATTCCTCGTTAGAGAGCTCATTAAATCGTGCGAGACGGGATTTGCTCTTGGCCTGGCGCGCCTTGGGGTTGCTGCGCACCCATTCGAGCTCTTCCTTCATGGCCTTCATGCGGGCATCTTGCTGCTTGGACTCGGTTTCCAGCCGTGCTTCTTTTTGCTCCAGCCAGGAAGAGTAATTGCCCTTCCACGGGATGCCCTGGCCGCGGTCAAGTTCCAGAATCCATTCGGCGGCATTATCCAAAAAGTAGCGATCGTGGGTAACAGCCACTACGGTGCCGGGGAAGCGGGTGAGGAACTGTTCCAGCCATTCCACCGATTCAGCATCCAGGTGGTTAGTTGGCTCATCCAGCAGCAGCATGTCGGGGCGCGAGAGCAATAGTTTGCACAGCGCGACGCGGCGCTTTTCGCCGCCAGAAAGCTTGTCGATTGTGGCATCCCACGGCGGCAGGCGCAACGCGTCGGCGGCCAGGTCTAGCTGGTGCTGGGTATCACTGCCTGAGGCAGCAAGGATGGCTTCAAGCCGTGCCTGTTCTTCAGCTAATTTGTCGAAGTCGGCTTCAGGCTCAGCATAGGCGGCGTAGATGGCCTCCAGCTTGGCTTGTGCGGCCATCACTTCACCCATGCCCGATTCAACTTCTTCACGTACAGTTTTGTTCGGGTCGAGCTGTGGCTCTTGCGGCAAATAGCCGATGTTCAGGTTAGGCATCGGCGTGGCTTCACCAATGATATCTTTGTCAATGCCCGCCATGATTTTCAGGACAGTCGATTTACCCGAGCCATTCAAGCCGAGTAAACCAATCTTGGCACCGGGGAAAAACGAAAGAGAGATGTCTTTGAGAATTTGACGCTTCGGCGGCACGATCTTGCCGACGCGATTCATGGTGAAAACGTATTGAGCCATAAGGGTTTCAGGTACTGAGAACAAGTAAAAAAATTAAAAAAGGAAATCTTTCTGGCTACATCGGCTTTAGCGGCTGATGTAGCAGGAAGAGAACTGACTATTCAGCCCGACCAACAGGTTTATGTCCCCAGATGCTGACGGTGTTGTGGCGTGTTACAGCCCACGTGTCATCAACCGTTCGGGCACCCCATCCAAACTCGACTTCAATGCCTGAGGGAGTTTTTGAGTAAAAAGAAAACATGTGGTCATTGGTGTGTTTGCCTAGCGTTGTCGTAATCACATTATCCAAACCGAGGCGATCGTAGGCGAAGCCAACATCATCCATTGATAAAGTCTCCAGCATAAAGTGATGAATCTTCTTGGGCACGGGAATAGCCGCAATTGCCAGCGTATGGTGACGCTCATTGCAATGCAGGAAATACAGGGGGATTTTCATGTCCGGCCCCAGGGTCAGATCAACAATGTCTGACATCTCAAAACCCAATACCTTGGTATAAAACTCCAGCGTTTTAAGCGCATCCGGAACGCAGCGAACGATATGCCCCAAACCTTGGTTACCCGTCAGGAAGCCGGATACGCCTGTGGTCGAAACAAACGGTTGCTCAAATACTTCCGTGGCACCGTAATACAACTCGACAGTCAGGCCGAATGGATCAACAAAGGAAATTAAATCAATTACGCCACGTCGTTTAGCCAGCGCAGCGTCGCCCGGCGAGACGGTAACGCCTGCCTGGTGGAGTCGCTCAGTCATTTGTGCTAACACTTCTGCGTTGGCAACTTCGTAGCCGGTGTAGGCTAAATCGTCGTCTTCACTTTGGTGTACGGCGATGCGCCACGCCCTGGAATCCATGCGAAAGAGGGCGTTGCCATCGATATAACCGGCTTCCATCAGCCCTAATTTTCCGGCCAGGCAAGTCCGCCATGCTTGGACGTCTTTCACGCCAAAGCCCAAATAACCCAAATTTTTTACGCTCATGTTGTCCTCTTTTTATCGGTGATAGGGTGATGTTTTTTGTTGCTGATTAGTATAGATAAACCGGATACAAGTTACATCAGTTTGATTTCCCCGCCTCAGCCAGCCAATCAGGCCAACCGGCACGACGGTTGGCTTCTTTAGCCAATGCACATTCAGCCGCATTGGCAAAATTTAAATCCCAATTCTTCAGGCGCGGCATGGCGATGGCCTTGAACCAGATTGGCGGGATAAATGCGCTGATGATGCAGACAAATACATTCGGCATTTGTGGCGCTTCAGGACGTGGTTTGAGTTGATCAAACCGCAAAAAACCATCTCGGTGATGATCAATGTGGTTAGTGATTTCATAGCCCACCACGCGATCCCACCAATTCAAGTGATTCCAGGCATGTTGAATTTCGATAGGCGAACCCGGCGCGCGCAACAGGCCATAATGTTGCAGATAGTTCAGCGCTTCAACGGCAAATTTGGTGATGACTTGCGCCACGAAAACCAGCAAAGCCGCCAGCCATCCGCCAATCAAGCCAGCGACTAATGGGATCAACAGGGCAGAACCGATTTCCCACAGAATCAGATACTTGATACTAAAAAATGGCATTTCCAACGCGATGCGGCGTCTACGCTCGCTTGCCCACAAGGTTTGGTAATTGTGTTTCGTGCAGCGCCACATGAACTTATAGACATTCTCGCCACGGTAAGCCGTATCGGCGTCTTCTGGCGTATCCAGGTGCAGGTGATGAGTGTCTGTGTGTGGAATATCGCGATGCAAATCGGCAAAAAAGGCACTCATGAATTTGCCGACATAACGTGAAAAGGTATCGCGTCGATGCCAAAGTTCATGTAGCACAGGCACATTGGGCGCTGCGCTGAGCCAAACCAGGCTAGCAACTCCGCCAACGAGCGCAATAACGGTAGGCCAGCCCTCAGCCAAACCCAGCCCTTCGCCTACGCGCCAGGCAAACATACTGTAGAGCGCAATGATCAGCAGAAGATGCAAGTACAGCGGGATATCCGCTAAGAGCGGGTGGCGAATGGTGCGAGGCTTAAGATCCGGACCTGACAGCAGCGCCAGCACGAATAGCGCAACATAAGTACCCAACCCAGCCCACAACCAATAACCACCCAGAGCAAAGCCGGCAATGCCGATAATCATCATCAGTGACACAACGTAATATCGCAGGTAATCCATCTTGATTCTCCTCTCTGTTTATTCTATGAATGCTGTCACGAAAAGGCATCAGCCGATGCGCTGAACGCGAGTGATATCAGTGCCTTAAGCTGTCGCAGCCTCATTGACAAAGCGTGCAACGAATGCGCCTTCTTGTCCGCGTGGAATCGCGATGCGCACGCGATGACCACTACCTGGGGCGGCATTGATCGCCGTGTCACCAGCGCCGACTATTTGCGTCAGGACGTGTTCGCTATTGCCTGCGGGGTGAATCAGCTCAATGCGGTCGCCCACGCTGAATTTGTTTTTCACCTCGATCTCGGCCAGACCATCGGCGGCGTAACCTAAGACATCGCCGACATACAGGCTGCGGCTAGATTCGGAACTGCCTTTCAAGTAATTTTGATGCTCACGATCCGGGTGACGATCATAAAACCCCGGGGTGTAGCCGCGATTTGCCAAGCCATCCAGATCGCCCACCAACCGTGGATTAAACGGTCGGCCCGCCACCGCATCGTCAATTGCCTGGCGATAACTTTGGCAAGTACGCGCAACGTAGTAGGGTGATTTGGTGCGGCCTTCTATTTTTAGCGAATCAATGCCCAACTCGGTTAATTGTGCGACATACTCAATGGCACGCAAATCTTTTGAATTCAAAATATACGTGCCGTGTTCGTCTTCCTCAATCGGCATGAGCTGGCCGGGGCGCGTGGATTCTTCAATCAGCCAGGCGTCTTCATCCGGCCGATTGACCAGCTTCGTGAGGCTTTCTGTCGGCTGCGTGCTTTTGCAACAACTGCTATCCGCAGCGCTCGCGACGGGAATCGTGGTTGGTCGAGGATGCAGCAAGCTGATATCGCCCGCGCCATCGGTTTTGGCTGGCAGCACTTTGTAATCCCAGCGGCAGGAATTGGTGCAACTGCCCTGATTCGGGTCGCGGTGGTTGAAATAGCCAGAGAGCAGACAACGCCCGGAATAGGCGATACACAGCGCACCATGGACAAAAACTTCGAGTTCCATCTCCGGACATTCCTGGCGAATTTCAGCAATCTCATCGATGGATAATTCGCGTGACAGAATCACCCGTGAGACACCGATGCTGCGCCAGAAACGCACCGCAGCATAATTTACCGTATTGGCCTGCACCGACAAATGTACTGGCATCTCTGGCCAGGTTTCACGAATCATCAGCATCAGGCCTGGGTCGGCCATGATCAGCGCATCGGGCTTTAAGGCAATGACCGGCGCCATGTCGGCCAGATAGGTTTTGAGCTTGGCGTTATGCGGCACAATGTTGCTCACCACATAAAACTTGCCGCCACGCTGATGGGTCAGTTCAATGCCTGCGGCCATATTTTCAATTTTGCCAAAATCATTGTTACGCACACGCATGGAATAGCGCGGTTGGCCTGCATAAATGGCAGTGGCACCGTAATCCAGCGCCGTGCGTGTCATTTTCAGGGAGCCTGCGGGGGCCAAAAGCTCAGGAGTTTTCATGCGATACCTCAGTGACGATTCAATAGGTTGGAGTTTACTGACTATCTGGCAGCAATGCTGGCATTAGTGCAACGCAAAAGCCTATTTGTCGGCATAATTCGCAAATGAATGATGAACTCTGGATGACCGAGGCACTCAATCTGGCGCGCGAAGCGGGCGCGGCGGGCGAAGTGCCGGTCGGTGCGGTGGTCGTGCTGGACGGGCAGATTATCGGGCGTGGTTTTAACCAGCCGATCAGCCGCCAAGACCCGACGGCGCATGCGGAAGTCGTGGCGTTGCGCGACGCGGCGACGCGGCTGGGTAATTACCGGCTGCCAGGCGCGACGCTGTATGTGACTCTTGAGCCCTGCATGATGTGCGCCGGGGCGATGATGCATGCGCGCCTTGCTCGGGTGGTTTTCGGCGCGAAAGACCCGAAAACCGGTGTGGCGGGCAGTGTGCTGGATTTGTTTGGCGAGGCGCGCTTGAATCATCATGCCGAAATCACCGGCGGCGTGCGGGCGGAAGAATGCGGGCAACTGCTGTCGAGTTTTTTCGCCGCCCGCCGCAACCGCACCGAGCTGGCCTGACATGCATATCCGCATCAGCCTGCCGCTACAAACGCTGGAACTTTTTGACGCGCGCAGCAACCTGCTCGCCACCTATCCTGTGTCTACCGCAAAGAACGGTGCGGGTGAACAAAACGGCAGCTATTGCACGCCGCGCGGGCGGCACATCATTCGCGCAAAAGTCGGCGCTGGTGAGACGGCAAACACCGTGTTCAAGCGCCGTCGGCCGACGGGGGAAATCTGGTCGCCCGAATTGGCCGCGCAATTTCCGAACCGCGACTGGATACTGACGCGCATCCTGTGGCTTTCCGGTACCGAGCCAGGCAAAAATCGCCTGGGCGACGTGGATACCATGCACCGCTATATTTACATCCATGGTTCGCCCGATACGGTGGCGATGGGCGCGCCAGGTTCGATTGGCTGCGTGCGCATGCGCAACCGCGACATCATTGAACTGTTCGACCGCGTGCCGGTTTATACGCCGGTGGAGATTGTCGAGTTTGGCCTCACCAGCGGTACATGGGCTGAACTTGGCGCGCTGGCCAAGCCAGTGCGCGAGGCGGTTTTCGTTGTGGAGCAGGGCGTGCCGCTGGCACTGGACTGGGATGAGTTCGATGCCGTCAGTCGGCATGTCATCGCCCGTGACAGCAAGGGCGAAGTCATCGGCACAGGACGTTTGTTACCCGACGGCCATATCGGCCGTATGGCCGTGCTTGCCGCCTGGCGCGGCAAGCACGTCGGCCGCGCACTGATGGCGCAGTTGATTGCCGAGGCCGCGCAGCAGAAATTGCAGCCTTTGCTGCTGCATGCCCAAGTGCAGGCCGTGGGTTTTTATGAAAAGCTGGGCTTCGTCGCCGAAGGGGATGGGTTCATGGAAGCCGGCATCCCGCACCGGCGCATGCGCCGCTGAGCTTTGAAGGAGAAAGCGTGAGTACCGACCAGGATGTGCTGATTTACAAGAAGCAAGACCATATCGCCACGCTGACCTTGAATCGTCCGCAGAGCCGCAATGCGCTGTCGGTGGAACTCATCAACCGCTTGCATGCCGTATGGCGTACGGTGGACGCTGATCCCGAGGTGCGGGTCATCATCCTCACCGGCTCGGCATGCGGCACTTTCTGCGCCGGCATGGACCTCAAGGAAGCGGCCCGCATTCGTCAGGAAGAGGGTGTGGACGTGCTGAGCAAGATCAAGGATCCGTTTCACGAGTGCATGCGGGCAGTGGAAAAACCCATCATTGCCGCGATGAACGGCGACCTGCCGGCCGGCGGCATGATGCTGGGCCTGAATGCCGACTTGCGGGTGGCCCTGCGTGGCACCCGTGCCGCAATTACCGAAGTCCAGCGTGGCCGCGGTTCACCCTGGGCGGTGCCGCTGCTGTGGCAAATGCCTCAGGCCATCATCATGGAGATGGTGCTCACCGGCGACTGGATGCCCATCGAGCGGCTGTACGACATGGGCTGGATCAACTATCTGGAAGACACGCCGGAAGCTGTGCAGGCAAAGGCCCGTCAGCTTGCCGAGCGGATTCGCGACAACGCGCCTTTGTCAGTCATGGCAGGCAAGGCGGCATTGACCAAGGCGATCTCTTTGGGTTGCGAGGCCGGGCTGGCAGAGGCTAAACGCTTGTATCAGCCGGTCTATGCCGTGAAGACGCCATTGAAGGGCCGCGCGCTTTCGCCGAGAAACGCTTGCCCGTATGGCAGGGACGCTGAATCTCGCTTGAAGCCGGTGCTTGAAGCCCATTTTCATCTCTTGTACCACCCCTATTGCAAAGACCTTTGAATGGATCACAACATACCCCTCATCACCACACTGGCCGCCGGCTTTGGCATGGCCCTGATCCTGGGTTTCCTCGCCGAACGGATCAAGGTGCCGGCCCTGGTGGGCTATCTCGTGGCTGGCATCATCATCGGGCCGGGCACACCGGGTTTCGTCGCGGATGTACATCTGGCCGCACAGCTTTCCGAAATCGGCGTCATGCTTCTGATGTTCGGCGTCGGCCTGCATTTCTCACTCAATGATCTACTGGCGGTCAAACGCATAGCAGTGCCCGGTGCCGTGGTGCAAATGACCTTGGCCACCATGCTCGGCATGACCGTGGGCTGGTGGTGGGGATGGAGTTGGGGTGCGGGCCTGTTGTTCGGGCTGTCGCTGTCGTGTGCAAGTACCGTGGTGCTGCTCAAGGCGCTGGAAGCGCGTGGCGTGCTCGACAGCATGAATGGTCGCATTGCAGTCGGCTGGCTGGTCGTTGAAGACCTTGCCACTGTCCTGGTACTCGTGTTGTTGCCCCCGCTCGCGGGCGTTCTGGGCGGATCGGCGGTCGCCGTGCCGAGCGCCGATCCGCTTTGGGTCACGATTGGGAAAACCTTGCTTCAGGTGGCCGCGTTCATCGCCATCATGCTGGTAGCGGGTCGCCGTGTACTCCCCTGGTTGTTGTGGCAGATTTCGCGCACCGGCTCGCGCGAGCTGTTTACCTTGTCAGTGGTCGCGGCGGCCATCGGCATTGCCTTCGGTGCGGCTCAACTGTTCGGCGTTTCGTTTGCCCTTGGCGCATTCTTCGCCGGCATGGTGCTGCGCGAATCGGAATTCAGCCACCGGGCGGCCGAAGAGTCCCTGCCGCTGCGCGACGCCTTCTCGGTGCTTTTTTTCGTATCCGTGGGCATGCTGTTCGAGCCGACCATCTTGCTGGAGCAGCCGATACGCGTCCTGGTTGTGGTGGCCATCATCATCTTCGGCAAATCCATTGCGGCCTTGGTCATCGTGCTGGCCTGTCGCTATCCGCTGAATACGGCGCTGACCGTTTCGGCCAGCCTGGCGCAGATTGGTGAGTTTTCGTTCATCCTGGCCGGCATGGGCTTGTCGCTAGGTTTGCTGCCGGCCGAAGGCATGAGCCTGATATTGGCCGGTGCGCTCATCTCCATTGCGCTGAATCCGTTGCTGTTCGCCGCCATCGAGCCGATACGGCGTTGGATTCTTGAACGCTCGGCGCCTGCCCGACGCCTGGAGCAGCGGATCGACCCGTATGCCGAGCTGCCGATGACCACCGAGCGCAAATACCTGGAGGGGCAAGTCGTGCTGGTCGGTTTTGGCCGGGTTGGCAAGCGGATCGCCAGCGCGCTGGAGGCGCGTGGCATTCCCTACGTGGTGGCGGAACAGAACCGTGAGCTGGTCGAGAAACTGCGCAAGAAAGGGATAGCGGCTGTATCAGGCAATGCCGCTGATCCGGCAGTGCTGATTCAGGCACACATTGCCGATGCCGCCATGTTGGTGGTGGCAACGCCTGATTCACTCAACGTGCGCCAGATGGCCAACACGGCGCGCACCCTGAATCCCCGCATCGAGATCGTCTTGCGCACACACAGCGAGGACGAATCCATGATGCTGCGCAAGGAAGGCATCGGC
>JAUSMB010000083.1 GCA_030645365.1 Rugosibacter sp.
GCCAAGCAATTCGCGCCGGTGAAACTCATCACCATCGACGAAATCTTTGGCGGCTGGCAGGCGGCACAGAAAACACACTTTGCCGACGGCGGCACTTTCGACCAGATCAGCGCGCGCTAAACGAACGCAACGGCGCTGCGCCGCCGTAGCACCAGCGCCGACTTTTTACATTTGTTTCACCACCCTTTTTTTACTCAGGAGAATGTCATGCAGAAAAAACTCATCGCCCTTGCCATCGCCGGTCTATCCGGTGCGGCACTCGCCCAATCCAACGTCACGATCTATGGCGTGGCCGACGCTACCTTTGATGTCATCAGTGTCAGCGGCGGTACCACACCTGCCCTTCAAGCCAATACACCCAACTTCACCCGCGTGGCCACTAATGGCTCACGTATCGGTTTCAAAGGCAGCGAAAATCTTGGCAATGGCCTGACCGCGCTGTTCCAATTTGAATCAGATGCCAAGTTCGACGAAGGCGGCGCGCTCGGCACAGCACGCGACAGTTTTGTCGGCGCCTCTGGTGCATTCGGCAAGGTCACGCTGGGTAATCTCAGTGGCATCAGCCGTACCTTCGCCAGCGCCCTTGATGTCAATGCCGGTGCTGATGGCATTGGCTCCAACCAAGCAATTCTGGGCAAGGCAGGCGGCCTGCTTGCCGGTACCAAGCTCGATGCTGGCAGCAACTTTTCTGCGCCGCGCACATCGCCATCCACAACCCGCTCTGGCGGCACCGCCGGGCTATTCGATAACCGGTTTACCAACGCGGTCGCTTATGTCTCGCCAAAATTTTCCGGTGTGCAGTTTTCCGCGCAATATGCAGCGAACGAAGGCAAGGATGAAGATCTGGCCACCAAAATAAACACGTCGGCTTACGATCTCGGCCTGACCTATGACAATGGCCCGATCTTTATCGGCCTCACCTATGCCGATGCCCGTTGGCGTAATCAAGATGACGGCACAGCCGCAGCCACTACCTTGTCTGAGCGTTGGGGTAATGACTTCCGCAGCCATGAAGTCCGCTTGGGTGGAAAATACGATTTTGGCAATGCCACGTTGCGCCTGATCTGGTCGCAAAACCGCACGGAAGCCGATGGAAATGCGCTGGCTGGCAGAATTGCCGCAACCAATGGCGTAGACCTCAAGCAAAATGTCTGGGGCATTGGCGGCACAGTTAATGTCACCGCCAATGGTAAGGTCATCGGTCAGTATTACCGCGCCAATGATCTTTCCGGTTCAATTGGTAATGGTGCAAACTCCCTCGCGGACACAGGTGCACAATTTATCAATGTGGGCTATGAACACAGCCTGTCCAAGCGCACACTGCTGAAAGTGATTTACGCACGCATCAGCAATGACGAAAACGCGGGCGCGTGGAATGGCGGTTATGATTTCGGCAAGAACGGCACCGGCTTTGGTGGCGCAGACCGCAAGATTTCCGGCATCCAGGCGGGTCTGCGACATTCGTTCTGAATGGCGTAACATTTTCATCACTGCGTAACCGCATACTATCGTTATGCACTTTCCTGCGCCGCACCTCACCAGGTGCGGCGTTTTTTCGACGACACACTATCGAACCCCAATAACGCGCGTACCCTCGCTGCGGCGCAATACCTGCGGACGCCCGATCGCCCAGCCCTGCAGCCATACACCGGTTTGCGCGCGCAAAAACTCGCGCTGCGCGTTTTGCTCAACCCGCGTAAAAACCAACCGGGTGCCGCTGTCCGCTGCAATGCGGATGGCCTGCAGCATCTGCGCCGGTTGCGGCACATGGCGAGCATCGATTTTCACGAAATCTGGACGCACCCCGCGCAGCAGTTCTTCGAGATCCGCCAGGCCCGTCGTGTTGGCAGCGACCTTGAAACCATTCAGCCGGTAGTTGGCAAGCGCAAACGCCAGCAAGGTGCGTTCCGTATTCGCCGTGGCGGGAGTTTCCAGCACGACACGTCCGGGCGGCAGCGGCAGCTGGTCAAGCACGCCACGAAATACCCGCCCGTGGTCTTCGCTGACAGCGGCCAGCAGGCGTCCGTGGATATTCAAAAATAGCAAGCCATCGTCAGGCACAAAATGCCGGAAATTGAACGCATGCACGATGCGGCACAAGCGGTCAAGCGTGATCAGGGACATGTCATCAGCCGCCAGTGAAAACAGGTTCCAGGGCGAGAGACTCAAATCACCTTCGGTATGCGTCCTGACAAATGCTTCATAAGCCACACGGTTGCCCGCATCACTGGCAATCAACGGCTGGAATACGCTGCCCAGTTCGACATTCAGGAAGCGTCCGACCGCGCCCCCACCGGGCATCTGGTGGAGCCGGATGCCCGGTGGAAAATTCAGCGGCAACAGATTGGCATCAGCCGGTATGTTCATAGTCATCGATTTTTTCACGAGGATGTATGCGGAAGCTGAAGGACTTTACTGCCCGCACAGGCAAGGCCAAACCAATTAATTCTGCATTCGATATTCCTTCAATCCGCCTTCTTTATTCTTCGAGCCTTTGCGGAAATCCGCATAAGCAATGCATAACTTTTTATTTCCACCTGAAGTGGCACTTGCCTAGACTCTGGCGCTTTCACCATTGGGGAACATCATGTTGAACAATCGTCTCTTGCTCATTGCATCAACCACGCTCATGCTGGCGGCCCCGGCTACCAGAACTTCGGCGGCAGAAACCACGCTGCTCAATGTGTCCTATGACGTGAGCCGCGAGTTGTACAAAGACATCAACCCGGCTTTTGCCAGCTATTGGAAGGCCAAGACGGGCGATAGCGTGACCATCAACCAGTCCCATGGCGGATCGAGCAAGCAGGCGGGTGCGGTGATTGCCGGTCTGGAGGCCGACGTGATCACCATGAACCAGTCGCCGGACATCGATATCCTGGTCGAGCGTGGCGGACTGGTGGCGGCGGACTGGAAAAAACGCCTGCCCTACAACGCCGCGCCCTACACCACGACGACGGTATTTCTGGTGCGCAAGGGAAATCCGCAAGGCATCAAGGACTGGGGCGACCTGACGCGCCCCGGCTTGCAGGTCATCGTGCCGAATCCCAAGACATCCGGCAACGGCCGCTACACTTATCTGGCCGCCTGGGGTTATGCACTGCAAAAAGTCGGCGCTGGCAATACGGCGAACGGCGAAAAATTCGCCCGTGAATTCGTCACCAAACTCTTCGCCAACGTGCCCGTGCTCGACGGCGGCGGCCGTGGCGCGACAACCACCTTCACCCAACGCGGCATAGGTGACGTACTGGTCACTTTCGAGAACGAAGCCGCCTTGCTCGCCGAAGAAGTCGGCGGCGGCCAGTTCGATGTCATCTATCCCTCCGTCAGCATAGAAGCCGCAGCGCCCGTGGCAGTCGTGGATAAACGCGGCACGCGCAAAGCCGCCACCGCCTACCTTGAATTCCTGTTCTCGCCGGCAGCGCAGGACATCATCGCCAAACACCATTTCCGCCCGCGCGACCCGGCCGTGTTGAAAAAATATGTCAGCCAGTTCCCGCCCATCAAGACCTTCACGGTCGAAGACAGGCTCGGCGGCTGGAAGGCTGTGCAACAAACCCACTTCGCCGATGGCGGCATTTATGACCAGATCATCGTGCGCTGAACCCTTGTCGCTCAGTTGCGGGCGCTGACGAAACGATAACCGCCGTCTCGCCAGCGCCGAGTTTTTACATAAAGGCGGCAGGCCAACCTGCATACCCGGCTTGCCGGATAACGTTATTTTCCAGCTTTGCGTATAAGCAAAGCAGAAATACGTATTTCCGCTTTGCAACGCAAATTCCTAGACTACGCACTATCGTCATCGCAGGAATTTCGCAATGCCCACTTTGTCTCATCTCATCACCCGTCGCCATCAGGTATTGCCCGGCTTTGGCCTCACGCTCGGCTTCACGCTGGTGTATCTTTCGCTGATTGTCTTGCTGCCGCTCTCGGCGGTGGTATTCAAAACCCTGTCCCTCTCCTTTGCGCAGTTCTGGGAGATTGTCACCGCACCGCGCGTGGTGGCTTCCTACAAGCTTTCATTCGGCGCATCGCTCCTGGCGGCGGGAATCAATACCGTGTTCGGCGCGCTCTTGGCCTGGTCGCTGGTGCGTTATCGCTTTCCGGGCAGGAAACTCGTCGATGCGCTGGTGGATCTGCCTTTTGCCCTGCCCACGGCCGTGGCCGGGATCGCGTTGACGGCCTTGTATGCAGGCAATGGCTGGCTGGGCAAACTGCTGGAACCCCTGGGCATCAAGGTCGCATTCACGCCTCTGGGCGTGCTGGTGGCGCTGGTGTTCATCGGCCTGCCATTTGTCGTGCGCACGGTGCAGCCGATTCTGGAAGACCTGGAACTGGAGCTTGAAGAAGCGGCCACCTGCCTCGGCGCCCACCGCTGGCAGATCATTCGCCTGGTCATCCTGCCTGCGCTCACGCCCGCCCTGCTCACCGGTTTTGCATTGGCTTTCGCGCGTGCCGTGGGTGAATATGGCTCCGTCATTTTCATTGCCGGCAATCTGCCCATGGTGTCCGAAATCACGCCGCTCATGATCATCACCAAGCTCGAACAATATGATTACACCGGTGCGACTGCCATTGCGCTGGTCATGCTGGCGGTGTCCTTCATCCTGCTGCTGGTCATCAACAGCCTGCAAGGCTGGAGTGCGGCGAGCAGTTCATCCACTGGCGGAAGGAAATCCTGATGGCTGGTGTTACAAACAGTGTTGCAAGCCATACTGCAAACCACGTTGCAAGCGGGGTTCCCTCCTCAAGCAGGCACCGTGATTACCAAGCCAGCCCGGCGACGCGCGAAGCGCCCTGGGTACGCTATACGCTGCTGACCATCGCCCTTGGCTTCTTCACCCTGTTTCTGCTGATGCCTTTGTTCGCCGTATTTACCGAAGCGCTGCGCAAGGGCTGGGGCGTGTATTTTGCTGCCCTAGTGGAACCGGATGCGCTATCGGCGATGCGCCTGACCCTGCTGGCGGCGGCGATTGCCGTGCCGCTGAATCTCGTGTTCGGCGTCTCTGCCGCTTGGGCAATCGCCAAGTTCGAATTTCGCGGCAAGCAGTTTTTGATCACCCTGATCGACCTGCCATTCTCTGTTTCCCCCGTCGTTGCCGGTTTGATCTACGTACTGGTCTTCGGTGCCCAGGGCTGGTTCGGCTCATGGTTTGGCGACCACGACATCCGCATTATTTTTGCCGTGCCCGGCATTGTGCTGGCCACCATTTTTGTCACCTTTCCGTTCATCGCGCGCGAGCTGATCCCGCTGATGGAAGCCCAGGGGCGCGATGAAGAAGAAGCGGCGACCGTCCTCGGCGCTTCAGGCTGGCAGACTTTCTGGCGCGTGACTTTGCCCAATGTCAAATGGGGCTTGTTGTATGGCGTGATTCTCTGCAACGCCCGCGCAATGGGCGAATTCGGTGCGGTGTCGGTCGTCTCGGGCCACATCCGCGGGCTGACCAATACCCTGCCGCTACACGTCGAAATTCTCTACAACGAATACAACTTCGCAGCGGCCTTTGCCGTGGCCTCGCTGCTGGCGCTGCTGGCCTTGATCACGCTGGCGCTGAAAACTTATGTCGAATGGCGTCAGACCGCCACACTTTCACCGGAATCAAGGGAGCAAGCAACATGAGCATTGAAGTCCGCAATATCCGCAAGGCATTTGGCACGTTTGAAGCGCTGAATGATGTCTCGCTGGAATTTCCCAGTGGCGAACTGGTTGCCCTGCTCGGCCCTTCCGGTTGCGGCAAGACCACACTCTTGCGCATCATCGCCGGGCTGGAGGCGGCTGACTCGGGCACGGTGTTTCTGGAAGGCGAAGACGCCTCGGGCACGCATGTGCGCGAACGCCAGGTCGGCTTTGTATTTCAGCATTACGCGCTGTTCCGCCACATGACCGTGTTCGAGAACATCGCCTTTGGACTGCGCGTAAAGCCGCGCCATCGCCGTCCCGCCGAAGCCGACATTCGTCACAAAGTGCATGAGCTGCTGAACCTCGTGCAGCTCGACTGGCTCGCTGATCGCTATCCGGCGCAACTCTCCGGCGGCCAGCGTCAACGTATCGCGCTGGCGCGTGCGCTGGCTGTCGAACCGCGCGTGCTGCTGCTCGATGAGCCCTTCGGCGCGCTGGATGCCAAGGTGCGCAAGGAGCTGCGCCAATGGCTGCGCCGCCTGCATGACGAGTTACATATCACCAGCATTTTTGTCACGCATGATCAGGAAGAAGCGCTGGAAGTGGCCGACCGCGTGGTGGTGATGAATCATGGCAGCGTCGAACAGATCGGTACGCCACAAGCCGTTGTCGAGCAACCTGCCACGCCGTTTGTCGCCGACTTCATCAATCTGGATGACCACGGTCCTGACTGGCTGGTAGCAGCACGCCTGAAACACCGCGGTCATATACTTCAGCCCGTGCATAATCCACTGCGCCCACTGCGCGCATAAACGGCAATGTAAAGTGATGACATCGTGAACTTTCAACAACTCCGCATCATCCGCGAGGCCGTCCGCCGCGACTTCAATCTGACCGAAGTCGCCAACACCTTATTCACTTCGCAGTCCGGCGTCTCCAAGCACATCAAGGATCTTGAGGATGAACTGGGTGTGGAGATTTTCATCCGCCGAGGCAAGCGCCTGATCGGGCTGACCGATCCCGGCAAGGAGCTGGCCGAAATTGTCGAGCGCATGCTGTTGGATGCTCGCAACATCAAACGGCTGGCTGATCAATTTGCGAATCGCGATCAAGGTCAGCTCACGCTGGTCACCACGCACACGCAGGCGCGCTATGCCCTGCCTGCAGTCGTGGCCAAGTTCAAGACAGCCTTCCCTAAAGTACATCTCGCCCTGCATCAGGCCGGGCCAAAAGAAATTGTCACCTTGCTGCGTGCAGGAGAGGCCGACATCGGTATTGCTACCGAAGCGCTGGAGGGCGAACCTGATCTGGTGACATTTCCCTGGTACGACTGGCATCACTCGGTGATTGTGCCTGACGGACATCCGTTGACCAGCGAGCCTGTACTCACACTGGCCAAACTGGCCGAGCATCCGCTGATTACCTACCATGAGGGCTTTACCGGTCGCGGCACGATTGATCGCACCTTTGCCAATGTCGGCTTGGTGCCCGACATCATTTTGTCTGCGCTAGATGCAGATGTAATAAAAACCTATGTCGAGCTAGGACTGGGCGCAGGCATCATCGCCTCGATGGCATTTCATCCCCGCAAAGACATTGGCCTGACCCTGCTCGATGACCTACAACTCTTCCCGGCCAACACCACCCGAATTGCAGTACGGCGTGGGCACTATCTACGCAGCTATGCCTATCGCTTTATCGAACTCTGTTCCGAACAGCTGACTGAAGCTACTGTGCGCGCTGCCACATCGCCCCCGCGTGACGATATCGATTCAGTGTAATTAGCCAGGCGCAGTCAGCGCCAACTGCGCCAGCCGCACCCAATAACGGATCCCGTTGGCGATGATCTCGTCATTGAAATCGTAATGCGGGCTGTGCAGCATGCAACCACCCGCTGTAGGACCATTGCCCAGCCACACATAGCAAGCCGGTTTGGCCTGCGCAAGATAGGCAAAATCTTCCGCGCCCATACTGGGCCGTAATTGCGTTTGCACGGCTTCCATGCCCACCACTTGCTGCGCTGCCTCTCGTGCTATCGCTGTGGCATCGGCTGCATTGATCGTCGGCGGATAGCCGCGCTCATAGTTCACCTCGATATGCACACGATAAGTGACTGCAATACCTTCGCACACGCGGTGCATGGCGGCTTCCAGCGCATCTTGTAGCGTTGGATTGAGCGTGCGCACCGTACCACCAAGCCTGGCAGTTTCAGGCAACACATTGTCAACGTGCCCTGCATGAAATTGCGTAACGCTCACCACCGCCGCATCCTGCGGATCGGTCTCACGCGACACCAAGGATTGCAGCGCCTGCACCAAGGCGCTACCAGCGACCACTACATCGATGGTCTGATGCGGCATCGCGGCATGCCCGCCGCGCCCAGTCAGGGTGATTTCAAACCGGTCGGTGCCCGCCATCACCGGCCCTTCGGTAACGCCAAAGCTGCCCGCAGGCAAACCGGGCCAATTGTGCAGGCCGAAGACGCGTTCCATCGGAAACCGATCGAACAAGCCTTCTTCAACCATCACCCGACCACCGCCTTCATGCTCTTCCGCCGGTTGAAAAATAAAATACACCGTGCCATCAAAATTACGCATGGTCGATAAGGCTTCGGCCGCACCGAGCAGCATCGAGGTATGACCATCATGACCGCAAGCGTGCATCTTGCCGTCAAACTGCGAGTGATGCGGGAATGTATTGAGTTCTCGCAAGGGCAAGGCATCCATGTCGGCACGCAAGCCAATGGCACGAAGACTGGTGCCCAGTGTGAGCTTGGCCACCACACCGGTACGCGCCACCCCACGATGTACTTCCAGGCCCAGGCTTTCCAGATAATCCGCGACTTTTTCAGCCGTGCGGTGTTCATTGAATGCAAGCTCGGGATGCGCATGAATGTCGCGGCGAAAGGCCGCAATCTTCGGCACCAACGTCGTTAAAACCACGGGCAACTCAGAAGACAAAAATTCATTTTGCAGCATAGTTACCATGGCTGTTTCCTGCGCTCGATCATTGTCGCCATCCTAGCCCAAATAGGGGAGTTTCGCCATGCCGAATTCCGGTTCCGCTCATTGGAATTTATGCACCGAAGATCTACACTTCACATCTACGCATTCCGACAACCCTGCGTCGTGGTTTTTACGACTCAGCCATGAGCTGCCACGCTGCATTAAACATCCGGAGGTTTTATGTCACTCTACACCGACAACGCGCAATCCATTGGCAATACGCCCTTGATCCGGCTCAACCGCATCACCGACGGTGCCAACGCCACGGTGCTGGCCAAGATCGAAGGACGCAACCCGGCCTACTCGGTGAAATGTCGCATTGGCGCGGCGATGGTGGCCGATGCGGAACAACGCGGCCTGTTGGGGCCAGGTAAGGAAATCATCGAGCCAACCAGCGGCAACACCGGCATTGCGCTGGCATTCGTGGCCGCGGCCAAAGGCATTCCACTCACTCTGACCATGCCCGAAACCATGAGCATCGAACGGCGCAAACTGCTCGTCGCCTATGGCGCGAAATTGGTGCTGACAGAAGGCGCCAAAGGCATAAGCGGGGCGATCGCCAAAGCCGAGGAAATTGCCGCGTCGGATCCTGGTCGCTATGTGCTGTTACAGCAGTTCAAGAACCCGGCCAACCCGGCAGCTCATGAAAAAACCACGGGGCCGGAAATCTGGAACGATACCCATGGAACCGTCGACATTTTCGTTGCGGGTGTCGGCACGGGTGGCACGATTACAGGTGTTGCACGCTATCTCAAACAGACGCGTGGCAGAGCCGTCACCATTGTAGCCGTGGAGCCGGAAGCCAGCCCGGTGCTCACCCAGCGCCGCGCGGGCGAACCGCTCAAACCCGCGCCACACAAGATTCAGGGCATCGGCGCGGGGTTCATCCCCGATACGCTTGATCTTTCGCTAGTCGATGCCATCGAGCAGGTCAGTAATGACGATGCTATTCTTTATGCCCGTCGCCTGGCGAAGGAAGAAGGCATACTCTCCGGTATTTCGTGTGGCGCAGCGGCCGCTGTGGCGGTACGCTTGGCCAGGCGTCCGGAGCACGCGGGCAAGACGATTGTCGTGATCCTGCCAGATTCTGGCGAGCGGTATTTAAGTTCGGTGCTTTTTGATGGGATGTTTGATGCGGCAGGACTGGCGATCTGAACGAAGAATAGGCCGAAGAGTAGGCCTGATGAAAAGCGTGACAGAAAATTAACGCACAGGAAGAATTTTCTGCGGATCGACCGACTTGCCTTGTTGTCTGATCTCAAAGTGCAGGCGTGGACTTTCGGCATCACTTGACCCGACCTCGGCAATTGTTTGCCCACGTTTGACGGCCTGTTTTTCCTTCACCAAAATCTTGCTGTTGTGGGCATACACCGAGAGCCAGGTCGCATTGTGGCGCAACACCACCAAATTGCCATAGCCGCGCAAACCCGCACCCGCATAAGAAACCACGCCATCTGCAGCAGCGTGCACGGGGTCGCCCGGTTTGCCCGCGAGATCAATGCCTTTACTACTTCCCTCGGCAAAGGGTGCCAGCATTTTCCCGTTGGTGGGCCATGCCCACCCTATATCAGCCGATAAAGCAGGTTTTTCAGTAGCAGCAGGCACCTCGGCTACTTTCGGCTCCGCTGTTACCGGCGCTACAGGTATGTTCGTCGTGGGCTTGCCTGTATTACTTGCGGCATCATCCGTTACATTAACTGCTGCATTTGATTGCGCACGCGCCAGCGCATTGGCAGAGAACCCTACTTTGCCTCCTTTAGGCGCCCGCTTGAAGAACTCTGTGGTGTGCGGGTCTGTCGTATTCATGTCTGCTACGTTACCTGCAGATTTAGTTTCGATGGGACCGGACGAAGTCACGGGCTTAGCCACCGCGACCTGAACATCGCCGTCGGGCGGAGCAACGTGTAACAGTTGATCCACTTTAATAAGGTTCACGTTTTCAAGTTGATTCCATGCCACGACATCCCTGTAATCCAGACCGTGATCCAATGCAATGCTGTAAAGCGTATCGCCTTTTTTTACAAGATACATGCCCGGCGCGGCGGTCTTTGATGACGCACCACTCACGACATGGCCAACCCTCGGCTGGCTGTTACGCTCAACCACCGGCACAGGGGCATAGCTGGCACAACCGCTCAAAACTGCAAATAGCAGGATAAATACGCACCGCGCTGCATGCATCGATGTGTTCATTCCACCCCCGCGAGCAAAGGCACAAAGCGCACCGCATCAAACCGTTGTTCAACCCACCCGGATTCTGTACGTTCAATCAAGCAAATGACTTGTTCTGCCCCGCCCGCAGATGTCACCAGTGGCATAACCAGTCGCCCGCCGGGCGCGAGCTGCGCGAGCAAGGGTGACGGCACTGTCTGTGCGGCAGCCGCCAGAATAATCGTATCAAACGGTGCTGCCTCCGGCAGGCCAAGATTGCCATCGGCATGTTTCAGACGAATGCGCGTGAGCTTGAGCTGGCGCAAGTTGTCCCGCGCACGCGACAAAAGCGGCGCAATGCGTTCAACGGCAAAAACCTGCTTGGTCAAAATGCTCAGCACAGCGGCTTGATAACCACAACCGGCGCCAACTTCCAGTGTCTTGCCTAATTCACGACCCTGAACCAGAATTTCTATCATGCGCGCCACAACATAAGGTTGCGAGATAGTCTGCGCGAAGCCTAGCGGCAGGGCCGTATCGTCATACGCGCGATTGGCTAGCGCAGGTTCGACAAATACATGGCGGGGTATCACGCCCATGGCATGCAGCACGCGGGAATCTTTCACGCCTTGCTCGCGCAAGCGCTCGACCATGCGCACGCGCGTGCGCTGCGATGTCATGCCTATGCCGGCTTGCGCTGACGAATTAAAGGCTGCGGTGTCCATTGATTGGCTTGATCCATTGATGCACATCGGCCATCTGGCCGACATGGGTTAAATCGATTTGCAGCGGGGTTACTGATACCCAGCCATTTTCTACCGCAAAAAAATCAGTGCCTTCGCCCGCATCCGCCGCCGGGCCTGCGGCGCCGATCCAATACACGGTCTCACCTCTCGGGGTGACAGACTTCACCGCAGGCTCCGCTTTGTGACGGCGCCCGAGACGAGTCACCTGAATGCCGCGCAACGCTTCATAAGGGCAATCAGGCACGTTCACATTCAGCAATACCGGATAATTAAAAGCTTGCGCAGTAAAACGCTGCACCAACTCATTCGCCACGAGGCCCGCAGCAGCGAAATGCTTGCCCGCAGAGCTGGCAAGCGAAATGGCGATGGCCGGCACGCCCAGCAAATATCCTTCCATCGCGGCAGCCACGGTGCCGGAATAAATCGTATCGTCGCCCATGTTAGCGCCCAGATTGATGCCCGACACCACCATATCTGGCTGCTCAGGCAGTACCCCGGTGACAGCCAGATGCACGCAGTCGGAAGGCGTACCGTTGACATACTGAAACCCGTTTTCCGCACGGCGCAAGTGCAACGGACGATCCAGCGTGAGCGAATTGCTCGCCCCACTCCGGTTACGCTCTGGAGCCACCACGGTGATCACACCCAAGCCCGCCAGACTAGCCGCCAGCTGGACAAGCCCTGGGGCGAGATAGCCATCGTCGTTGCTGAGCAGGATGCGCATGAAATAAAAGCCGGGTGAGGTAACTATTGAAAACAGAGCGCATTTTAGCGCATCCCCTGCCTCCGCCAATGCGTGGAATAAGGATAGGATGCACCACCATGAAAATAACTCTTCACGCTTCGGCAAGCAGCCTTAGTAATGCCGACTGGGCAAGCCTTGACCACCATAATGACCCCTTCACCAGCGGCGCCTTTTTGCGCATCGCTGAAAAAGTCGGCGCTGCCGATACGGCGTTAGGCTGGCAGGCGCAGCATCTGGCGCTGTATGATGAGACCGCACCCGGTAACGAAAAGCTTCTTGGCCTGTTACCGCTCTATCTGCGCACGCATTCCTTCGGCGATTTTTCGCATGACTGGCATTGGGCCGCTGCCTGGCAAAATGCAGGCTTGGCCTACTATCCCAAACTCGTCACCGGCGTGCCCTTTACGCCCTCCCCCGGGCCACGGCTCTTGGTGCGCCAAGGTGTGGCACGCGCACCGGTGGTGCAGGCACTAATCGAAGCCGCCATTGATATTGCCCGCACGCAGCAGGTATCTTCCTGGCAATGTTTGTTCGTTGAAGACGCCGACCATGAAGCGTTAGCCGCCGCTGGCCTGTTGATCCGCCGTGGCGTGCAGTTTCACTGGATCAACAAGAATTACGCGAATTTTGATGGCTTTCTTGCAGGCTTTACAGCCGACAAGCGCAAAAAACTCAAACGCGAACGCCGCGCCGTGCGTGAATCCGGCCTGCGGCTAGGCGTGCTGCATGGCGATGAAATCGACGCCGCGCTATGGCGCGTGATTCATCGCCAATACCGCGATACGTTTGCCCGCTACGGCAACCACCCCGCTTTTCCGCTGGAATTTTTTATTCAGGCCAGCGCCGCACTCGGTCGCCAACTGCTGGTATTTATCGCCTATCAGGATGAACGCCCCGTCGCCTCCGCCATTTGCTATCGCGATGCCACCACCCTTTACGGGCGGCATTGGGGAACAGAAGTCGACGTGCCCGGCCTGCATTTCGAGTTGTGCTATTACCAAGGCATAGACTATTGCATCCAACACGGCCTGCAACGCTTTGAACCCGGCGCGCAAGGCGAACACAAGCTCGCGCGCGGCTTTGAACCTGTGCCCACATGGTCAGGCTATTGGATCGCCGACCCCGGCATGCGGCGCGCAGTAGCAGATTTCATCGCTCGTGAAACACTTTCCATGGAAGACTACGCCGCAGAAACGGCGAGCCATTTGCCATTTAAAAATTAGCCGTTTTCTTCCCATCATTCGCTGTGACTATCTCACGACGAATGCGCGCTGATCCGCCGAAGCGGTCGTTCCATCCAGCAAACATCCAACAAAATGCCGCTATCCTTGTGCCCAACCCGCTGACAGCAACTCTGCCTGCGCGAGCACTGTCTTTACGGCGTCATCCTGCAAGTCCGGTGGGTAGCCATACTTGTTCAAGATGCGCTTCACCATCACGCGAATCTTTGCCCGCGCGCTTTCGCGCAGCGTCCAGTCTATCGTCACGCTCTTCTTCACTTGGGTAATGAGTTCGGCGGCGATGACCTTGAGTTTGTCGTCGCCCATGGCGATGACGGCACTCTCATTGGCGGCGAGTGCATCGTAGAAGGCGACCTCGTCGTCGGTCAAGCCGAGGGCTTCGCCGCGTTTGGTCGCGGCGTCAATATCCTTGGCGAGTTGGATCAGCTCTTCAATCACCTGCATCGTCGAGATGGCACGGTTGTGGTAGGCGTTGAGCGTTTTCTTGAGCTTCTCGGAAAAGACCTGGGCTTGCACAAGATTGCGCTTGGAGCGGACTTTGAGTTCGTCCTTGAGCAATTTCTCCAGCAACTCGGCGGCGACATTCTTGTGCTTGAGGCCGAGCACTTCGGCGAGGAATTGGTCGGAGAGGATCGAAATGTCCGGCCTGGGCAATCCGGCAGCGGTGAAAACATCGATCACCTGGCCCTCGGTGGTGATGGCTTTGGAAACGAGCTGGCGGATGGCGGCGTCTATCTGCTCCGGCGTCTTCTGGTTGTTGCTGCTCTGCTTGTTCAGCGCGGCCTGAATCGCCTGGAAGAAACTCACGTCGTCGCGAATCTCGGTCGCTTCATCACTCGCGGCACAGAGGGCAAAGGCGCGGGAAAGCTCCGTCACGACCTGTCCCCAGCGCTTCTTGCCGTCTGCCTGTTCGAGAATGTGCTCTTGCCCGGCGGGGATGAGAGCGAGGCGCTCGGCGGGTTTGCCGGTAGTCCATTGGTCCCGATTGAAGCCGTGCATCATGTCGCAACTGACGCCGTGTTTCTCCAGCATCACGGCGATAGCTTGCGCGGTGTCGAAGGTCGGATCGCCCTGGCCGCCGCTCTCGGTGTAAGTCACCAGTGCCTGTTTGAGTTGATCGGCAAGGCCGAGGTAATCCACCACCAAACCACCGGGCTTGTCGCGGAAGACGCGGTTCACGCGGGCGATGGCCTGCATCAGGCCGTGGCCCTGCATCGGCTTGTCGGCATACATCGTGTGCAGGCAGGGCGCATCGAAACCGGTCAGCCACATGTC
>JAUSMB010000007.1 GCA_030645365.1 Rugosibacter sp.
TGGCCCGGCCATGTTTCTCGAACCCCGCCACAGCCAGTGTGGTTTGCTTCATCCGATTTCCCCTTGTGACCGAATCACTTCATCTGACACGATGACGAAAAAATCGTTCACTCCATCTATAACTTATTCAGCATTTCCTTAATCTTACCTTGCTCGGGCAGCTTATCGTTGCGGCCAGAAAACACAATGGACTTTTCAGTTTCGCCATCCCCACGAGGCTTGTTGCGCGGCGTATCACCAGCGCCGACTTTTCATTGTTCGATCAAGGTTACGCGCTTGCGTGAGCGTCGTCTGATGGTCGGGTAAGCGCAAAGCTGATCACACCCAATACCAAAAATCCCGCCATGCCCAGTGACAGACCCAGCGTGCTATCCCACAGCAACGGAACAAGCAAAGCGGTTGATAGCGCGCCGATCAGCGTAGAAATCGCACTCATGGTGCTCGAAGTTAACCCACGCCGCTCAGGAAATAAATCGAGAACCAATAGCTGCAGATTAGGCATCGAGAGCGACATGCCACAAGCAAAAATCGGCAAGGGCAAAATCGACCAGAGCAAGCTCGGTGGCAAGGTCAGATTAATGATCAGATTCAAGCTGGCGGCAAAACCCATGATGCCCAAACTGATCACGATAGTGCGCCGGTGCGTGAGCCGCCCGGCTAATTTCCCCGAAAAAAAAGAACCTATCATCATGCCAATCACCTGGGGCACAAACATCATTGCAAACGATTGTGGCGTGAGCCCCAGATGCCGAATAAGAAATACCGGCGCCGCCACGACATAAATAAAAAATGCGTTGAAAGTAAACGCGCTGGCCAACGCGAGGCGATTAAACAAACCATGACTCAGCATGTCTTGATAAGCCTGCAATAATTTCAGGGGGTGCAGCGATTGCCGCTTTTCCACCGCGAGCGTTTCGGGCAGCCAGGCCAGGCAAGCGGCGAATAACAAACCCGAAAACAGCGCGAGGAAAATAAAAATTCCCCGCCAGTCATAAAAGCGCAAAAGATAGCCACCCACAATGGGTGAAACTGCCGGCGCAATGGCGAAAAGAATGGCTACCTTGGCCATCAGCCGCTGCGCATGCGCGCCGTGCAGCACATCACGTACCATGGCCCGGCCCACCACCATGCCGACACCTGACGACATGCCTTGCAACGCACGCCCAAGCCAAAGCATTTCAATACGCGTAGCAAAAGCGCACAGCAGTGAAGCCAGAACGAACAGCAATAGCCCGGCGAGAATAATGCGTCGCCTGCCCAAGGCATCTGATAGCGTGCCATGCCACAGCATCATGAAGCCAAAGGGAATCAGATAGAAGGTGAGTGTTTGCTGAATCTGCAACGCCGACGCGTCCAATTGCTGCGCCATTTCAGGGAAAGCCGGCAGATAAGTATCAATTGCAAACGGGCCGATCGCAGACAGTGCGGCAAGCAAAAAAGCAAAGTGTTGTTGTGAGATTTTCATCTGTCTGACTATACCGCAGGAGCCGCAGCACTCTCATGGCTGTCATGTAAAGCCCGATAAAATGGCCGCAGGAAAAATAAGGAGCATGAATCACCATGACAGCTGCAATGACAACCACACCCACGGTACTCAGCTCACGCGACAATGACATCGCCACGGTGACGTTGTGCAATCCCGGCAAGCTCAACGCGCTCAATGCCGCCATGTGGCAACAGTTGCACGACGTTATGCGCGCACTGAGTGATGATGAAACTTTACGCTGCATTATTTTGCGCGGTGAAGGCGCAGCCTTTGCCGCCGGAGGCGACCTGGAAGAATTTCGCACTGCCCGCGCCACCGTCGACCTCGCCTTGGCTTACCACGAAGCCGTGGGTGCGGCGCTGGCCGCAATCGAGCATTCTCCGGTTCCCACCATCGCAGCGATTCTCGGCCCATGCATCGGTGGCGGGTTGGAAATTACCTGCGCTTGCGATTTGCGCATCGCAGGTCACAGCGCGCAATTCGGCGTACCCATCATGAAGCTCGGATTTTCCATGTACCCTGGTGAGCTTCATGGTTTGCTTGCCCTCGCAGGCCCAGCGGTAACCAAAGAAATTCTGCTCGAAGGCCGCTTATTTACCGCCGATGAAGCCTATGCCAAGGGTTTACTCACACACGTCACTGAAGACGCACAAGTATTCACTGAAGCGCACGCCACCGCCCGCCGCATTGCCAGAGGTGCCCCCTTGGTGGCCAGAGCGCATAAACACTGGATCACCCGCTTATCTACCGGGCAACCACTCACTCTGGAAGAAAAGCGTGAGGCATTTCGATTTATTGATACAGCCGATTATCAAGAGGGTCTTGCCGCCTTTCTTGAAAAACGCCCGCCTCGATTTCGTGGCGGTTAACCCTCATCTGAATTGAGTACACCATGAATCCACTGATCTCCTGGACGCACATCGACACCGTGTTGCTCGACATGGATGGCACCTTGCTTGATCTGCATTTTGATAACCATTTCTGGCAGACGCATTTGCCGCAACGTTATGCTGAATCACTTGATCAGCCGCACGATGTGGTGCGCCACGAATTGATGACCCGTTACCGCCAAGGCGCGGGCACGCTCGCTTGGTATTCCGTCGATTTCTGGCAAAGCGAGCTGGGTCTGGACATCATGCAGTTAAAAGAAGAAGTGGCGCATCTGATTGCCGTTCACCCGCATGTGCTCACTTTTCTTGCTGCCGTCCGATTAAGTGGGCGGCGTATTATTCTGGCGACTAACGCACATCATAAAAGCGTGACTTTAAAAATGGCCCGCACCGGGCTCACCCCGCACTTTGATGCCATCATCAGCTCGCATGCCCTGGGCGCGGCCAAAGAAGAACAAGCGTTCTGGCAACACTTGAATAAAATAGAACCCTTTGACCCCGCACGCACCTTGCTGGTGGATGACAGTTTGCCGGTGCTGGATTCCGCCCGCCGCTATGGCATCGCACATTTGGTTGCGGTTAAAAAACCGGACACGCGACAACCGCAAAAAGACACGGCAGACTACCCTGCGATTGATGATTTTTTACAGCTCATGCCGACGTGATCGGTCAGCATAAAAGTCGGCGCTGGTAAGACGGCGAAAAGCGAACGTTTTGGAGAATTGAGAGGGTTGTCGCCTCCAAAATAGAAATGACTCATGGAAATGTCTCAACGACTAAACAACCCATGCAGCATTTTTGCCAGCAGTAGCAGAATCACGCTGGCAAAGATCTTTTTTAGCGTTGCCACTGGCAGCCGATGTGCCAGCCGCGCACCAAAGGGCGCAACCAGCGCGCTAGCCAGCACCGTGCCCGCTAACGCAGGCAAATAGATAAAACCAAAACTGCCTGCTGGTAATCCGCTCGCGCCGTAACCGGACAGCATGTAGCCCAGAGTTCCAGCCAGCGCAATGGGCAAGCCAACGGCCGCAGATGTGCCAATCGCCTGATGCATTTTGACATTGCACCACAATAAAAATGGCACGGTAAGCGAGCCACCACCCACTGCCGCCAGCGCGGAAATGCCGCCGATACCCAAGCCTGCCCCCAGCATGCCCCACCGCCCGGGAAGTTCACGCGCAGGGGCTGGTTTGGTATTGATGATCATTTGCAGCGCCACATAAGTCATGAACACGGCAAAAAAAATTGCCAGCGGCCTTGTCGCCACATGGGCCGCCAACTGTGCGCCCAGCAGCGTGCCGACAATGATGCCGGGACTGATAGCTTTCACCACAGCCCAGTTAACCGCTTGATGCTGATGGTGAGTGCGCATACTGGAAATCGACGTGAAAATAATCGTCGCCATTGAAGTACCCAGCACCAGATGCATCAGATGCACATCGGCAAACCCTTGCGCGGCAAACAGCATGACCAGCACAGGCACCACCACGGCACCGCCGCCTATTCCCAGCAAGCCCGCAAAAAACCCGGCAAATGCGCCCAGCGCAAGATAAGCGAGAAACCAGCCCGCCCAGCTCATTGCGCGCCTATCAGTTTTTCCATGATGAACTTCCACTCTGCCGGGTCCACCGGCGTGATGGATAAGCGATTGCCTTTTTGCAAAGTACGCATGCCAGAGAGCTCAGGATGTGCGCGCAACTCATCCAGACTGATCAGCCGCGTTTTGCGCACGATACGCACATCCACATTCATCCAGCGCGGGTTTTCAGACGTCGCCTTGGCGTCGAAATAATGGCTCTCAGGATCAAACTGCGTGCGATCAGGATAAGTCTGCCGTGCAACCTCGGCCACCCCGGCAATGCCCGGTTCGGGGCATGAAGAATGATAGAAAAAAACCCCGTCACCGACGGACATTTGGTCGCGCATGAAGTTGCGTGCCTGATAGTTGCGCACGCCCCACCAATCCACTGTTTGCTGCGGCATGGCCAGCACATCATCAATGCTGATCACCGAGGGTTCGCTTTTCATCAACCAGTAGCGCGACATGCCAATAATCTCCACGTGTTCTTTAACAAAAACACTACATTTTCTACTTAAAAAAACCTAAAAATAAACCCCAATAACGCAAAATAATTCACGCATTTGGGGTTGTTAAGACAACTTCACGCAGCTTTAGGCTTAGGGATCCCCCGCGCATGGCGTTTGGCCGACATCCTGAACCTGAGTTCAGGGAGGTTACGTTCCAGCCGCATCAGGCGCGCTTACAAGAAGCGATCACAACAGCAGCATTCAAGGGCAGTAACCATCAACAATGCGTATTGGCTCAAAGAATGATGACCTTGGCGCACACCGCAGGGGAAAATCAGGGAAAACGGCTAGAGATAACTATCGATAACAACTACCCGTTGCAACAACCAAAAAATCATTTACGGCAATGGCGGCTGATACATCGTTAGCGATTCATCCAACTTGCTTTCAATGGAATTTATTCTACGCTGAATCGTTTCGTTTTCAAGACCGACGAAAAGATCCGACGTTGCATTTTTCAAGGTGAGTAATTCGTGTGCAATGTTCAACGCCGCCATCACCGCAATGCGCTCACTGCTACTGCGCGCACCGCCTGATGCTTGCGGAATTTTGCCACCGATATTTTTCAGTTTATCGTCGAGAAACGCCACCGCAGCCGCCAATGCATCACGCTCAGCCGGGGCGCACGCCACACGGTAATCTTTACCCAGTAAATGAATATCCAGCATTTCGCTCATGGCTCAGGCATTTCCGGCAATTGATCGCGCAAGGCAGCAAGGCGCTCACAGGTCACGATGATTTTGTGATTCAAAGCCGACTTTTCGGCCTCTAGCGTTGTCACACGCAGGCGCAGCGTTTCATTTTCAGAACGCAGGCCATGCATGATGGCTAAAAGCTGATCAATCTTGCGTTCAAAGGAATCGAGAGAAGACATCATCGACGAAGTTTCGGCGAAAACCAGAATATGGTCAAGCCTTACGCGCTAACTTCTGAGCTAACCCGCAGATATTAACAAGTATGAAGGAACGAATATGTGTGAATGAGTCAGTGTGAACCACGCGACTCTGGCAAAATGCACAAATGCCTTCCAACGTCTTTTCTGCGGCCGCCGTGCGCCGCGCCCTGGTCATCAAGTTACGCCATCACGGCGATGTTTTACTGGCCAGCCCGGTCATCTCAACCCTGCACCGTCTCGCCCCCGGGTGTGAGATTGATGCCTTGGTGTATAGCGACACCGCACCCATGCTTGCCCTCCACCCGCAAGTGGCTCAGCTCCATGTCATCGACCGCCAGTGGAAAAAACAGTGCATCTGGCGTCAATTGATCGCCGAAGGTCGGCTGTTGGCCCAATTACGCGCGCGACACTATGATCTGGTTATCCATCTCTCAATACATAAACGGGGTGCGTGGCTTACGCGTTTGCTACGTCCGCGCTGGTCAGTTGCCCCACGTTTGAATCGTCAAGGTAAAGATTATTTTTGGACGCGCAGCTTTACGCATTTTTACCCCGGACAATCGCACCCTGATCGGCATACGATAGAAAGCAATCTGGATAGCCTGCGCGCCTTGGGCCTTGCGCCAACGACCCCAGACAAGCGCGTAATTCTCGTCCCCGGCACATCTGCAGAAGCCCGTATTGATGCGCTCATGGCGGCACATAGTTTAATCTCAGGAAAATTTATTCATATTCACCCCACCTCGCGCTGGCTGTTCAAATGCTGGCCAGCAGAGCGCGTCGCCGAACTGTGCCAGTTATTGAACAGCAAGGGCTGGCCCATTGTGTTGACCGCTGCACCCGATGCACAAGAGATGACCATGATTCAGACGATACTTGCAAACCGGGCACTCAGCCCCGCACTCAATCCAAAATCGCTGATAGATTTATCCGGCCAGCTTGCGTTAAAAGAAATGGCTGCGCTGACCTCGCGCGCCAAGTTGTTTGTGGGTGTGGACTCCGCCCCCATGCATATCGCAGCCGCGATGGACACACCCACAGTGGCGATATTCGGCCCCTCCGGTGACCGCGAATGGGGGCCGTGGCAAGTCGCCCAGCGCATCGTTACCTCAAGCAATCACGTCTGCCGCCCGTGTGGCCGGGCGGGTTGCAACGACAGCAAGATCAGCGAATGCCTGACGACCCTGCCCGTAGCCAAGGTCATGGCCGCATGCGAGGATCTGCTATGAAGCTCGCCATCGTGCGGCAGAAATACACGCCGTTTGGCGGCGCAGAACGTTTTGTCGAACGTGCACTCTCCAGCTTGAAGACACAACACGTGGATGTCGACATCATCGCGCGGCAATGGGCAACACCAACCACCATACCAACCGTAGCGCCATCAGCAGGCCACCGTGTAAACCCTTTTTACATCGGCCGCACCTGGCGCGACTGGAGCTTTGCGCGCGGCGTACAAAAAATCATCGCATCGGGTGAATACGATCTCGTGCAAAGCCACGAGCGCATTCCCGGCTGCCATATTTATCGTGCGGGTGACGGCGTGCACGCCACGTGGCTGGCCTTGCGCGCCGCCTCACGCAGCCCGCTATCGCGCCTCACCGAACGGCTCTCGCCTTGGCATCGCTACACCTTGCGCGCCGAAGCGGCCATGTTTCGCCATCCGAACCTCAGCGCGGTGATTTGCAACTCGCACATGGTGCGTGACGATATTGCACAGCGCTTTGGCATTCCGCTTGAAAATCTGCCTGTGATTTATAACGGGGTCGATCTGGAACATTTTCATCCACGCTTGCGCGCCACACATCGTACGGCAATGCGAGCAAAAGTCGGCGCTGGCGATACGGCACCTATCGTGCTTTTTGTCGGTTCCGGCTTTGAACGCAAAGGCTTGCCCACCTTGCTTGATGCGTTTGCCCTCCTGCCCGAATCGGCAGCTGCACTGTGGGTAGTGGGGCATGACAAAGCCACTCTGGCGATGCAGAAAAAGGCTGAAAAACTCGGACTCGCGGGGCGCGTGCGTTTTTGGGGACCGCAAAAAGATGTGCGCCCTTTCTATGGTGCTGCTGACATCTTTGCGCTGCCTACGCTCTATGACCCCTTCCCGAACGCAGCGCTTGAAGCCTTGGCGTGCGGGCTACCGCTGATCACCACCACGACCTGCGGTGCCGCAGAATTAGTGACAGTTGCCAATGGTCTCGTGGTAACCGCACATCATCCTGAATCACTTGCTGCGGCCATCAGCACACTGTGCAAAACAGGCCGCGCTGCCGCTATGCAAACAGCGGCGCGCGCAAGCGTTAACACACTTGATCTCACCCGCATGGCAGAAAAATTAACAGCACTTTACACACGCATTCTGCAAGAGAAAGCCGCGCACTAAATCGGTCAGCAACTACCCCCAGCCCTTGAACACCGATTTTTGCATTTTGCCGAGCACTTCAATTTCAACATCGGAACACGGCGAAGCACGGCAAGCCAGCACGGTGCCACGGGCTTCTTCTTCTGCGCTGACATGTGCCCGGCTCATCAATCCGGTTTTTTCCCAAGCACCTGTCACCACGACGACTTTGCAAATGCCGCAACCACCATTCAAGCAGCCGATCGGTATGCCACGCCGCCCAAGTCGCGCCATGCCTTGCAGCATGCTCTCACTGGGCAAGCATTCATAAACTTCATTGGTCTGCGTGAGTTTGACGCGATAGCGTTTATCCGGCATCGATACGGAATCAATGCTATCTGTCTCCTCAGGTGCAGGCATTTCTTGTGTTGTCATTGTTTTGTTCTTTACGTGGTCAAAACAGTCAAAATGCAAAGGATAGAATATAAGCGTTACTCATGGGACACACACTTAAGGACTAAGGAAAACACATGGAATGTACCGTACGGTGGCACGAAGGAATGAGCTTTATTGCCGAAACTGGCAGTGGTCATTTAGTGGCGATGGATGGCGCACCGGACGCCGGTGGACGGAACCTGGCCCCACGCCCGATGGAAATGCTGCTGGCCGGTTTGGGTGGCTGCACGGCCTTTGATGTCGTACTGATTTTGCAGCGTGGTCGGCATGCAGTGAGCGGCTGCACAGTAAAACTTGAAGCTGACCGTGCCGACACCGACCCCAAAGTATTCACACGCATCAATCTTCACTTTACGGTGACAGGCAAAGCCTTAAAACCCGAAGCCGTCGAACGCGCACTGAAACTTTCAGCAGAAAAATACTGCTCTGCTTCAATCATGTTGGAAAAAACTGCCGAAATTTCGCATAGCTTTGAAGTGGTGGAGGCCTGACCGCACCGATCAAAGGTAATAAGCGGTTTTTGTCATCACTTTAGATGAGAGCTTCATCGCTATCTTGATGGGCAACGGCAGTTCGCGCGCGCCTTGCTGAACAGCCATTTGCGCATGGTTGACTTCATCTGACTTCATTTGCTCGAGCACCACCCAGGATTTCTGGTCTTGCGGGGAGAGTTGCGCCTTGTGGCTTTCCAGATGGCTTTCAACTTGCCGTTCGGTTTCGGCAAGAAATCCCAGGTTCCAGGCGTCGCCCAGCTTGCCTGCAATAAGTCCCAGGCTCAGTGAGCCAACATACCATAGCGGATTGAGCATGCTTTTTCTGCCACCCAGTTCGGCAATGCGCCGCTCTGTCCAGTTCAGATGCTCGGTTTCTTCTTGCGCGGCCCGGGCCAGGGCGCGCTTGACTTCGGGTTGGCGTGAAGTGAGTGCCTGCCCCTGATACAGCGCTTGCGCACAAATTTCACCACAATGATTAATGCGCATCAATGCGGCGGCATGGCGCTTTTCAGCTTCGCTCAAATTGGCTTCAGGCAGATCTTCTCCTGGCATCGGGCGACTGGTGGGCGCAGGTGCAAACAGCGTGCGCAACACTTTGTCAAACTCGGGAATCAGACGGTCGATCATGCGCGAGTACTCATGTAAAAACTCCGATAAACACTCATTTGGCGTTGGGATTCTTGCCTAGCTGCAAAGCACGGCGGCCTTCATCTGCCGTGGCAATGGGATTACCGACAGGACAAAACAATTCTTTGCTTAACGCTGCATGGTAGCGATTCACCGACTTGTTTTCGATAGGCCGCCACTCGCTGATACGCGCGGTGCGCCATTGTCCATCCGTGCTGCCTGTGGCATAGAGCTTCCAGGTGTGCTCTTCGCACCGAATCCCCTCGAAGCTGACATTTTCTGCGCCGCCTGCTGTGCGCACGACCAAAACATAACGCACAACACCATCGCTCCCTACAGCGAGCGAACTACTGTCAATGAAGTGATGATTCGTCGCCACGGCACTGACATAAAACTCGCGCAGGTTTTCAGATTTTGGGGCCGCAGGCAGCGTTAATTCCAGCTCTTTCCATTCAACAATCTCTTCTGGCACGTACTCGATGCCAGAACCCGCAGCGCGCCCGTAGCCATTATTCCTTTCGGCAAGTGCCGGGGCACTGGCAATCCACAAAGCACCGGCCAGGCAAGCAAGAGAAATTTTGCATTGTGCATTCATGTTCATCGTGTACCCATTACGGCGGATAATCCGTTAAAGATTGGCTGGCGGATGCACCCGTACTTTTCTGCTCAGGTGTTTGGCTGGGTTGAGTTAATGGCTGGGCTGCGTGTTGATTGACGTGCCCACGAAACAAGATATGCGAAAGTTCATTCAAGGCGGCCTCATACACGCCACGCTTGAATTCGATCACGCTATCCAGCGGAATCCAGTACGAGCTCCAACGCCAGGCATCAAACTCTGGCCGTTTGCTGGCGCGCAGATGCACGTCGCTATCGCGGCCTGTTAGCCGCAACAGAAACCAGATCTGCTTCTGGCCGCGATAGTGATTTCGTCCTTCGCGGCGAACCCAGTGCTGTGGCACCTCATAACGCAACCAGCTGCGGGTACGGCCAATAATCCGCACATGTTCGGGCTTTAAGCCAACTTCCTCGTATAACTCCCGAAACATCGCCTGCTCAGGGGTTTCGCCTTTATCAATACCACCCTGCGGAAACTGCCAGAAGTGCTCACGGATACGCTTTCCCCAAAAAACTTCATTGCGCTGATTGGTCAAAATGATGCCGACGTTCGGGCGATACCCTTCACGATCAAGCATGACAGAATTCCAATAATTAACTGGTGCCTATTCTTTCACAATCGAGGCGCGCTGGAAAGCCGTCCATATCACCGTCCTGCCTATATCTGGGCATCTGGCAGGTAAAATGGCGCCCTTGTCACTTTTAGCCTGTATTCATTTATGCGCGCCAGCCAGTTTTTCATTGCCACTCTCAAAGAAGCACCTTCAGACGCCGAGATCATCAGCCACCAACTCATGATGCGCGCCGGGCTCATTCGCCGTCTTGCCGGAGGAATCTATACCTGGATGCCGATGGGGCTGCGCGTGCTGCGCAAGGTGGAAGCCATCGTGAGGGAAGAGATGAATCGCGCCGGTGCCATCGAGCTGCTCATGCCCGCTGTGCAACCTTTTGAATTGTGGGAAGAATCCGGACGCGGCCCAGGCTATGGCGCGGAACTGCTGCGTTTCAAGGATCGTCATCAGCGCAATTTTGTCATCGGCCCCACGCACGAGGAAGTGATTACCGATATCGTGCGCCGCGAGGTAAAAAGTTATCGCCAGTTGCCGCGCAACTTTTACCAGATTCAAACCAAGTTCCGCGACGAAATCCGGCCACGTTTTGGCGTCATGCGCGGGCGCGAATTCTTGATGAAGGATGCGTATTCATTCCATACTTCGTTCGCTGATCTGGAACGCGAATACAGCGTCATGCATGACGCTTACACACGCATCTTCACTCGGCTTGGCCTTGGATTTCGCGCGGTGGCGGCAGATACCGGCTCGATTGGCGGCACCGGTTCGCACGAATTTCATGTGCTGGCCGACTCAGGCGAAGACGCTATCGCCTTTTGCCCGACGTCCGACTACGCCGCGAACGTTGAACTGGCTGAAGCACTTGCACCCATAATAGTCGGCGCTGGTGATACGGCGATGATGGAAAAACACGCGACGCCAGGCAAAACCAAATGCGCCGACGTCGCCGAATTCCTTGGCGTGCCGATCACGCAAATGGTCAAAGCCATTGCTGTCATGGTTGCTCCGCCGCAAGAAACCGGGCAAAAAGAAGCCGGTCAATTCGTCCTCCTGCTGTTGCGCGGCGACCATGATCTGAACGAAATCAAGGCGCAAAAATGCATTGGCGAATTTCGCTTTGCGCGCGATGAAGAGATTGTGGCAGCGCTGGGTTGCAAGCCCGGCTACATTGGGCCGGTGGGCTTTAATGGCCGTATCGTTGCTGACCGCGCGGTGGCCGTCATGAACAATTTTGTGTGTGGCGCCAACGCAGAAGACCATCACTTGACCCGTGTGAATTTCGGCCGTGACTTGCCACAACCCACAGAAATTGCCGATATTCGCAATGTGGTCGCCGGCGATCCTTCACCCGATGGCAAAGGCGTACTTGAATTGTGTCGTGGCATTGAAGTCGGGCATATTTTCCAGTTGCGCACCAAATATGCCGAAGCGCTCAAATGCACGTTTCTTGACGAGCAGGGCAAGGAACAAGTCATGGAAATGGGCTGCTACGGCATTGGCGTATCCCGCATCGTCGGCGCGGCTATCGAACAAGGCCACGACGAGCGCGGCATTGTTTTTCCGCAAAACATCGCCCCGTTTGCAGTAGTGATCGTGCCCATGGCGTATGGCAAATCAACGATGGTGAAAACCGCAGCAGACGCGCTATATGCCCAACTGCTCGCAGCAGGCATTGATGTGCTGCTGGATGATCGCGATGAACGCCCCGGCTCGATGTTTGCCGATTGGGAACTGCTCGGTGTGCCGCATCGGGTGGTGGTAGGCGAGCGCGGCTTGAAAGACGGAAAGCTCGAATACAAGGGCCGCAGCGAGACTGATCCGACGCTGGTAGCAACAGATGAGATGACCGGATTCTTGCAGAAAAAACTGTGCGCCTGACCATTTCCCTTAATTTACTTGGCGTTATTGGTACGCTGTTATTTGCCAACCATGCCTGGGCGGGCGCGCAGCAATACGAGCCCTTGGCGGCCAGTGTGCAGGCAGCATTGCAGGCAACAATTGCCGACCATGCCGCGCCTGAACCGCAGTTTCCTTCACTCGAAGAAAAAATAAGCTGGCTTACCGAAATGTCACGCCGACTGGAGAATCGCATGCCGGATCGCGAAGCGCGACTGGATTTCCTCAAGACCGTTTATTACGAAGCCAAGCGTGCCGGGCTTGATCCACAAATGGTGCTGGGCCTGATCCAGGTGGAAAGCGGTTTCAGGAAATACGCGGTGTCATCCGCCGGCGCGCGTGGCTATATGCAGATCATGCCTTTCTGGGTCAAGCTGATCGGCAGCCAGGACAGCAATCTGTTTCACCTGCGCACCAATCTGCGTTTTGGCTGCACCATCCTGCGCCATTATCTGGATATTGAAAAAGGCGATCTGTATCGCGCGCTGGGCCGCTACAACGGCAGCCTGGGCAAACCCGAGTATCCAAATATCGTGCGCGGCGCATGGGAGAAACGCTGGGGCTGGGGGCCAAGGGTGATACAGGCTACACGCTGAAAAGTCGGCGCTGACAATACGGCGTTAAGGAAGCCTGTCGCGCGTAATCCGCGTTATCGCATCCCCGGCAACATCCCCTTCATGCCGCGCATCATCTTCTGCATGCCGCCTTTGGAAAATTGCTTCATCATTTTTTGCGTCTGCTCGAATTGATTGAGCAGGCGATTCACTTCCTGCACCGATACGCCAGCACCTGTGGCGATACGCCGCTTGCGCGTGGCTTTGATGATTTCCGGTTTGGTGCGTTCCATCGGCGTCATCGAGTTGATAATGCCTTCCAGACGGTTCATCGATTTATCATTCACCGCGCCACCTGCCTGTTGCGCGGCCTGACTTAACTGGGCGGGCAATTTATCCAGCAAACCAGCCATGCCACCCATTTTTTTCATTTGTCCGATTTGTTCCTTGAAGTCGTTCAAGTCAAAGCCCTTGCCGGTTTTCATTTTCTTGGCAAAGGCTTGCGCTTTTTCTTGGTCCACCGTGCGGTGGGCTTCTTCCACCAGGCTCAGAATATCGCCCATGCCGAGAATACGGCTGGCCATGCGGTCGGGATGAAACTCTTCCAGCCCGTCGAGTTTTTCGCCCACCCCAGCAAACTTGATCGGTTTGCCGGTGACATGTCGTACCGACAGCGCCGCACCGCCGCGTGCATCACCATCCAGCTTGGTCAGGATAATGCCGGTCAAGGGCAGCGTTTCAGCAAATACCTTGGCGGTGTTCACCGCATCCTGGCCTAGCATGGCATCCACGATGAACAAGGTTTCGATCGGCTTGACCTGCGCATGCAAAGCGCGGATCTCGTCCATCATCGCGGTATCAATCGCCAGCCGTCCGGCGGTATCGATAAAGAGCACATCGTAAAAATGCCGCTTGGCGTAATCGATGGCGGCCACGGCAATATCGGCTGGCTTCTGGTCAGGTGTCGATGGGAAAAAGTCGATACCCGCTTGGGCGGATACGGTTTTTAATTGTTCGATGGCAGCGGGCCGATACACGTCACAACTGACGGTGAGCACTTTTTTCTTTTGCCGCTCTTTGAGCCATTTACCCAGCTTGGCAGTCGTCGTCGTTTTACCCGCACCTTGCAGGCCGGCCATGAGAATAATAGCGGGGGGCTGTGTCGCCAGATTCAGGCCGACACTTGCGCCGCCCATGAGCTCGGTTAATTCGCGCTGCACAACGCCCACCAACGCCTGGCCGGGCGTCAAGGAGCCGATGACTTCCTGGCCGATCGACTTCTCTTTTACTTTGGCGATGAAGTCCTTGATGACGGGCAAAGCCACGTCCGCCTCAAGCAAAGCCATGCGCACTTCCCTGAGCATGTCTGTTACATTGGCTTCGGTCAGGCGAGCCTGTCCACGGAGATTTTTAACAACACGGCCGAAGCGCTGGGTTAGATTGTCGAGCATGATGGCAATAGAATTAAATGGCTTAGTGTAGACTTCAAGAATGTCTCCAATAGTAATACATGTGCTGGTTGCTGCGATATATACCGCACTATCTCTCCAATTATGGCGAACGAGTTGGCGTGGCTCGCCCAACTTGGTGGCGGGTCAGTTATCTCCTGGTTCAGCAGGGTTAACTTTAGTCGAGCGTATTAGCTTGCTCGTCGCCTTAGCCGCCCATGCAATCAGTATCCGCATAGCAATTTTTGATGGCGCCCAAATACATTTTGGTTTTGCTATCGCGTTGTCTGTCATGGTGTGGCTGGCCATCGTATTGTTTTGGATTGAAAGTTTTTTCGCTCGGCTGAATGGCTTGCTAGTACTGGGGTTACCTGCCGCAGCGTTAACCAGCCTGTTGCCCGCCCTGTTCACCGAACCGCATATTCTGGCTAATGCCAGTTCTCCAGCTCTGCGCTTGCATTTGCTTGCCGCCATGCTGGCTTATAGCCTGTTTACATTGGCCGCATTACACGCCTTGCTGATGGCCGTAGCGGAACGCGGGCTACATCGTGGAAAAATCTCACCGTGGCTGGCGAGCTTGCCCCCCTTGCTTACTATGGAAGCTATTTTGTTTCGCTTAATCCATATTGCTTTTGTACTACTGACACTCACCTTGGTATCTGGCGTATTTTTCTCCGAAGACTTGTTTGGCAAGGCATTGAAGTTTGACCATAAAACAGTGTTTGCGATTATTTCCTGGTTGATTTTCGCCGCCTTGCTTATCGGTCGCTATCTGCGGGGCTGGCGTGGCAAAGTGGCCTTGCGCTGGACACTCGCCGGGTTTGTGGCCTTGCTGCTCGCCTACGTGGGCACCCGGTTTGTGCTCGAAATTATTCTTAACCGCAGCACGTGAATTGCATCTTATAACCCGAATCAATGGATGAACTACCCCTTAGCACGCAATTTGCCGCACTTGCCGCATTACTAATTGTGTCCGGCTTTTTTTCCATGGCCGAAACCGTGATGATGGCATCCAACCGCATTCGCTTGCGACATTTGGCCAAAGAAGGCAACCGTGGCTCACGCTTGGCCATTCAGTTGTTGAACAAAACAGACCAATTGCTCGGCGTGATTTTGCTCGGCAACACACTCATCAATTCGCTAGCCGCCATGCTCACTGCGAATATCGCCATCGCTGTTTTTGGTGAAGAAAAATGGACGCTTGAGGCGGGTGCGGTTTTTGTTACTTTCTGCCTGCTGGTATTTTCTGAAATCACACCAAAAGTTGCCGGCGCAATGCATTCAGACTGGCTGGCTATTCGCATTAGTTATGTTTTAACACCGTTATTACGCATCGCTTATCCAATTGTATGGTTCGTCAACCTGTTTGTTCTCTCCTTGTTACGGCTACTGCATTTACAACCCAAAGCCAATGCCGCAGGGCACCACTTATCTGCAGAGGAAATACGTGCGGTAGTGCTTGATTCGAGCCAGTTTATTCCCTCGCAGCATCAGTCGATTCTACTGAATCTGTTTGAGCTGGAGCAGGTCACTGTGGCCGATATCATGACGCCACGGGGTGAGATTGAAACCATCGATATTGCTCTGCCCATTGATGAAATCATGGCGCAGCTTGCGACCAGCTACCACACCCGCGTGATCGTTTCCGAGCATGATTCAGCCAATGTCATTGGTGTGCTCCGCATCCGCCACTTGCTAAGCGAAGCGTTTAAAGGGGAAATCAATCTGGAAACCCTGCGCGAAAGAATGGCGACGCCGTATTTCGTTCCCGCAGCGACACCCATCTACACGCAGCTTCAGTTTTTCCGCGAAAACCGCCAGCGCCTCGGACTGGTGGTAGATGAGTATGGCGAAATTCAAGGCTTGGTTACCCTGGAAGATATTGTAGAAGCGCTGGTCGGAAAATTTACCACCCGGCAAGCAGATGTAGGCACGCGATTAACCTGGGATGAATCAGGCACAGTGCTGGTTGATGGGGCCATCAGCTTGCGCGAATTAAATCGTCAGCTTGAACTTGACTTGCCCCTTGACGGCCCGCGTACCCTGAATGGATTAATTGTCGAGCACCTGCAAGACATCCCTGAAGTAGGGGTTGGGATGAGAATCAGTGGCATTCCCATGGAGATTATTCAAACCCAAAATCGCAAGGTTAAAATGGTTCGACTTCACTATCCTGGGCAAGAGTGATACTCTTACCATGATTTGTCCGGCGCAATGACAAGCAACTAGACTGAGGGGAAGGGGATGGCGACAACGACCGTAGCTCAAAAGAGGCATATTGTTAAAGATGCCACTTTTCTTTGGGAGGGCAAAAATAAAGTCGGCAAAGTTGTCCGTGGCGAAATGAATGCACCCAGCGCAGCAGTTGCGCAAGTAGCCTTGCGTCGACAAGGCATTTCCATCAGCAAGCTGAAACAGAAAAAAATTGGCTCTGGCGGCAAGGTCACCGACAAAGACATCACGCTATTTACCCGTCAGCTTGCCACAATGGTGAAGTCCGGCGTACCTCTATTGCAATCGTTTGATATCGTCGGCAAAGGCACCAACAACGCTGCACTCGCCAAGCTCTTGATCAACATCAAAACAGATGTGGAAACAGGATCCAGCCTTGCCACGGCATTTCGCAAATACCCAATACATTTCGATGCGTTGTTCTGCAATCTTGTTGCAGCAGGTGAACAAGCCGGTATTCTGGACACACTGCTTGACCGGCTTGCCAGCTACAAAGAAAAAATACAGGCGATCAAGTCCAAGCTGAAAAGTGCGATGTTCTACCCAGCATCTATTCTGGTAGTCGCTTTTGTCATCACAGCAGTCATCATGATTTTCGTTGTCCCCGCATTCAAAGGTGTGTTCGCCAGCTTTGGTGGTGATTTGCCAGGCCCAACGCTCGTTGTTATCGCCATTTCTGATGGCTTTGTGGCGAACTGGCATATCATTTTCGGGTCCCTGTTTGCCGCCATCTACGGCGTGGTGTATGCGTTCAAACGCTCACGCCCCTTTCAAATCGCGGTGGATAAATACGCACTTAAGCTACCCGTTTTTGGCGACCTGATTCGCAAAACCTCCATTGCCCGCTGGACCCGTACGTTATCCACCATGTTTGCTGCCGGTGTGCCGCTTGTTGAAGCACTAGAGTCTGTTGGAGGGGCTTCTGGAAACTACGTCTACGCCACCGCTACGCAAGAGATTCAAAACGAAGTGAGCACCGGCTCCAGCTTAACCGTCGCCATGCAAAACTCGAATGTATTTCCACCCATGGTGACGCAAATGGTTGCCATTGGCGAAGAGTCCGGGCAGCTCGATTCTATGCTGGGCAAAGTAGCTGACTTTTTCGAGGCCGAAGTAGATGATGCTGTCGATGCCTTAGCCAGCCTGATGGAGCCCATCATCATGGTATTTCTTGGTGTGCTTATTGGTGGCCTTGTCGTTGCAATGTACCTGCCCATATTCAAGCTTGGCTCGGTTGTCGGTTAAGCGTTGTTCATGAACGCTTTATGGTCTGCTGATCTGTCGGTGGTTGTTTTGATCGCCGGCGTACTGGGCTTGATGATCGGCAGCTTTCTTAATGTTGTGATTCATCGCTTGCCTATCATGATGGAGCGCGAGTGGGCCGTGCAATGTGCCGACTTGCGTGGTGAAGCGCCGCCTGTTGTCGAACCGCTCAGCCTGTCTCGTCCGCGCTCACGCTGTCCAAAATGTAACCATGCCATTTCAGCAATTGAAAATATCCCACTTTTCAGCTGGCTATTTTTACGCGGCCGATGTAGCTCGTGCAAAACACCGATCTCTATTCGCTACCCCCTGATTGAGCTAGTGACAGCTGCATTATTTGTTTTTTCTGCCACGCACTTTGGTTTAACGGCTGCAGGTTGGGGGGCACTGATTTTTATCGCGGCGCTGATTGCACTCACCAGCATTGACTACGATACGCAATTGTTACCCGATGATATTACGTTACCCCTGCTCTGGATTGGTTTGTTATTTAATCTGTTTGGCACCTATACCGATCTTAACAGTGCAGTAATTGGCGCAATAGCGGGCTACCTGTCGCTATGGAGCGTATATTGGCTCTTCAAGCTGGTCACTGGCAAAGAAGGCATGGGCTACGGCGACTTTAAATTATTGGCAGCCCTCGGTGCCTGGCTGGGGTGGCAAATGCTTCCTGTGACAATACTGCTGTCCTCCATAGTTGGCGCCATAGTCGGCATCTCGCTTATGGTATTTTCAAAACACAGCCGCCAAGAACCTATCCCGTTCGGACCCTATCTTGCTGCAGCAGGCATTGTTGCCTTGATTTGGGGCAAACCGCTCACGCAGGCCTACCTCGGCATAGCGCTGTAAGCACTTCAATCCGGATGGCCGGACGCCTTGGCCAGAAGGCCTTCGGCTATAATCATTCTCTATTCAGAAATACTGGAGAATGCCATGCCGATCTACGCTTATCGTTGTACTCAGTGCGGCTTTGAGAAAGAATTCATGCAGAAAATGAGCGATCCGTTGCTGACGCTCTGCCCTCAATGTCAGACTGAATCTTTAGCCAAGCAACTCACTGCCCCCGGTTTTCAGCTCAAAGGCAGCGGTTGGTATGCCACTGATTTTAAAGGTGGACCGGCAGGAAAACCTGCCGTAACTACTGAGAAAACATCAGAACAAACACCCACGACAGCATCTGAGGCCAAGGCTGAAGCTAAGGTTGAAACCAAGACCCAAGCTGCTGTGGCGATCAAAAGCGAACCCGTCAGCACTAAGGTTTGAATTCGCTCAAATACACACACTCAACCGGCCTCTTTGCCTTGAAAAAATATTTCGTTACTGGTTTGCTCATCTGGGTACCCCTGGGAATCACTATCTGGGTGCTGTCCCTGACTGTGCGCTCGATGGATCAGTCACTGTTGCTCTTGCCACGAGCCATTCAGCCTGAAAATTTGCTGGGTTTCTACCTCCCGGGTCTGGGCGTTATCCTGACGATTGGGGTCATTCTGCTCACGGGACTGCTTGCCACGAATATTGTCGGGCAGCGTTTAGTGCGCTTTTGGGAGGCATTGCTTTGGCGCATTCCCATTGTTAAATCGGTCTATTACGCAGTTAAACAAGTAAGCGATACGCTTTTCTCTGGCAAAGGTGATGCGTTTCGCAAAGTGTTGCTGGTGCGTTACCCTCATCCCGAGGCGTGGGCCCTTGCTTTTCAAACGGGTAATCCGGCGCACGATGTAGCGAATAGGCTACCTGAAGAATATGTCGGTGTTTTTATTCCAACTACCCCCAGCCCGGTCAATGGTTTTTTCTTCTTTGTCAAACGTCGCGATGTCATCGAGCTCGACATGAATGTCGATGATGCGCTGAAATACATTGTATCCATGGGAGTTGTCGCCCCGCCCATGAGGAGCCCATTAGGGCACGCCCCAAATCAATAACCACTATTACCGATGAACCCATCGGCAAATCAATCCCGTTCGGAACTTACTATGCGTACTCATTATTGCGGCCAAATTAATGCCTCCCACGTTGATCAGATAGTTACCTTGTGTGGCTGGAACCATCGGCGGCGTGATCACGGCGGCGTGATCTTCATCGATTTGCGTGATCGTGAAGGCCTGGCGCAGATCGTTTGCGATCCAGATCGGCCAGAGCTCTTCAAGATCGCTGAAGACGTGCGTAATGAGTATGTACTTAAAGTCACGGGGTTAGTACGCCGCCGTCCTGTCGGCACCGAGAATTCCAATCTGCCCACCGGCGAAATCGAAATTCTTTGTCATGAGCTGGAAGTGCTCAACACAGCGGTGACGCCCCCCTTCCAGTTGGATGATGACAATCTGTCGGAAAACGTACGCCTCACGCATCGCGTGATTGACTTGCGCCGCCCGCAGATGCAAAAGAATTTGATGCTGCGCTACAAAGTCGCGATGGCCTTTCGCCATTTTCTTGACGGTGCCGGTTTCATCGACATCGAAACGCCCATGCTGACCAAATCAACGCCTGAAGGCGCACGTGATTATCTGGTGCCATCGCGTGTTCATCCCGGCCAGTTTTTCGCCCTGCCGCAATCGCCGCAGTTATTCAAACAACTGTTAATGGTGGCCGGTTACGACCGTTATTACCAGATCACCAAATGCTTCCGCGACGAAGATCTGCGGGCTGATCGGCAACCCGAATTCACTCAGGTGGATATCGAAACATCGTTTCTAAGTGAGACACAAATCACCACCTTGATGGAAGAAATGATACGTAGCATCTTCAAGAGTACCTTGAACGTTGATCTGCCCAATCCTTTCCCCCGCATGACCTATGCAGACGCCATGCAGCGCTTCGGCTCGGACAAGCCCGATCTACGCATCACCCTCGAGCTGGTGGACGTAGCGGATGTCGTCACGGATGTCGCCTTCAAGGTATTTAGCGGCCCCGCCACCTCAGGCGGCCGTGTTGCCGCGCTGCGCATTCCTGGTGGTAGCAGTGGTGAAAAATCACTCGCCCGCAGCGAAATCGATGCCTACACCGAGTTCGTGAAAATCTATGGCGCCAAGGGGCTGGCCTACATCAAGGTGAATGATGTTAGCAAACTCAATGAAGAAGGTTTGCAATCACCTATTGTTAAAAATCTGCACGAAAAAGCGTTGGCCGCGATTGTCGAACGCACCGGCGCGCAGTCGGGCGACCTGATTTTCTTTGGTGCTGACAAAACAAAAATCGTCAATGACGCACTCGGCGCATTGCGTACCAAAATAGGCCACGAAAAAGGCTATGTCACTGGCGAAGCCTGGCGACCATTGTGGGTGGTCGATTTCCCCATGTTTGAATATGACGAAGAAAATAAACGCTGGAGCGCCTGCCACCACCCATTCACCAGTCCGAAAGATGGCCATGAACAACTCATGGCAACCAACCCTGGCGCGTGCCTGGCCAAAGCCTATGATCTGGCCTTGAACGGCTGGGAAATGGGCGGTGGCTCAGTTCGTATCCATCGCGCCGAGGTACAAGAAAAAGTGTTTCAAGCATTAGGCATCACCCCTGAAGAGCAGCAGATTAAATTCGGCTTTTTGCTCGATGCGCTCAAGTATGGTGCGCCACCCCACGGTGGCTTGGCCTTCGGCCTGGATCGCATTGTCACCATGATGACTGGCGCTGAATCGATCCGTGACGTGATCGCCTTCCCCAAAACACAACGCGCGCAGTGTCTACTCACTGATGCCCCTTCCTTGGTAGACGAAAAACAATTACGCGAATTGCATATTCGCCTGCGACAGAAAGTAGAGACCCAAGTCGAGGTTGGCTGATACCCTCACCGAACACCCCTTACCCATTGTCTATCTCAACCCAAAACACAGTTCAAACAACGGTTTTCAAAAAGCCGGTTTCGGTGCTTGTGGTAATTCATACCGCAGCGCTTGATGTGCTGCTACTTGAACGCACACAACGCCGCGGCTTCTGGCAGTCGGTGACTGGCAGCCAGGAAGATAATGAACCGCTCAACCTAACCGCCCAGCGTGAAGTGTTTGAGGAAACAGGGATTCAAGCACCGATGACACAATTTCTTGACTGGCAGAAAACCAATCGTTTTGAAATATTTCCTGAGTGGCAATATCGTTACGGGCCAGGGGTCACACACAACACCGAGCATGTATTCAGCTTAATGCTCGCCGAAAAATGTCTGATAAAAATTACCCCGGACGAGCATGTGGCCTACCAATGGCTGCCTTGGAAAGAAGCAGCAGCAGCGTGCTTTTCATGGAGCAACCGCGACGCGATTCTTATGCTGGAGAAGAGTGCGTACTAAGCTGCGCACTGAGCAGTTTGCGGAAACACGCCGGACAGTAGCAAACAGCGCAAGCAGCGGCGGAAGTTTGAGAGGGCATGAGCGGTGGTAACTCTGCGCACCAACAGGTGTCACGCCCCGCCACGACACCGCAGGTAAAGCTTGCAGCGCAACTCGGACAATGTGACAGCGCATTTTGCCGTGTCACCAACGCCGACTTTTCGTGATTCCCGCGAGTCATGCCTTGCCCAGGTAACGTCGGGAAATCCAGGCATCCAGCGATAATTTTCCAGGACCGTAAAAAACCAATGGCAAGAGCATGGCCAGAAATATCAATGGCAGCTTGAAATTGCCGTGACCGTCATCGGTGATAGCGTAACCTTTCACCAACTCGGTCAGCGTATGCCATTCGGTTGGCCAATGGACGGCTAGGGTTGCAACAACCGTAAGTACAAAAAGAGATACCGCAAAAAATCGCGTACCCAATCCAACCACTAATGCCACACCACCGATCAACTCAAACCAGGTCGCCATCGACCAACTCACATTAACGGGCATAAGATTAAACGGGGTAGGAAATTTATCCTGGATGTCGGCAAACCAGTTATCTCCATGATACTTTTCTAGGCCGGATTCAAAAAACTCCCAGCCCAGAAGTAAGCGCAAACCCAAAAAACTCACCCAGTCGCCTATAGCATTCAGCAACCGTGCAATAGTTGCCCATAGCTTCGTCATTTTCTGCTCCCTAAAATAGCCCCTGCGGTGCGTAGTTGATTCAACAACTGTGCGCCATGCACGAGAAGTAATTCCGGTTCCGGATGCTGCAACTCATGAGCAATCTGCAGGCAGGCGTTGCGGCCGCTAAGCTCGCTTTCGGCGGCTTGCAGCAAAGCCACCAAACGTGCGCTGACTGGATTCAGCGCGATAAATTGCACCGCTTCATGCGCATCCCGAAACACCAACAAATGCGTCGCGCTGGGTTTGCGTGGCCGCCACTCGAGGCCGATGCGGTGTACCGGCCAAACATAAGCGAGATTCATTGCCGCTGCGGCCAGCACGGGCTGTTCATTTAGCAAGTTACCTGTCGGGTTATACGCAGGCAGTGGCGATGTTTCCATCACATCAACCGCCAGCTCGACCCATTCGTAATGAGCCAACTCTGGCAACCAATCAGGAAATGTAACTGGTAGCGATGGCGCCTCTAGCAACCAGTGCAAAAATTCACGCGGAATTTCACGGAAATAAGGCGTATGACAACGTGCTTCACGAAAAAAAACATCGACCAATCGCTGCCAGCGACGCACGCCAAGCAATGCATGCGTAATAGGGAAGCAAGCCAGCAAAAATCCTTCAAGGTTGTTGCGCACCAATCCATGATAGATATCTGTGCGGCGTGCTGGCACCCCCACGGGGCGCGGCACACGGCGTGGATGACGCAGGTGTCGGGCCAGCGCAAATTGAAAACCCTGAAAAGGAAGCTGCGCATTCATGCGACGGCCCGTTGAATTTTATTTTTATGCATTTCATACTGCGCCTGCAACGTGGCGATTTTTTCGACCTCTCGGCCCAGAACTCCCAGTTCAGGAAAATTAAAATCGCGCTCGAGGCAGGTAGGTACAGCACCACACAGCGCATATGCTTTGGCAAGCAATTGCCACACCGGGTCGATAACATCCGCACCGTGGGTGTCGATCACTAATCCATCCGACTCAACATGGTGACCGGCCACATGGATGTAACAAGTGCGCTCCAGCGGCAGCGCATGCAGGTAATCGTCCGCATTAAAGCCATGATTGATGCTATTCACGACGATGTTATTCACGTCGAGATGCAGCAGGCAATCGGCCTCCTCAACCACGGCGCGAATGAATTCCGATTCCGTCATTTCCGCGCCGGGCGGGGCAATGTAGTAGGAGGCATTCTCGACACCGATCTGCATGCCGAGAATATCCTGCGTCCGGCGGATACGATCGGCAACCCAGCGCACCGCATCGTGCGTCAAGGGAATGGGCAGCAGCTCGTAAAGATGGCCGTCATCACCACACCAGGACAGATGCTCGGTATATAGGCTGATGTCATGCTGCCGCATGAAGCTTTTTATCCGCTGCAATAGCGATTCATCCAGCGGCGAAGGGCCGCCCAGATTGAGCGACAGGCCGTGGCACACAAACGGGTAGCGCTCGGTGAACAGGCGTAAATCCCTGGCTGAACTGCCGCCCATGCCCGCCCAGTTTTCCGGCGCCATTTCGAAAAAACTGACGGCGTCCGGCAACCCGGCCTTCAGTGCGGGAATCAATTCCCGCCTGAAGCCGAGGCCCGCGCCTGAAATCACGGTGGATTTCATTGTCGAGTCTTACGTGGCCCGCTTATTCAGCCTTCTTCTCGGCACCGCATGAGCCGTCCTTCATTTTTTCGCCGCAAGAACCATCCTTCATTTTCGCGGCCTTCTTGTCAGCGCCGCACTTGCCTTCGCCACATTTACCGTCCTTCTTCTTCATGGCCTTCTTGTCAGCGCCACACTTGCCTTCGCCGCATTTACCGTCCATTTTCTTTTCAGCCGTATCCGCTGCGGCAAGTTGGTAGCCGCCGCTGAGTTTTTGCATGGCGAAGGGGCTGTCCGCAGCAGATGCCAGCGGGCTCAGGACGGTGGCGGCAAACACGGCGCCGATGGCGGGCAACAAGGGATTGATCTTTTTCATGGCATTGCTCCTTTAGAGATTAAATTAACGAGGGGTTGAATCTTGGTCATGGCGCTCTCGCCAGGCCCGTGTGGCAGTCTGTAGAAACATGAAATGCCGCAGGGTCGCACGACAGCCTTTGCAGAATAACAGGTGCACACGCAGACCAAAACGCTCGCCGAATGACAACGGACGTTCAAACCTTTGCGACATCAATTCTGTTTCTTCGCGGCACGACAGCATTAATTTTCTCCAAACCAGCGTCGGGACAAGCAATCGCGCAGTCCCAAACGCGCCCGGTGCAAGAGCACCCAGCAATTCGACGTGGACAATCCCAGTTCCTTACAAATTTCTTCGGTTTCCATGCCCAGCAACTCGCGCATGCCGAAAACCCGCGCCGGTTTTTCGGGCAGTCCGCTGATGCACACCTCGAACACTTCCCAGAAACGCTTCTGCTCCAGCGAGGCCTGCGGATCAGCCCAGGCGGCGGGGCGCACAGCCCAATGGCCGCGCTCGTCGAATTGCTCCTCCAGCGCTTCGGCGAACTCCTGTTCCTGCCCGATATCGGCATCCGCTTGCGGCTGACGGCTACGGCGGCGGAATTCGTCGATGATCTTGTTCTTCAGAATGGCGAAAACCCAGGTCGCGGCGGCAGATGCGCCCTGAAATTGGCCGACGTGCAGGGTTGCCGCCAGCAGGGCTTCTTGCACGGCATCCTCGGCAGACGACGCATCACGCAATTGCAGACGGGCAAAGCTCAGCAGGCGAGGGCGCAGCGCACTTACAGCGTTTGAAAGCTCATGCGGGGTCATGCGCTCTATCTTACATTCTCTTGAAAACCGGCGGAACATGCTTATATAGCGTCCAGCTGGAGTTGATGCTACCGAAGAAAGTGGCGGCGCAAACCAAGCGGCTGAGCATTCAGTAAAACACGATAAAAAGTCGGCGCTACCAACACGGGGCTGCGCCCATTTTCCTGTGTATATCGCTAGAATAAACGAAGTTACTACTCGCACACTTCTAACGCCATGACGACAAAACCTGCCCCCGCCACCAAAGCTGGCGTGCTTGCTGAAGCGCTGCCGTACATCAAGCGGTTTCATGATCGCACCATCGTCGTCAAATATGGCGGCAATGCGATGACCGACGACAATCTGAAACAATGTTTTGCGCGCGATGTCGTATTACTCAAGCTGGTGGGCATGAATCCGGTGGTGGTGCATGGCGGCGGGCCACAGATTGAAAGCCTACTGGGGCGCGTGGGCAAAAAAGGCACGTTCGTGCAAGGCATGCGCGTAACCGATGCCGAAACCATGGATGTGGTGGAAATGGTGCTCGGCGGCCAGGTTAACAAAGAGATCGTCAATCTCATTAACCAGCAAGGCGGCAAGGCAGTCGGCTTGACCGGCAAGGATGGCAATTTCATCCGCGCCAAAAAACTGCTCATCGAAAATACGGAAAAGCCCGGCGAAATGCTCGACATCGGCCAGGTCGGCGAGATCGTGTCCATCGATCCCGCGCTGATTGCGTTGCTCGATTCTGGCGACTTCATCCCGGTCATCGCGCCGATTGGCGTGGGTAGCGAAGGCGAAACCTACAACATCAATGCGGATGTCGTGGCCGGCAAAATCGCCGAAGTGCTCAAGGCCGAAAAACTGGTGATGCTAACCAATACGCCGGGCGTGCTGGACAAAGCGGGCAATCTGTTGTCTGGCATCACGCCGCGTGAAATTGACGACATGGTGGCCGATGGCACATTGTCCGGCGGCATGCTGCCCAAGATCGGCTCGGCTTTGGACGCAGCGCGCAGCGGCGTGAAAAGCGTGCACATCATTGATGGCCGCGTCGAGCATGCCTTGTTGCTGGAAATTCTCACCGATGATGGCGTTGGCACCTTGATTAAATCCAAATAACGGGATGGTTATGAGCGAAAAAAAGCTGGTGATTCTGCAAACCATCGCCGAAATGCTCGAGCGACCGACGGCCGAGAAGGTAACAACAGCGCTGCTGGCAAAGCAGCTGAATGTCTCTGAAGCCGCGCTCTACCGTCACTTTGCGAGCAAGGCACAGATGTATGAAGGGCTGATCGAGTTTATCGAAAGCGGCGTGTTCAGCGTGATCGGCCAAATTGAAACAGCGGAAGAATCCGGCTTGAAACAGGCGGAAGCGATTGTCGCTTCGCTGCTACGTTTCGCGCAAAAAAATCGCGGCCTGACGCGCGTGCTGGTGGGCGATGCGCTGGTGCATGAAAACCCGCGTTTGCAGGCGCGCATCAATCAACTGCTCGACCGCATCGAAGTCACACTCAAGCAGTGCCTGAAAATAGCCACGGCACAAGGCGCGCTCAGCACTGAACATGATTGCAGTGCACATGCCAATTTGCTCGTTTGTTACACGCTGGGCCGCTGGCAGCGCTTTGTCAAAAGCGGCTTCAAGGAAGACACGCTGGCGCAGTGGTCGGTTCAGTGGCCGCTTTTAGCGCGGTAAGGCAGCCTTTGGCGCCGTGTCGCGAACGCCGACTTTTCACGCCTTGAGCAAAGCCGCCGCTTCAAGCGCAAAGTAAGTCAGGATGCCGTCACAACCGGCGCGCTTGAAGGCCAGCAATGACTCCATCATCACCGCATCATGGTCCAGCCAGCCGTTTTGCGCGGCGGCCTTGAGCATCGCGTATTCACCGCTCACCTGATACGCATAGGTTGGCGCGCCGAAGGTGTCTTTTACGCGGCGCACGATGTCCAGATAGGGCATGCCAGGCTTGACCATCACCATGTCGGCGCCTTCCTGCAAATCCAGCGCCACTTCGCGCAAGGCTTCGTCTGAATTCGCCGGATCCATCTGATAAGTTTTCTTGTCGCCTTTGCCGAGATTGCCCGCCGAACCGACCGCATCGCGGAACGGGCCATAAAAGCTCGACGCATATTTGGCCGCATAGGCAAGGATGCGCGTGTGGATCAGCTTTTCGGCATCCAGCGCCGCGCGGATATGCCCGATGCGGCCATCCATCATGTCGGATGGTGCGACGACATCAGCACCCGCACGCGCGTGACATAACGCCTGCTTGGCCAGCGCTTCGAGCGTTTCGTCATTCAACACACAAGCACGAGGATCGCGTGGGTCAATCAAGCCATCCTGACCATGACTGGTGTAGGGATCGAGCGCCACGTCAGTAATGATGCCCAACTCGGGAAATTCCTTTTTAAGCCGAGCCACCACGGTGGGCACCAGCCCCGCCGGATTCCACGCTTCTTCCGCCCCCGGTGTTTTTTTGCCGCTGTCGATTACCGGAAACAACGCCAGCGCGGGGACACCCAATTGCACCGCCCGCTCGGCCACTGGCAACAAGCGGTCAAGCGAAATACGCGCAACGCCGGGCATGGAAGCCACATCCTCACTACGGCCCGTACCTTCAAGCACGAATACCGGATAAATCAGGTCATCTGCCGTCAGTGTGTGCTCACGCATCAAGCGCCGAGAAAAGTTGTCCCTGCGCATGCGGCGCATCCGTATTTCAGGAAATGCTGCGTTATTGCCTGCACTGATACCCCTACTTAGCCACGGCAAATTAGCCATGATATTTCTCCAAAAACAAATTGAACTTTACTGGATTGGCCTTATCCAACATGACGTGTGCCAAGCAAAGAATCAACGTGCTGATTCCCCCCTTTTCATCACGTTCTTTGTGCGGCACCCCCTGCTTTCTCCCCCTTAGCAGGGGTCTTGACACATTGTTAGGCCAATTGCCAGACAAGATGTTAAGCAATTTCGCCCTCGGCTAACCCTCCCCCGGTAGCCGAGGGTTTTTCTTGTTCTTTATCATGGCTGGCATGATCTCCTGCCGCTTCTATTCCAAGCCACCCACCCACGATTTTTTCAACTTCTTCCATTCCGGTTTTTTTCAGGCTGGAAAATAGCTGCACAGTCACTCTCGGGCCATACTCGGCGAGCGCGGCGCGCGTATCGCGCAAGGTTTTGCTTTGCTCCTGGCGAGTGAGCTTGTCTGACTTTGTAAGTAAGCAATGGATGGGGCGCCCGGTGGGAGCAAACCAACCGATCATTTTCCAGTCCAGTTCTGTTAGCGGACGGCGCGAATCCATAATCAACACCAGCCCCGTCAAGTTACTCCGCCGGATCAGGTATTCCTCCAGCAGGCCTTGCCATTGCAATCGTACCGCCAGGGGCACTTGAGCATACCCATAGCCGGGCAGATCCACCAGCGCCGCACCGTTTTTCATGCGGAACACATTGATTAACTGCGTGCGCCCAGGTGTTTTGGAAACAAAAGCCAGCCGCGTGTGGCCAACCAGCGTATTAATAGCGCTTGATTTGCCCGCGTTGGAGCGGCCGGCAAAGGCGATCTCCGACCCTAAAGAGGGTGGTAAACCACTTGGCTTGGCGGCAGAAATTTCAAAAGTGGCGTGACGAAAAAGGGCCATGGCATAAGGAATAAAAAGAGGATTTGGTTAAAATTTGCTTCGAGTTTGCCTCAAAAGCACCGTACAAAGCGGTGATGAAGCATGAAATGACGGCGAGCAATGGATAAGCTACTTTTAGCCTAAGGTAGAATAACAGCTTTCACGGGCCGGACAGTCGGCAGTTAATCGGAGAATTTTTCATCATGAGTCGTTTCCTGTTTGCATTAATTTTTGCAGTTATCACCTGCGGCGCACATGCGGCCAGTACGAGCAAAGCCTCTACCCACAAGGCTCCCATGGGTGACGCAGCACGTGGCAAGGAAATCGCAACCACCGTTTGCGCTGCCTGTCATGGTGTCGATGGCAATAGCCTCATTCCAATAAACCCTACGCTGGCCGGGCAAAGTTATGATTACCTGCTCAAACAGATGATCAATTTTAAAGCGCTTGATGGCCAGCCCGCCCTACGCGCCAATGCCGTCATGGCTGGCATGATCGCCCCTTATGATCTAGGTCAGATTCGTGATATGGCCGCCTACTTTGCGGCACAAACCGCCAAACCCGGCGCCGCGAAAAACGAAGCAACGATCAAACTAGGCCAAACAATTTATCGTCGTGGCATCAATGACAAAGGCCTGCCTGCCTGTGCCTCGTGTCATGGCCCCACGGGTGCTGGCATCCCCGCGCAATACCCGCGTGTTAGCGGCCAACATGCCGATTACGCCGAAGCGCAGCTCAAGGCGTTCCGCGACGGCACGCGCGCGAATGATCCCGCCAAAATCATGCGCACCATTGCGCTGAAAATGACGGATCCTGAAATCAAGGCAGTGGCCGATTACATGTCTGGATTGCATTAAAAACTGAGTGGTATCACGCGGTATCACGGTCGAAGCATTCAGCGACCTTCATGCCTGGCGGCATCTACCGCCACTCACGCGAACGATCCCCGCTAGATCGCGATGTTGTTCAATGGCAACGAATCCAGCGGCCATAAGCAACTCGCGCACGGCTTCGGCTTGATCATAACCATGTTCCAGCCAGAGCTGGCCATGCGCTGACAAATACGCAGGCGCAGTGGCGATGATGTGGCGTATGGCATCCAGCCCATCTGCGCCACTGGCTAACGCAGCAGGTGGCTCAAAGCGCAAATCGCCCTGCGTCAAATGCGCATCGGCGGCAACGATATACGGTGGGTTACTGACAATGACATCGAAAGTTTCGCCTGCTACGACGGCATACCAGTCGCTGTGCAAAAAATGCACGCTGGCATTGAGCCAACGAGCGTTTTCTGCGGCGATCGCCAGCGCATCGGGGCTGGCATCCAGCGCAGTTACCTGGGCTGAGGGGCATTCAAGCGCCAGCGTGATGGCGATGCAGCCGGTGCCGGTGCCCAAATCGAGAATTCTCGCCGTATTACCATCGCCGAGTTTTTTCAATGCAACCTCGACCAGCAGTTCAGTCTCGGGGCGCGGAATCAGCACGCCGGGCGCGGTAACAAAATCACGACTGAAAAACTCGCGGCGACCGAGCAAATACGCCACAGGTTCACCGGCTTGACGGCGTGCAATGAGATCATTAAAAACGCGCAATGCAGTTTCATCCAGCACGCCATCGTCATGGGTCAGTAACCACACGGGCGGTTGCTGCAAGACATGGCTCAACAACAGGCGTGCCTCAAAGCCCGGCAGTTTTTCGCGCGCGGCGGCAAGCGCAGCGGCGATGGTGGTCATGCCGCCAACTCGGCCAGCAGCTCGGTTTGATGTTCGGTTGTCAAGGTGCTAACCAGCTCGTTTAAATCGCCGTCCATGATGGCGTCGATCTTGTACAACGTCAGATTGATGCGGTGGTCAGTGATGCGCCCCTGTGGAAAGTTGTAGGTGCGGATGCGCTCGGAACGGTCGCCCGACCCGATCAGTGATTTGCGCGTCGAGGCAATTTTTTGTTGCTGCTCGCGTTCTTGCTCTGCGGTAATACGCGCCGCCAGCACCGCCATCGCCTGGGCGCGATTGCGATGTTGCGAGCGGTCGTCCTGACATTCGACGACGATGCCGGTGGGCAGATGGGTGATGCGCACCGCTGAGTCGGTCTTGTTGATGTGCTGTCCGCCCGCGCCTGATGCACGATAGGTGTCGATGCGTAAATCGGCTGGATTGATATTCACTTCGGCCAAGGCATCGGCTTCTGGCATCACCGCCACCGTGCAGGCGGAGGTGTGGATGCGGCCTTGCGTTTCCGTCGCCGGCACGCGCTGCACGCGATGCCCGCCGGATTCAAACTTGAGTTGCGAATACGCGCCACGGCCTTCGATGCGAGCGATGATTTCGCGAAAGCCGCCGAGGTCGGATTCGCTGCGCGAAATGATTTCCACGCGCCAGCCCTGGCGCTCGGCGTAACGCGAATACATGCGGAACAAATCGCCCGCGAACAATGCCGATTCATCCCCGCCGGTGCCGGCGCGAATCTCGAGAAACAGATTTTTATCGTCGTTCGGGTCACGCGGCAGCAAGGCTTTTTGCAACTCATCTTCCAGCCGCGCCATGTCGGTCAAAGCCCTCGCCTGCTCGGCCTGCGCCAGCTCTTTCATTTCGCCATCATTCAGCATCTCGCCTGCGGAAGAAAAGTCGGCGCTGGCAATACGGTAAGCATCGAACAAGGCGACCACCGGCGTGATGTCGGCATGCTCTCGCGTGAGCTTGCGGTAGCTATCCATGTCGCGCGTGGCATTTTCGCTGCCCAAGAGGCCGTCAAGTTCCGTCAGACGCTCGGCAAGTTGTTCAAGTTTGTCGTAGATACTTTTTTTCATGGCAAGACGATCACAAACAATGTCCAATGCAGTCGCCAATGTGCCGCAAAAACGGCAACACCGGCGAGGGCAAGCTAATCAGTGGAAGAAAGATGGTACAAGCGTGAAATCAGCGCGGCAATATCAGCACGCTCGTCGTCTTCGGCTTGATTCAAGGCATGCGTTGGCGCATGTAAAAATTTATTGGTCAGCCCATGCGAGAGTGCTTCGAGCACTTTGTCAGGTGCATCACCGCGCGCGAGCAACTTCATGGCATGTTCAATTTCATGCCGCCGCATGCGCTCTGCGGCATCGCGCAGGGCGCGTATGGTGGGCACGGTCTCGCGCGAGGCGAGCCAGTGCAAAAAACCCTGCACCCGCTCATTGATAATCGCTTCAGCTTCAATCACTGCTGCCTGGCGCGATTCCAATCCGGATTCAACAATCTGGCCGAGATCGTCCAGCGTGTAAAGAAACACATCATCCAGCTCGCCCACTTCTTTTTCGATATCACGCGGAATGGCCAGATCCACCATCACCATCGGCCGATGGCGGCGACTTTTCAATGCCCGTTCAACCATCCCCAGGCCGATAATTGGCAGCGGGCTGGCGGTGCAAGACACCACAATATCGTAATTCGCCAGTTGCTCGGCCACCTCATCCAGCCGCAGTACATCGCCTGAAAAACGATGCGCCAGCGCCTCGGCACGCTCAATCGTGCGATTGGTAATGGTGAGTTGCCTGGGCTTTTGCCCGGCAAAGTGCGCGGCACAAAGCTCGATCATCTCGCCCGCACCAATAAACAAAATGCGTTGCGCGGCAATCGAATCAAAAATGCGTGCGGAAAGCTGCACAGCAGCAGCGGCCATTGACACCGTGTTCGCGCCAATCGCGGTGGTGGAGCGCACCTCCTTGGCGACAGAAAATGTGCGCTGGAACAACTTGCCCAGCAACGTACCCACCGTGCCCGCCTCTTCGGCAATGCGCGCCGCCTGCTTCATCTGCCCCAGAATTTGCGGTTCACCCAACACCATCGAATCCAGCCCGGAAGCCACGCGAAACATATGCCGCACAGCGGATTGTTGCGGATGCTGATACAGATAAGGCTGAATTTTTTCTGGCGGCAGCGCATGGAAGGTAGCCAGCCAATCCGCCGCCGCCTGTGGGTGCTCTGTTGTGCAATACAGCTCGGTGCGGTTACAAGTCGATAACAGCGCAGCTTCTTGCACGCTGTGCCCGCGTAACAGATTATGCAACGCCTGACTCAGGCTCGCCGGGTCAAAAGCCACCAGCTCGCGCACGGCCAGTGGCGCCGTGTGGTGATTGATACCAAGAGCAAAGAGCTGCACGTTGATTAGACCCTGAAAATTGCCGGAAGCCTGCTAACAGAAACATCCGGAAAGGAAAGTAATGGCCGCCATTTTAACGCCCATTAACCAGCCAACAGAGTTTCGTCTGCGCAGCGGTAAAGCCAACTATGCGAAAATGCTTTTTTAAAAGGTGACTGACTAGTGAAAATTCTTGTAACCGGTTGCGCCGGATTCATCGGCATGCATGTGTGCGAACGTTTGCTGGCACGCGGCGACGAAGTCATCGGGCTGGATAATCTGAACGACTATTACGATATCACGCTCAAAGAAACGCGGCTGGCGCGACTAACGCCTGACTCAAAATTTTGCTTCATCAAACAGGATGTGGCCGACCGTCCCGGCATGGCTGACTTGTTCGCCCGTGAAAAACCGCAGCGCGTGATTCATCTTGCGGCGCAGGCCGGTGTGCGCTACTCGCTGCAAAATCCACATGCTTATGTGGACAGCAACCTGACCGGATTCGTGAACATCCTCGAAGGTTGCCGCTATGCCAAAGTTGAACATCTCACCTACGCCAGCAGCTCCAGCGTGTATGGCGGCAATACCAAAATGCCGTTTAGCGAAGCCGATTCGGTAGATCACCCAGTGAGCCTGTATGCCGCCACCAAAAAAGCCAACGAGCTGATGGCCCACACCTACAGCCACCTGTTTGGCATACCCACCACCGGGTTGCGCTTCTTCACCGTGTATGGCCCCTGGGGACGGCCGGACATGGCGCTGTTTTTATTCACCAAAGCCATACTCGAAGGGCGGCCGATCGATGTGTTCAACCACGGCAAAATGCAGCGCGATTTCACCTATATCGACGACATTGTAGAAGGCGTGATTCGCGTGTGCGACCGTCCGCCAGTCGCCAACCCAGCATTCGACAAACAGCAGCCGGACCCCGCCACCAGCTGGGCGCCTTATCGAGTGTTCAACATAGGCAACCATGATCCTGTCGAGCTGATGACTTATATCAGCACGCTTGAAAAGTCCTTGGGGAAAACCGCGCAGAAAAACTTTTTGCCGCTGCAAGACGGCGATGTGCCTGCCACCTCAGCCGACACCGCCGCACTGCACGCAGCCACCGGCTTTGCCCCGGCCACCAGCGTTGAATCAGGCATCACACGCTTTGTCGCCTGGTATCGCGGATATTATGGCGTGTGAAATGCCGTTGATGAATTCAAACACGCCGTCTAATCAGCGCGCCCCGTAGGCTTGAGTCCGTTTCTGGAAAGTACCCTAGGGGCCGACTTTTGCATCCCTGCGCTATTGACACAACACGTCTCCACACTACTGCGTATTGACCAGATACCCACGGCTGAATAGACTACCCATCAACCATGAGACTCACCCAGAATCAGATCAACTTGATTACCCAAACCGTATCCTGTTTGACGCATGGAGCGACGGAGGTTTTTCTGTTTGGCTCTCGTCTTGACGACCAAGCCAAGGGCGGAGACATCGATTTGCTGATCGAAACGGGAACCCCTTTGACGCTCATTGAGCGGGCACAAATCAAAATGACGCTGGAAAACATGATCGGTCTGCCGGTCGACATCCTTGCGTGCGCGCGAGCAACACCCGCCACCCCGTTCCAGAACCTGGCCCGCGCCAACGCCGTGAAACTCATAGAGCGACCCGCATGACAACGCATGCCCTGGAAAACGAACGCCTGCACCTTGCCAGCCTGCTGGAAGCCATTCAGCGTTGCGTTTATTTTCTGGCCGCCTCGGATCATCGGCTCTCCTGGCCACTAACGGCAGCCTTCCTGAATGAGAACAAAAAGAACATTGGGCTGTTTGAAACCCTCGCCGCCGTTAACGAGCGTTTTGCCAAACTGCAAGACACCATGGGCGCTGCCATGCGCCATGCCGGTCTCCTTGCTGGCGAACCGGGAGAAACTTTTCTCAAGGTGTTGTCGTTCTACGAAAAAGTAGGTGTCATCAATTCGGTTGCTGCCTGGCAGTTGTGCCGCACCACAAGAAATCTGGCCGCCCACGATTACGAAACGGAATATACCGAGATAGCAGAGCACTTCAATTCCCTGCACACCTTGATCCCCACACTATATGGCAATGCCAACAGGTTTCTGAACTACTGCGCAACAGCACTGGATATGTCACCCAGTCCCGGGCACTTTGTCGATGATTTTGTGCACATAATGAACAACCTAGCCAGCGACGTCCGGTAAAAATCGCCAAAACCACACAGCTTACCGGCACCATCAACCACCTTGCCGTAGAATGACGCTTTGATGCTTAATTTAAAGGCAGCATGATGCGAACCACACTCACCATCGAAGACACGCTGGTCAGCGAACTCAAAAAGCGCGCGCATGAAGCAGGCAAACCCTTCAAGCAGGTGGTCAATGAAACCCTGCTCGTTGGCTTGCAGCAGAAAACCGTGCGCAAAACCAAGTCTTCAGCCTATCGCTTAAAACCGGCTTCGCTTGGCGCACCGTTGGCAGGCATTAGTCTGGACAAGGCATTGCATCTTGCGGACGAATTGGAAGATATATCGTTACGCGCCAAGCTCGAGCAACGCAAGTGATTCTGGTTGATGCCAACCTGCTGATTTATGCCGTCAACCAAGACTTGCCGCAACACAAACGGGCAAGATCTTGGTGGGAACAGACGCTCTCGGGCACCGACGCCGTCGGCATTCCTTGGGTATCAATACTGGCCTTCCTGCGTATCTGCACCAACCCGCGCATTTTTTCGCAGCCGCTATCTCCAGAATCGGCTATCGCTTATGTAGACGAGTGGCTGGAGCAGCCCCTTGTTCGTCTGGTACACCCAGGCATCGGGCACTGGCCCATCCTGCGAAATTTGCTGTTGCAAACCGGCATGGCGGCTAATCTCACGACCGATGCGCATATTGCTGCACTGGCGCTGGAACAAGGTTACAGCATCTATTCCGCCGACAACGACTTTCAGCGTTTTCCTGGATTGAAGCACATCAATCCCTTGTCGGTCCGGTAGCCTCGATAAGCCTGCTGCATGAGCAACCATACTGACATCTCCAACACCCATTTACCCGACCAATTAAATCATGCTGCCTGAAAACCCCACCATCGCCATCGTCGGCCTCGGTTACGTTGGCCTGCCGCTGGCTGTTGAATTCGGCAAGCACTTTCAAACCATCGGCTTTGATTTATCCACCGCCAAGATTGCCGCCTACAACGAATTCTGCGACCCGACCGGTGAAGTCTCAGCCGACAACCTGCTCGCCGCCGTAAAACTCGAATGTACGACCGATCCGCGCCGTCTTGCCAGCGCCGACTTTTTGATCGTTGCCGTACCCACACCCGTTGACGCCGCGCATCAGCCGGATTTTGGCCCGCTGATCGGCGCCTCTACTACCGTCGGCCAGCACATGAAACGTGGCGCGGTGGTGATTTACGAATCCACCGTCTATCCCGGTGCCACCGAAGAAGTCTGCATCCCCGTGCTGGAAAAGCATTCCGCCATGCGCTGGCAAACGGATTTTCACGTCGGCTACTCGCCCGAGCGCATCAATCCCGGCGACAAGGAACACACGCTCACCAAAATCATCAAGGTTGTCTCGGGCGACGATGCAGCCACGCTCGAAAAAGTCGCGCAACTTTACGAATCGGTGATTACCGCTGGCGTGCATCGCGCCTCATCCATCAAGGTCGCCGAAGCCGCCAAGGTGATCGAAAACACCCAGCGCGATTTGAACATCGCACTGATGAACGAGCTGGCCATCATCTTCGACAAGATCGGCATCTCTACCGCCGACGTGCTGGCCGCTGCTGGCACCAAATGGAACTTCCTCAAATTCTCGCCCGGCCTTGTCGGCGGCCACTGCATCGGCGTCGACCCGTATTACCTCACACACAAGGCCGACATGCTCGGCTACCACCCGCAAGTCATCCTCGCCGGGCGGCGCATCAACGACGGCATGGGCAAATTCATCGCCGAAAAAACCGTCAAGCTGATGATAGAAGCGGGCAGCGGCATCAAGGGCGCGAAGGTGAATGTGCTCGGCCTCACCTTCAAGGAAAACTGCCCCGACCTGCGCAACTCCAAAGTGCCGGACATCATCACCGAACTGCGAAGCTATGGCATCGAGGTCACCGTGCACGACCCGCTGGCCGATGCCGCCGAAGCGATGCACGAATACGGCTTGGCGCTCACCGCCTGGGAAAACCTGCCCGCCGCCGATGCCGTCGTCATCGCCGTGGCGCACGACGCCTACCGCCAGCGCGGCGCTGCCGACATCACCGAACGACTCAGCGCAACAGGCTGCATCATCGATGTTAAATCGTTGTTTGGGCACAGTGCATTCGGGGCGAAAAAAGTGTGGACGCTGTGAGTTGAAACCTTCAGTCCGCATTATCCACAGCTAAAACACCCTCTGCTTATGTGCCCTGCGCCAAACGCTTGAGTGCAGCTAAAAGCAGTATGACTATAATAATCAAATGAAAGCTGTCTCAACATTCAACATCCAAAATCAGCTAACCGCACTCCAGGCTTTGCTGGAAGAACGCGAGTCGGCGCGGTGAGATTTTGGAATAGCTCTGCCATCCTGTCGCTGCTGTTTGAAAAAACAAATACTCCGGCCGATAGTAAAGGCAGTGATCGCCTCACGGAGTGGCCAAATGACTGAACAGCAACGTCAGTACGACATGAGAATCGTGGATGCCGTTCGTGCCATCATCATCAAGCATGTCGCGCCGCAACGCATTTATTTGTTCGGCTCCCGCGTGACCGGCGATGCCCGACCGGAAAGCGATTACGACTTAGCCTTTGATGCCCCTGATGCAACCGCCCTGGCCCTCGAAAAAATCAGGAATGAACTGGACGAACTGCATACGCTTTATCGCATCGATGTCGCCAATATCGCCAACGCAGACCGTCGTTTCGCCAATCGGGTACGGATGACCGGCCTCGTCATCTACAGCGCCACCAAGGAGCTTCGCGCACAAGACGGGCTGATGTACTTCGAGCGCGCCCTGGATCGTTTTCGTATCGTCGTGACCGAACGAGAGCGGTGGGTGGTCGAAGGCAACGGTGACATCGTTCTGGATGTCGCGGTCAAGCGCTTCGAATTCACCTACGAGATGGCGTGGAAAGCGCTCAAGCGAACTCTGGACTATCTCGGCCTCGATGCCAGGGCACCACGCCCCGTTTTCAAGGAAGCCTTTGCCCAAGGGCTGCTTGCCGATGAGCAGGTTTGGCTCGACATGATCGAGATGCGCAATCTTTCCTCACACGTGTACGACGAGCAAGAAGTATCGAGAATTCTTGGCGAACTGGATCGCTATCTTGCCGCCTTCGAGGCGTTGCGAATCCAGTTGCACAAGACGCTATCCCTCCCATCAAGCAATAGCCCGGCGGATGAACATTGAAATGAGCCCCCCAACCCAAACAATGGCGAGGACTGAAAGATTTTTAGGCTAGAAGATTTTTATTGGGAACAAACCCATGCGGCTTGACGTGCATCAAGCTGAAATGGCACGAATCGCCGTTCGGGCGCAGCATATTCGGGGCGAGATGCGTGTGGACGCTGTAAGTTGTCATATGGCTTAAACACTTGTCCCTGTAGAATGTGCTGCACGAA
>JAUSMB010000008.1 GCA_030645365.1 Rugosibacter sp.
GACAAGCCGGTTCAGGCCGCGCAATATCGTATTCAAGTTAAAAGAGAAGGTGATACCAACCTTGTTCAGCTACTGACTCGTGAGGGTGGCGTAGATAGTTCGGCTACTTCAAAACGAATTATTGGCTTGCTGCATGAGCAGCTGAAGTAACGCGTGACGATGGCAAGTATTCGCCACGCTACGTAGCCAGCGTAGCGTTACGCAACTTTACAAAATCCCCTTGTGCTTTGGTAGCTAAGGGGGTTTTTTTACATGAAATTTCACCTTGGTTTGTCCTTAAGCAAAAAAATAGGCAATAAAAAAGCCAGCCCGAAGGCTGGCTTTTTTATTGCGGAAGAAAATTACTTCTTCGCTGCATCGGTAACAGCCTGCGCTGCATCGGTAGCAGCCTTCGCTGAATCGGTAGCAGCAGTAGCAGCAGCGTCAGTAACGGCAGCGGCAGCAGCTTCAGCAGCAGGAGCAGCAGCGGTAGCGGCAGCTTCAGTAACGGCAGCGGCAGCGGCTTCAGCGGCGGGAGCAACGGCAGCGGCAGCGGCTTCAGCAGCAGGAGCAGCTTCTTCTTTTTTAGCGCAACCAGAGATAGCAAGAGCTAGCAGTGCAGCGATCAGTAGGGATTGTTTCATGTGTTTATTTCCTTAACGTTAGGGATTATTAGGCCAATTGGTTTCGATCGAGACGAATAACTACAAAATTCAACCCAATCGAGCGTGGATTCTAGCATGATGTTTTTTATTTGTGACAAGGGTTTTACCCTTGGCTTTCAACTACAAACCCGTAGTATTTAGTTTCAGGCAGGGAAGAGATAGCGCCCAGAGCTCTTCAAACCGGTGTTGCCAGGGTTGAATGGCAGATGGGTCGGCCTGTATCAAAGCGCATCGTGCGTGGTCAATATGAAAGCGACGCACACCATTGCAGCCGTCAGCGAACACATGCGTGTCGGTAAGCTGGCGTAAGTTGTCTGGGCTTTGGCGCACATCAACTGCATGCGCATAGCGGGTGAAGAGTGCCATCAGCAGTGGCATATGGCTATCCAGCAAATGGGTTTGGTGAATCACGATGCGTAATTTTTTCGTGCGCTCACTCGTATGCTGGGTGTGCAGAAAGTTGCTTAGTTTGGTTAAGCGCTTAGGTTCTTCCAAACGGAGTGCCGCCAGATCGCGATCAAAGATGGCAAGGGCAGTCATGGCGCTATCGAGCACTGTATCTATCGCAGCGCGGTATTCGCTTTCGCCCGTTAGCAGGGTGTATTGGCTAGGGGTTGCTGTCATGATGCTGGCCAGAGAAATCCATCGCAATAGGCTTCGTACAGTAGGCCGACGGCGTCATCAAGTACATCTTGGGCAAGCGCTACACCGCTTGGTTGCGCTATTTGCAGGGTGCGGCGGTTGGCAAGTTCACGTATGAAGGGTTTCACGTGGGCAGGCATTTTCCAGTCTTCTCCATTGAGATAAAACTGGTTTCCCGAAAACAGCAATTGGCTGGCAGGGGAGAGTGCAACGCCCTTGCGCTTGGCTGCAGCGGCAAAGCGGTCTATGGTCAGCGGGTGTGCCGGTGGGTCGAAAAATACGTTGGCTTTGGGCTCGGTGAGCGATGCTCCCAAGAAGTTGCGTACCGTGGTGCGGTTCCACTGAATGCTGGAAAGTATTGTTTCCACTTGATCTATCATGGCAGTGCTAATTTCAGCGGCATGCCGAGGTTTTTTCAGGTCAGGGTCACTGTAACGGCCGGGCAAGGTGAGCCGCTCTTGCAAGAAGGAAAGAAACTGCTCGCCTAACTCCTGCGCTGTGGGCGCGCGAAAGCCAACAGAAAAAGTCATGCATTCGCCGACGGCGACGCCATCGTGCGCCCACTGCGGGGGCAGGTAGAGCATGTCACCTGGATTGAGCAGCCATTCTTGCGTAGGACGAAAATCCTTGATGATGCGAATGGGCAGGCCGTCGATCAGGGCTTTATCTTTTTGTTTGCCGATATGCCAGCGCCGACTTCCCATGCCTTGAATCAGGAAAACATCATAATTGTCAAAATGCGGGCCGACACCGCCGGTATCGGTGGCGTAGCTCACCATCAAGTCATCCAGCCGCGCATGGGGGATGAAATCAAAGCGCCGCAAAAGCGCATCACCCGCCGCATGGGCGAGATTGACGCTTTGCACCAACACAGTCCAGGGCAACACGGCACGCTTGAGTTGGCGTAATGAAAATGGCCCGTGGTGCATTTGCCAGCCATCAGCACGAGTAATCAGGCGAGATTCAATGTCTTCGCCTGTCGCCAGATGGAGGAGGTCATCGCGGCTCATGAGTTGGTTGATTTCCGGTACGGCACCGCGCACCAGCAAAGGTTTTTTTTGCCAGTATTCGGCAAGAAAACGTTCAGGCGTGAGGCCGCCGAGCAGAGTAGATAATTGAGGCATCATGGGCCGATTATAATCATCCGTTTTTCCAGATCGCATTATGACCATCGCCACGATTGAATCGCTCGACAATGAAGGACGAGGCATTGCCCATGTGGACGGCAAAGTCATTTTCATCGAAGGGGCCCTGCCAGGGGAGCAAGTCGAGTTTTCAAGTTATCGTCGCAAACCGAGTTATGAGCAGGCGACGATCACGAAAGTGCTACGTGCGTCGAGTCAGCGAGTGGTGCCGACTTGTCCGCACTTTGGGGTGTGTGGCGGGTGTTCTTTGCAGCACTTGAACATTGCCGCGCAAACCGCCGCCAAGCAACGCGTGGTAGAAGATGCGCTCTGGCATATCGGGCGGCTTAAGCCCGAGCAGATTTATCCACCCATTGCCGGGAGTACCTGGAGATATCGTCATCGTGCAAGGTTCTCCGCACGGTGGGTAGCGAAGAAAGGCGGCGCGTTGATTGGTTTCCGTGAAAAACACAGCAGTTACGTGGCGGTCATGGATTCCTGCGCAGTGCTTCCGCCCGAAGTGTCGGCATTGATTCCTGAATTAAAGCGGTTGATCGCATTGATGTCTGAGCCGGAACACTTTCCGCAGATCGAGGTGGCCGTTGGCGAAGTTCACACGGTGTTGTTGCTGCGCCATCTTTCGCCATTGAGCGATGAGGATGAAGATCATTTGCGGCGCTTTGCCGATGCACATGGCGTGGTTTGGTATTTGCAATCCAAGGGGCCGGATACTGTTCAGTTGTTTTACCCTGAGAACGCGCCTCTTTTGACTTACACCGTGCCTGATTATGGCCTGACGTTTCGTTTCTGGCCGACAGAATTTACACAGGTCAATGAGGGCGTTAACCGTATGCTGGTGCGCCGTGCCATGGCGTTGTTAGCGCCACAAAAAGGCGAGCGGATTGTGGATCTTTTTTGTGGGCTGGGAAATTTCACTCTGCCCATTGCGCGGTTAGGGGCGACAGTCTTGGGGGTCGAGGGTAGTTCAGCGCTGGTGCATCGCGCCCAGGATAATGCGGTGCTGAACGGTTTGTCCGCTCAGTGCACGTTTGCCGTAGCTAACTTATTCGAAGCGACTGAAGCCAGTTTCGCTGCATTGGGTCAGGTGGATAAGCTCTTGATCGATCCGCCGCGAGAAGGTGCAATTGCCCTGGTTAACGCGCTGCCCGCAGAGGGTGGGCCGCAGCGGATTGTGTATGTTTCTTGCAATCCCGCAACTTTGGCAAGAGATGCTGCTGTGCTGGTGAATGAAAAAGGCTACACGCTCTGCGGAGCTGGAATTGCTAGCATGTTTCCGCATACCGCTCACGTCGAATCGATTGCCGTGTTTGAAAAATAGGGACAAAAAAAGCAACCCCGCAGGGTCGCTTTTTAACGCTTTTTTTAATATTGCGCCGTCTTGCCAGCGCCGACTTTTTAGTCGCGCTGACCACCGAGCGCCATGAGCAGATGCAGCAGGCTCACGAAAATATTGTAAATGCTGAGATAGACAGATAGCGTTGCACTGATGTAATTGGTCTCGCCGCCATGCACGATGCGGTTGATGTCATACAGGATGTAGCCTGAAAAAATTACGATGGCGATGGCCGATATGGCCAGTGCCAAGGCGGGAATCTGAAAAAAGATATTGGCAACTATTGCGACCAGCAGCAGGATGACACCGGCAAACAGAAATTTGCCGATATTGGAAAAATCCCGTTTTGTTGTCGAGGCGACGGCCGCTAGCGAAAAGAAAATTGCCCCGGTACCTCCGGCCGCCATGGCGATCAATGTGCCGCCGTTAGAGAAACCGATTGCCACTTGCAGGATGCGCGAGAGCATCAGCCCCATGAAGAAGGTAAAGCCAAGCAGCAGGAACACGCCGATGCTACTGTTTTTATTGCGCTCGATACCCCACATGAAGCCAAAAGCAATACCCATGAACAGGATAAAGCTGATGAAAGGGCTGCCCGCAAAAAAAGCAAATTTCATTTGCGTGCCGATAAATGCACCGAGCACGGTGGGCACCATGGATAGTGCCAGCAGGCCATAGGTGTTGCGGAGCACGCGATGCTGGTTTTCAGCTTTCGTTTGCGCTGAGGTCTGGGTGTAAGTGTTTATGGTTTCCATAGAGCACATTTCCTTTTGGTTAGTGTTAGTAATAAAGTGTATTCGATATCTAAATACAAGAATAGTTCATTTGGTTTGTACAGATGATAAAGTAAAATCCTAGTGCAAATATATATTGCCAGCTAGGTAAGTTACGGCATGTTATTTTTTTGTCTGAATCACATAAGGCTATTTTAGGTAATTTTTCGTTTCGGTTCCTTTCGGTTTCATTAAAGCTATCTATGATTTCTTCCCCTCTCATCCCCGTGGCCGGTGGATATATTGACGGCCACTGGTGTGCGGCCGATGGCGGGCAAACTTTTCCAGTGATCAATCCCGCTACGGGTGATGAGCTCGCTCAAGTGGCGCGCATGGGGGGTGACGAGACGTTGCGCGCGATTAGCGCTGCCAGCCGCGCTATGGCGCATACCCCAACCATTAAAAAACGTCGTGAATGGCTGGAAAACATTGCGTCGGCGCTTGTCAAGAATCGCGATGAAATTGGTCGTATCCTCTGCCTGGAACATGGTAAACCCTGGCGAGAAGGCAAGGCGGAAGTTGATTACGCTGCAGGATTTTTCACTTATTGCGCAGCGAACATTGATCATCTCAAGTCACGGGTGCTGGAAGAGCGTCCGCGTGGTTGCGAGTGGCGGGTGCTGTATCGTCCAGCCGGTGTGGTGGGCCTTATTGTGCCGTGGAACTTTCCTATCGGCATGATCGCCAAGAAACTTTCAGCTGCCTTGGCGGCGGGATGCGCAAGTATTATCAAGCCGGCATCTAAAACGCCGCTGACAATGATTGCCTTGTTTGCGTTGCTAGAGCGAGAGGTGCAGCTGCCTGCCGGTTGGGCCAATCTGGTACCCGGTTCGGCGGGCGCTATCGCCGATGCGTTGCTAACGCATCCTGATGTTGCCGTGATTAGTTTTACAGGTTCGACTGAAGTGGGCAAGGAGCTCATCGTCAAGAGCGCAGCGCAAGTGAAACGCGTTGCGCTCGAATTGGGCGGCAACGCGCCATATATTGTGTTTGCCGATGCGGATATGGACAAGGCGGTTGATCAGCTGATGGTGAATAAATTCCGTGGCAGCGGGCAGACTTGTGTTTGCGCTAATCGCATACTTGTTGAACGTTCAATTGCCGCTGAATTTTCTAAACGACTGACAATCCGGGTCAATGCTTTGCGTCTGGGAAATGGCCTGGATGATGAAACGGACATTGGGCCACTGGTGGATCGCGCGGGATATGAAAAAGTACGTCATCATTTGACCGATGCCATGGCAAAAGGCGCACGGTTGGTGGCAGGTGCGGTGGCCGATGCGTTGCCGCCGCCACTGGAGAAAGAATGGGGAGGGTTTTTTCCGCCAACGGTTATTTCAGGCGTTAATCGCACAATGGCTTGCTGGAATGAGGAAACCTTTGGGCCTTTGGTGCCTATCGCGGAATTTGATGATGAAAATGATGCGATGTTGAAGGCGAACGATACCGAATATGGTTTGGCTTCTTATATCTTCACTCAAGATGCTGCACGCGCTCAACGTTTTGTCGAGGGGCTGCACTTTCAGCATGTTGCCTGGAATACCGGCACTGGCCCCGCACCTGAGGCACCTTTTGGTGGCATGAGGCAATCGGGCTATGGCCGCGAAGGGGGGATTGAAGGCTTGTTCGAGTTTGTCGATGTAAAAACATCGCCGGTGGGTATTTGAGTTTGGCAATTAGTCAGGTTGCCGGTGGTGCAGGTTAGTGGGTGAAGGCTGCCATTTTTTCTGGTTCACTTATTTTCGGCCAATGGAGCCGAAATTTTTAACGGAGGAGAGTAGTTATGGAATTTACGCGTAAAGAAGCAAAACAATGGGCGCTGAAGAATGTACGTGGGCTTTACATGTGTCCTTTGTCACCCGTCACGCCGGATTTTAAATTTGACGAAGCAGGCCTTCGAGAAAACATTGAAAAATATGTGGATATGGGGATTGATGGCCTCGTCGTTGGCGGCTTTATTTCAGAATGCTGGAATGTCAAGCCAGCCGAATGGAATCGTTATCATGAAATAGTTGCTGATGCCGTCAAAGGCCGGATGGATTTATGGACCATCATTCTTGACCCGGAAGCGTGTGTGGCTGTTGAGAAAATGGCGTTTGTTGAAAAGCTCGGCTACAACGGTGCCGAGGTGATCAACCCGGTGATCCAGTTACGTACGGATGACGAAATTTTTGATTGGTTCAAATATGTGACGGATCGTTCTGACCTCGCTGTTTGCCTCTATCGCACTCCTGTTTCTGGCAAAGTGATGGGCCTGGATTTAATGAATCGGCTAGCTGACCTGGATACGGTGATTGGCGCTAAACAAGGCGAGCTTAACCGTGCTGTCACGCTCCGGATGCGCCGCCATATGCGGCCTGATTTCATCGTCATGGAGCCTTCTGAATACTGGTTGCTAGATGAGCAGCGCGTAGGTGGTCAAGTGTTGTGGGGCGAGCTTTCTTATATGCTGTATGGCAAAAAACGACATTTGGTTAAAGATTACGTGCGCTTGTCGGCTGAAGGTAAGCATGAGGAAGCGCGCCAAGCATGGCTCGGGCTGGAGGGTGTGCGTACTTATTATGAAGAAGAGTTTTTGTGGACCATTGCTGCCACAGCCACTTACGCCGGTGCACTTGGCACGCTGAAAGCCTGGTATGAAGCCATTGGTCTAAAAGCCGGTCCGGTGATTCCGCCAGTGCGCAGCCCCAGCAGGGAGCGGTTCGAGCAAGTCGCGGCAAAATTGCGCGAACTTGGCGTCGCTTAATTCGACGAGGGGCGCGTAATGAGAATATGTATTCTAGGTGGCGGAGGGCTTGGTTCTGTCGTCGGCGGGTATCTTGCAGAGGCAGGTGTTGATGTCACCCTGATTGCGCGCCCTTCTCATGCAGAGGCTATTCGAAAAAATGGTTTGCGGATACATGGGCAGCGGCGCGGAGAGCATCTGATCAAGGAAAACCTGACAGCTGTCACTCATCCGGATCAAGCCGTGGGTGAGTTTGATTACTTCATGCTTGCTGTCAAATCCAAAGATACAGCAGCAGCTCTTAACGATGCAATTCGCCTGAAAGATCGCTGTGCGACAGTCGTTTCTTTGCAAAACAATATCGTCAAAGAAAGTTTGCT
>JAUSMB010000015.1 GCA_030645365.1 Rugosibacter sp.
GAAGCAATCCTTTACCGCCGTGGGTTGATCGGCTAGGCTGGCTAAACCGGATTAATTTTTACATTCAGGAAGAGCAAATATGGCGTGGCGGAGGCCACGTTTGATGTCAACGGGTGTCTTGAAAAAAAGCCGCGCATGACAAATATCAGGCGCGGCTTTTTCATGCGCTTTTTTACGCTATTGATACTTATTTTTTGGTCTGTTTGACATCCTGACAACCGACGGTTGTTTTGGTTTTGTAAGCAGCTAGTGATGGCGGGCAAACCAGATTCGCTTCAGGGTCAACGATGCCCTTGCCGGCTTTGCAGCGGTAAGCCCCGGTGCGGCTTGGTTTTCCCGTCATTTTGTAGCCGGATGGGCAGCTGGGCGCAGCAGCAGTAGCGGCGGCGCCTTGGACAACCACGGTAGCCGTGGCTTCACCAGCACAACGGAAATGCGTGGTGATTTTTTTGCCCTCGGCTTTCACGACATAAGTGCCGGGTTGGGCATAGGTTTTGGTGAGCGTGACTGGAAATTTTGCGTCGGAACCATTGATCTTGATCTTGTCCCCCGTGCCATCGCCAAATTCAACCGATAACCCGCAGAGGCTGGGTGCTTCGCCTTCCGTCGCAATGGTGATGGTGACCGCTTGTCCAGCTTGGGCCGGGTTCGGCGTGACGGTGACTGAACCTATGCCGCGACTTTCGGCGAATGCAGGACTGCAGGCAAGACCCAGAGCAAGTGAAACAGAAAGGGTAAGCAGGGTAAACTTGGCTTTCATGGAATGACTCCTCGTGGTTTGGTTGGCTAGGTTAGCTTGTTTTTCTGTATAGGTGAACCCGATGAAAATGATACGACTGGCGGGCATCGTTGTCAGCATTGGATTGTTGCTGCTGGCAATTCTTGCGGGCGTGCTCTACGCCATGTTCGATGGCGAAAAAATCAAGGTGGAGTTAAGCCGTGCCGTTTTTGCCAAGACGCAGCGCGAACTCACCATCACTGGCCCGGCGCAGCTTTCGCTGTGGCCGAACGTTGGCGTCAAGCTTGGTCGTACCACGCTGTCTGAACCGGCAAGCCCGCGCGAATTTCTTGCGCTGGATTCAGCGCGTATTGCTGTGGCAGTCATGCCCTTGTTAGCAAAGAAGTTGGTGGTGAATGATCTGCAGGCCGACGGTTTAACCGCGACGCTGGTGAAAAGAAAAGATGGCAGTTTGAATATCGCGGATCTCTCCAGCAGCAAGCCGGAAGACAAAAAAGTCGGCGCTGGCGATACGGCGCTGCAGCTTGATGTATCAGGCATTGCGCTAACCAATGCGCATCTGGTATGGCGCGATGAGCAAGCCGGCAGCACGACCACGCTAGCCAAATTGAATATCACCACCGGCCCGGTGTTAGCCGATGGCCAAAAGCAGACATTGACGGTCGACGCAGTTACCTTAAAGGATGTGGAATTCAATCGGCGCGATGAAAACACAGGTAACACGATGGCCCTGGCCGGGCTGTCTTTTTCTGCCGATCATGTGGCGGTCAACAGCGGATTAAAAACGCTGGTGGTGGATGCAGTGAATCTGAAAAACAAGCAGTTTAGTCAGCGTGATGGAAAAACCGGCAAGACAACCCGTCTGGATGACCTCAGCTTTTCAGCCGCGCATGTTGCCGCAGACAGCGGGCGCCAAACCTTGGCCGTGGACAATGTTGCGTTGACCACGCGGGGTAAGCAAGGCAGCAATGCATTTGATATTGATTTAGCCGCGCCGCAACTTACTGTGACGCCAGGCAAGGTGGCCGGCAAGACCATCAGTCTCAACGCCAAGCTCAGTGGAGGGGGACGCCAAACTACTGCGAAGATTGCACTGTCCGGCATGGAGGGCACGTTAACCGATGTCAAGGTTAGCCGCATGCTGTTAGATGCTGACTCAACCAGTGGTGCTACGGCACTCAAGATTCATCTGGCGTCACCCTTGAGCGCTAACATAACAGCGCAAACCGTCACGCTGCAAAAAATTGCAGGCACCGTGGATGTGAAAAATCCTGCCATGCCCATGAAGCAGGTGAGCTTGCCGCTGAATGGCAGCGCTCAGGTGGATGTAAAAAAACAACGAGCCGCGATCCGTCTGGCTACTCAATTTGACGAGTCAAAAGTTTTTTTTGAGTCGCAGATCGAACGTTTTTCACCGCTGGCTTTGGGCTTTGATCTCACCATTGATCGTTTGAATGTAGATAAATACTTTCCACCAAAACCTGCTGTGGCAGTCTCTTCCACCGGCGCGACCGGCCAGGCCAGTGCAGGGGATGCTCCGCTGAATTTTTCAGCCCTGCGTGGCTTGAACCTGCATGGCGTTGCGCGTATCGGTTCGCTGCAAGTGAAAAATCTCAAGTTTTCCCAGCTCAATGCAACACTCAAGGCAGCTAATGGTCGGCTGGATATTGCGCCACTTTCGGCTAATCTTTACGAAGGATCGATGAGCGGTAGCCTCGCTGTGAACGCAAACGGCAATGGCGTGGCAGTGCGGCAAAAATTGGTAGGGGTGAGTGTTGCTCCGCTCTTGAAAGATTTAGCTAATAAGGATTTGATTGCCGGCAAAGGGGTGGTGACAGTGGACGTCACGGGTCAAGGTGCAAGCGTGTCCGCGCTGAAAAAATCTCTGGCGGGTTCCGCTTCACTGGTGTTACGTGATGGTGCCATCAAGGGCATCAATCTGGCGCAGAGCATGCGCGATATTCAATCCAAGCTCGGAGCCAGGCAGGATGTAACCCAGGTTTCACGCGGAGCGGATAAAACTGATTTTTCGGAATTCAGCGCTTCTTTTCGCCTGACAGGCGGCGTGGCGCATAACGAAGATTTGGCCATAAAGTCACCTTTTTTAAGGCTCTCGGGCGCGGGTGATATTGATATTGGCAATAACCGGATTAACTATCTGGCCAAGGTCCGTGTGGTGAATACCAGCGCAGGCCAGGATGGCAAGGAGGCCGATCAGGTCAAGGGAGTAACCGTACCTGTTCGCGTGACGGGCCCGTTGGATAAAATCACGTGGAAGATCGAGTTTGCGAGTGCGATCGGTGATTTGCTCAAAGAAAAAGCCCAGGTGCGCATCGATGAGAAAAAACAGGAATTGCAGAAAAAAGTCGATGAAAAAAAACAGGAAATCCAGCAGAAAGCTACCGATCAATTGAAAGAAAAACTAAAAGGAATTTTTGGCCGATGAATAGTGAACAGAAGATGGACAAGATTTTTATGGCCAATCGTGCGTGGGCCGAACGCGTGCGCACCGAGGACCCTGCTTTTTTTGACCGGCTGGCCCACCTGCAAGCCCCGGAGTATTTATGGATCGGCTGCTCAGACTCGCGGGTGCCAGCCAATGAAATCACCGGCTTGTTACCGGGCGAGGTGTTCGTCCACCGCAATATCGCCAACGTGGTGGTGCATACCGATCTGAACTGCCTATCGGTGATCCAGTTTGCGATTGATGTGCTAAAGGTGCGGCACATCATGGTGGTGGGGCATTTTGGGTGCGGTGGCGTGCGCGCTGCGCTGGAGAATGCACGGGTTGGGCTGGCTGACAACTGGTTGCGCCATATTCAGGATGTGCGCGATAAACATCATGCGCTGCTGGAGAGCATTGCGGATGAGCATCAGCGCTGGGCCTGTCTGTGCGAACTGAATGTGTTGGAGCAAGCCGTCAATGTCGCGCGCACGACCCTAGTGCGCGATAGCTGGGCACGTGACCAGGCATTGACGGTGCACGGCTGGATTTACGGCCTGACGGATGGCCTGCTGCGTGATACCGGTTTTATTGTTTCGACAACCGATGAGGTAGACGTGCTGGCCGCGCACTCGCTAGATGCACTGTGTCGCCGTTACGTGCCAAGCTAGCCTCTTGTGACCAGCGCCACCGTTACAAGGTATCGGGTGGCGGGGCTGGATTGGCCGCTTGGCGTTGCAAGGCGACCATTTTGGCGTACTTGGCAAAACTGGTGCCACAGCCGATGAGGATATGCGCCAAGCCCGGCAGCCCGTCAAGAAAGCCGCGCCGGAAAAAATAAAACTTGATAAACCGCACCAGGGGTGAAAGCAGCAAGTGCGTCGCATTGGCACGCTTGCCGTTGGCTAGCGCCGCGTTGGCCGCCAGAGTGCTATAGCGGTTTTGTTTGTCCAGATAGTTTTCCAGTGATTCAGCGGAGTCGTGGAGCAAGTCGCCAGCGAGTGTGCCGACCATTGTTTCCGCAGCACCTGTGAAACATACTTTTTCGTGCACTACGTCGGCAGACCATTGCGCATGATGCCGGTGAAAGAAGCGCAAACTCCAGTCCGGATAGCCTTCACCATGGCGTAGATAACGACCCATGAAGCGATTGCATCGGGCAAAGCGATACGCGTAAAAAGTCGGCTTTGATGATACGGCGGATAGGTCAGCAAGTGCGGCTTTTAGGCTGCGCTGTAAGTGATCACTGACGCGCTCATCAGCATCAATGCAAAGCACCCAATCATGGGCGGCTTCTTCAACGGCAAATTGTTTTTGTGGCCCGAATCCTCGCCAGGGCGTGTGAATAACCCGCGCGCCGTAGCGTTGTGCGATGGCGGCTGTATCATCCGTGCTACCCGAATCGACCAGCAGAATCTCGTCGCAAAAGGCTACGCTGGCAAGGCAGGCGGCCAGCGAGTGCGCAGCATTTTTGGTGATCAGAACCGCCGATACGGGAATTTTTTCCATGCAAAAGCCTGTGCAGTGCTGCATTAAGATTGCTGAAAATGACTGTTGAATTTAGCATGCCAATGCTATTTATGACGGCATAAAGCCGCCACGTATAATTGGCTGATGCGCATTCTTCTTGTTAAAACGTCATCCCTCGGGGATATTATTCATAATTTGCCCGTGGTTTCAGATGTGCGCCATGCTTTTCCTGACGCGCAGATTGATTGGCTGGTAGAAGAAAATTTTGTCGATATTCCTTTGCTGCACCCCGGTGTGCGGATGGTGATTCCGGTTGCGCTACGGCGCTGGCGAAAATCTTTACTCAAGGCCGCCACCTGGCAGGAGATGCGCGAGTTTTATGCCGCCTTGCGACGTGAAACTTATGATGTCGTGGTGGATACACAAGGCCTGCTCAAAAGCGCACTACTGACGTGTTTGGCACGAGGGAGACGTGCAGGCTATGCCGCCGTTTCGGCTCGTGAGCCTGTCGCCGCATTGCTGTATAACGCGACCTTTACCGTAGCCAAAGATCAGCACGCGGTACGATGCAACCGAAGGTTGGCTGCGGCTGCGCTCGGTTATGCCCTATCCGATGTCTCAGCGCCTGACTATGGCATAGCCGTACCGATAGCATCCACTGCACGCAACACGGCCCTGCTGTTAACCGCCACATCGCGCGCGGATAAGCTGTGGCCTGAGGCCCATTGGCAGGCGCTGGGCTGTGCTATGGCTGCGCGCGGGCTAATCTGTTTGCTGCCCAGCGGCAATAGCACTGAACGTGCACGGGCTATCCGGCTTGCGCAATTGATCCCGGGCGCAGTTGCCCTGCCACCCTTATCCTTGCGTGAGTTGGCCAGCTACTGCGCTGCTGCGCAGTTGGTTGTTGGCGTGGATACGGGATTGGTGCATCTGGCCGCTGCCGTGGGGCGTCCCACGCTGGCTTTGTTTTGTGCTTCTGACCCTGAGTTAACAGGAGTTTTGGCAGGGGCTGGAGACGCTAATGCAGCCATCAATCTGGGCATGCAAGATGCGCCGCCCAGTGTGGCGGAAGTGTTGGCCGCAGCGCAGCCATGGCTATGACCTGGTGGCGGGTTATCTACACTTTGGCGGTACTGGCGCTGTTGCCGTGGGCGGCGATCCACTTGCTCTGGCGTGCCAGACGGCAGAAAGAATATCTACATCACTGGGGTGAGCGCTGGGGTTTTTTCCCGCAGCGCAAACCCAGCCAGCAGAACCTCTCACCCACGATATGGCTGCACGCGGTCTCAGTGGGCGAAACGCGTGCCGCGCAGCCGCTGGTTGCTGCTTTGCGCGCTCGTTATCCTGATCACCGCATTTTGTTTACCCACATGACGCCGACCGGGCGTGCGGCTTCTGTTGCCTTGTTTGGCGACACGGTGGAACGCCTTTATCTTCCCTACGACACGCCCTGGGCAATGCGGCGCTTTTTGTGCCATTACCAACCCCGGATCGGCCTGATCATGGAAACCGAGTTATGGCCGAACCTGCTTACCGAATGTCGTGCCCTCGGCGTGCCGGTCTATTTGCTCAACGCCCGGTTGTCGGCGCGGTCGGCGCGGCGTTATGGCCGCTGGCCGAATCTCACGCGGCAAGTGCTGCAGTCGCTGAGTGCGATTGGCGCGCAATCGGCGGATGATGCTGCACGCTTGACCAGGCTCGGTGCGCAAAAAATTACGGTCACAGGCAATATGAAATTTGATATTGCTACGCCGCCTGAACAGATGGAACTCGGCCGGATGTTTCGCGCGCGCATGGGCGCGCGCCCTGTGTGGTTGGCCGCCAGCACGCGTGAGGGAGAGGAGGCGTTGATTCTCGATGCATGGCATTCCGCAATGAATTCGAAGAAAGTCTTGAGTTCGCTTTTGGGCAGCGCTGATGAAGCAACTGCGCTACAAGGCGAAGGCGGTCAGGCAAAAAACGCCTTCCTCGCCGTAGCGGATGGTGATACGGCGAGAAATAGCCAGAACAAGGCAGTTTCTCCGCTCTTGGTCATTGTGCCGCGACATCCGCAGCGCTTTGATGAAGTGGCGCAGCGCGTAACTGACCGAGGCTTGCGTTTGCAGCGGCGCAGTGAAGGGTCGGCTATTGCACCGACAACCCACGTGCTGCTGGGCGACAGCATGGGTGAAATGTTTGCCTGGTATGCCGCTGTGGATGTGGCATTTATCGGCGGCAGCTTGAAGGATTACGGATGCCAGAATTTAATCGAGGCGTGTGCTGTTGGCACCCCGGTGTTGATCGGGCCCTCCACTTACAATTTTGCCGAGGCCGCGCGTGAGGCGCTGGCCTGTGGTGCGGCCCATGCAATCACCGATGCGGATGATCTCGTACGCCAGATAGACAGGTTGCTGACAGATGTTGCGTGCCGTGAGCAAATGAGTCAGGCAGGCCGCGAATTCGCCGCGCGCCATCGCGGTGCGACCGAGCACACACTGGAACTGATCAGCTCGTCAATCAGTTCAACAGTGCGTTGATTGCCTGTACGTCTTCTTCCTTCAGGCTACCGGCAGCTGCCTTCAAACGCAGCAGTGCAAGCAATGTATCCAGTCGCGCTTTGGACAAGCTTTGCTGCGTGGCGTAGAGCTGACTTTGTGCATTCAGCACGTCGATATTGATACGCACCCCCACGTCATAACCCAGTTTGTTCGAATCGAGAGATGATTGGGACGAGATCAGCGCAGCTTCAAATGCCTGGACCTGAGCCAGGCCGGAAGTCACGCCCAGATAAGCCTGACGGGCACCAAGAGAAGCTTGGCGACGCGTGTTTTCCAGATCAGCGGCCGCCTTTTCCTTGAGGGCGACAGCTTCCCGGTCTCTGGAGGACACCACGCCACCGGCGTAAATAGGGATTGAGAGTTGCAGGCCGATACTGCTGCTGTCGCCCTCGGCGCCGCCGAAGCCAGGAATTGAACTACTGCCTTGCGCATTCTTGTTGCGGCTGGCGACCAGATCAAGCGTTGGATAATGCCCGGCACGCTGTTTTTCAATCTCGCGGGTGGCAATTTCAAAAGCAGCTTGTGAGGCCAATACGCCAGGATTTCCGGTTTCAGCCATGGCCACCCATTGATTGATGTCATTCGGTTGTGGGCTCAGCAGCGCTACGCCCGGCTTGAGGTTTTTCAAACTGCTGGATTCTTTGCCGATGACGATGCGCAATGTCTCCTGTTTGACGGCTAGATCGCTTTGCGCAGCGAGTTCCTGCGCGATGATCAAGTCATAACGTGACTGGGCTTCGTTGGTATCGGTAATCGTTGTGGTACCTACTTCAAAAGTGCGTTTGGCTGCTTCGAGCTGCTCGGCAATTGCCGCCTTTTGTCCTTGTGCCGTCGCCAGTGCGTCCTGCGCCAGCAACACGTCGAAATAGGCTTGTGTGACGCGCACAATCAGATCCTGCCGCGCCACACCGAATTGCGCTTCGGCTTGTGCAACGGCCAGTTCCGACTGTGTGTAGGCTACCCAGTTTTGCCAGCGAAACAAGGGCTGTGACAGGCTGGCTGTCCAGCCATTGCTGTTGTATTTGGCGTTGGTCTCGATGCCGGTTGCGCGCGACGTGCGGCTATCATCATTCCAGGCAGTATTGGCCGTAACACCGATGGTCGGCAGAAGTCCTGAGCGACCTTGCGGAAGCTTTTCGCGTCCTGCGTTCAGCGCCGCGCGCGCAGCAGCAAACTGTGCGTCATACGTGACAGCATCGTGATAGGCCGACAGCAAATCAGCAGCCCCGGCCCCACTGGTAAATAAACAGCCGATGAGGCAAAGGGAAGACGCAGAAGACGCAAAAAATATTTTTTTCATGGGGGTACTCTATTAATACGTTGGCATGGCCGGGTCAACATCGCGCGCCCAGGCAGCTACACCGCCGTGCAGGTTAACAATGGCACCAAAGCCTGCGTTTTCAAGAAACAGGCCGGATTGAAAGCTGCGTGCGCCGTGGTGACAAATCATGACGATATCTGCTGTGCGATCCAGTTCTACGTAATGCGCAGGTAGCGTGCTCATGGGCATGGAGATCGCCTGCGGGATGCAACAGGTGGCAAATTCCCATGGCTCACGCACATCCAGCAATACGGGTGGGGTGCGAGTGTTATCGCTGAGCCATTCTTGCAATTGGGAGGCGGTTATCTGATGCATTGTCTGTCTAGTCGGCTTATCTGATGGGTTGCCCGTTTGCTCATGCAAACGGTAATCAACACGAGTTGTAGGATGATGAAACTATTGTTGCTTTAGAAAACAAAACACGGCACGGGTTCTGCCCCACGAAGAAAGTCGGCATCCGTTTCAAACAATGCGATACGCTCAAAATGATCCCCGACTCGGTGTATCAAAGTGGCTTCCAGCGCGGGGCGCTTGCCGGTTATTGCAAACAGTCGGCCACCAGGTTTTAATTGATCAAGCAAAACTTTGGGCACGTCAGCAACCGCACCGGAGACCATAATGACGTGAAACCGGTCCTGAGTTGGGCGTGCCAACAAGCCATCTCCTGTCACCACCTGAACATTGCGCACCCGGGCATGTTCCAGATTAACGCGTGCTGAATCTGCCAGTGCGGGCTCAATTTCGTAGGACAAAACATGGTTTGCATGTGCACTCAGCAGCGCTGCCATATAACCTGAGCCGGATCCGATCTCGAGTACCTTTTCGTGACGGCGCATAGCCAATGCCTGCATGGCGTGGGCTTCGAGTTCCGGCGGGAGCATGTGCGCGCCATGGCCCAAGGGAATAGCCGTAGCGGCAAACGCGAGATGGCGATAAGCCGGTGGCACAAAGTCTTCACGTTTTATCTCGGCGAATAAAGTCAGCACATCAGCAGCCAGTATTCGTGCGGGGCGCAGTTGCTGTTCAATCATATTGAAACGGGCTTGATTAATATCCATCATCTGATTTTATCGTATCGGGAGTTGTGAGGCTGCTGGTTTTATCCATGAGCTCGCGGTGAGTTGGTACGGCGGGTTTTTTTACCCGGAATACCGCAGCATAGAGCGCCGGCAAGAACAAGCAAGTGAGGAAAGTGGCAATGAGCAGACCACTCATGATGGCAATGGCCATTGGCCCCCAGAAATCCTGAAATGCTAGCGGAATCATGGCCAGAACTGCTGCCGCTCCGGTGAGCATGATGGGTCGCAAACGGCGCACGGTGGAATCTACAATGGCTTCCCACGGCGCTTTACCCGCATCTTCATCTTGTCTGATCTGATCGACGAGAATCACGGCATTGCGCATGATCATGCCCATGAGCGCAATCACGCCGGTTGTGGCGACAAAACCAAAGGGTGCTCGAGAGATAATCAACCCAATCGCCACACCGATCATGCCCAATGGCGCCATGGCCATTACCATGAAGCTGCGGCTAATGCTGTTCATCTGCACCATCAACAGCGTGAACACAACCACCAGCATTAATGGAACCCCCGCAGCAATCGACTTCTCGGCTTTGACCGACTCCTCAATTGAGCCACCCATCTCGATGCGAAAGCCAGGCGGTAATTTTGCGCGAATGGCATCCAGTTGCGGATTGATAGCCGATGACACGGTAGGCGCTTCAACTTCCCCGCGAATATCGCCGCGTACACTGATGGTCGGCAGGCGATTACGGCTCCAGATCAGGCCTTCTTCCAGCACCGGCTTGAGGCGCGCTACCTGGGCCAGCGGCACATGGCGCCCTTCTTTTGTCTGGATGTCCAGATCAGGCAGATGATCGAGGGTGCGTGCGCTTGCGCCTTCGGCGCGCCAGACGACATCAATAAGCTGATCCGCTTCGCGATACTGTGTGATCGCCACACCGTTAAGCCAGGCTTGCAGGGCTTGCGCTACCTCTTGCGTTGACACCCCCAGCGCGCGCGCGCGACCCTGGTCGATCTCGACCTTCAAACTTTTCACCTTATCGTTCCAGTCGAGATGAACGTCTTGCAGGTTGTCATGTTTGCGCATGATGACCGCCACATCGCTGGCTATTGTGCGCAGTTGCTCGAGGTCTTCACCCATCACACGAAACTGAACGGGATAACCCACGGGTGGCCCATTTTCCAGCCGGATAACGCGGGCCCGTGCCTCAGCCCAGCGGCCATCAGGTGCGGCAAACTCAGCTTCGAGCTTTTTCTTCAGGGTTTCCCGATCAGTGACATTTTTTGCCACGATCAGAAGTTGGCCGAAATTATCATTAAACAATTGCTGATCTTGCGGCAAATAAAAACGGGGCGCGCCATTGCCGATATAACTGGAGAAACTCTCGACGCCCGATTCTTTTGCGAGAATCTTTTCGACGCGTTCGACGCTACGTGTCGTTGCCTGGATCGATGCGCCTTGTGGAAGCCAGATGTCTACAATCAACTGCTGTCGATCCGCATGGGGGAAGAACTGTTTTTGTACAAACAGATTGAAAGCCAGCAACGAGAGAGCAAACACAGCGAGTGTGGCACCAATGACTTTCCAGCGATGCGTGAGGCAGGTTTCCAGTGCCTTGCGAAAGCGTCGGTAGAAAGGCGTATCGTAAATGTCACTATGGTGCTCACTGCCAAATTTGCGCAACTTGTCGACATCCAGCAAACGGTAGCCAATAAACGGGGTAAACACCACCGCGACAATCCACGACGTAACGAGCGCAGTGGTAACGACTACAAACATCGAGAATACATATTCACCCGGGCCTGATTTAGCAAAGCCGACAGGAATAAAACCGGCGGCAGTGATGAGTGTGCCAGTCAACATTGGAAAAGCCGTGGAGGTATAGGCAAAGCTTGCGGCTTTGGCGCGATCCCAGCCTTGTTCGATTTTCACGACCATCATTTCAGCAGCGATGATGGCGTCATCGACCAGCAGACCCAGGGCAATAATCAATGCCCCTAATGAAATGCGCTGCAGATCGATACCCAGAATATCCATCACCAGAAAGGTGATGGCGAGCACCAGCGGAATCGACAAAGCCACAACCAGGCCTGTACGCCAGCCGAGCGTGAGAAAAGAGACTGCCAACACAATGGCAATGGCTTCAGCGAGCGACGTCAGAAATACGCTAATTGCCTTGGCGACAAGGCTCGGTTGATCGGCAACGCGATGCAGCGTCATGCCTGAAGGCAGATTGCTGCCTAACGCATCGGTGCGTGTGCCAAGGTCGCGACCGAGTGCCAGAATGTTACCCCCGACTTTCATGACCACACCAATGCCGATGACATCTTGGCCATTGACGCGCATGCGCCAGTTGGCAGGTTCGGCGTAGCCGCGCCGAATTTTTGCGATGTCACCCAAACGGAAACTCTGCTCACCAACGCGCAATTGCGTATCCTGAATTTGTTCCACCGCACTGTAAGCGCCGGTGATGCGGATTTGCACGCGGTCACTGGTGGTTTCGATAAAGCCCGCTGGTGTGACGGCATTTTGTTTTTGCAGCGCCGCAAACAACTGGGGTGCTGTAATGCCTAAGGCGGCAAGTCGTTGCGGCTCGGCTTCAACCCAGATTTTTTCATCCTGTACGCCAAACAGCTCGACTTTTTTTACATCAGTGGCATTACGTAGTTCACGTGCGATGCGATCCGCTTCACGGCGTAATTCGCCCATGGTGAAATCCTTGCCGGCCAAGGCAAAGATATTCATGTTGACATCGCCAAACTCTTCGTTAGGGAAAGGCCCTATCACGCCCGCAGGCAGGGTAGTGCGTATATCGTCCAGCTTGCGCCGCACCTGCCGCCAAGCTTCGGGTACGGTGGCTTTGGGTGTGTCCTCCTGGAGCGTAATGAAGATCAGCGATTCGCCTGGCTTGGAGCTGGAGCGGACGAAATCGAGGTTTGATGTCTCTTGCAGCTTTTTTTCGATGCGCTCGGATACCTGCTGTTGTACTTCTTCTGCGGTTGCACCCGGCCAGAGAGTACGCACCACCATCACCCGGAAGGTGAAGTCAGGATCTTCGGCACGACCCAGTTTGAAATAGGCCAGGGTGCCTGCGATCATCAATATGATGATGAGATACGTCACCATCGCCGGATGGCGAATGGACCAGGCGGAGACGTTAAAGTTTTTCATTGTTGTGCCCATTGTTGCGCCTCGACGGCGTGCACTTTTTCACCGGCTGTCCGCAGGGTGACGCCTGCACTAACAATGCGATCACCCGCCGACAATCCTTGCGTGACGATGGCTTGATCACCCTCATACCGGCTCACGCTGACAGGTGCCAATGCCACCGTATCGCCAGCGCCGACTTTCCAGACAGCCATTTGTTTTGCTGTTTGAAAAATTGCCTTGAGTGGAACGACAAACGTCGTGCCAATCGTGGTTGGCGAGGTAAAGCGCACCGTTGCCGAGAGGCCGACAGGCAGGCGCATGGGCGCAGCAGGCAAGGTCACACGCGCGGCATAAGTGCGCGTCACCGGGTCTGCTGCGGCAGAGATTTCGCGTAACTTGCCAGTTAGCGCAGGCGCTTGATCACCTTGAGCCCATAAGTTGACTTCGGCCGGTGCGCCTACGTTAAGGCGGCTGATATCGCCTTCCGGCAGGCTGATTGCCACTTCGCGTTCACCATCGGGCGCAAGGCGGAAAATAGGCTGGCCGGCAGCGACCACCTGTCCCGCTTCGGCCAGCACTGCTGCAATCACGCCATCACGGTCGGCGGTGAGTGTGGTGTATGCCGCCTGATTACGCGTCATGCGCGCTTGCGCCCGGGCTGATGTGGCTGCCGCTTCGCGCATATCCAGGGCGGCCTGGCTGACAAAATTTTTGCTTCGCAGATCGCGATAGCGTTTGAGTTCCGCTGCTGCTAGCTGTGATTGTGCTTCTGATTGTTCCACCTGCAAGGCAAAGTCTGCTGCATCAATGCGTGCTAGCGGCTGGCCGCGCTTGACCACGGCACCTGCATCAACCAAACGGCTAACCACCTTGCCCGGCACACGAAATCCCAGCAAGGTTTCAAATCGCGCACGCACTTCGCCAGGATAGGCGCGCGACGCCATCGTCGCCCCTGCGCCGACCGTCATTACCCGCACGGATTTGATTTTTACCGGCGGCGGTGGTGGTGCTTGATGGCAGGCAGACAGCGCCAAAGTTGTGGCAAGCACGAGAGAGCAAGTGAGGCTGGGTAATTTGGGGGGCAAATTTTTCATTGATTTAAAGCAATCCAGAAAAGTGGTGTAGTGAGCAATGAAGTAGAGCAAGTTAAAAATAGAGGTGAGCGCTCAATGTTTCGTCGATTTTGATTTTGGTTGTGACTCTGGCGGTGGATGCGTCGCCAAGCCCGCGAGGATGAGATCGAGATGTGTGTCCAGATAGCGGGTTGCATCAACTGTCGGGCAGCCGCTTGCGCCCATTGAGTGCTGCCAGATGAAATGCATCAAGAGCGGTGCGATGAGCAGTTCAACGACGGCATCTTGGTTAAGCGAGCGAAACTCGCCCCGTGTCACCCCGCGTTCGATAACGCGGCCCAAGATCTTGCGGGCGTGGGCGTAGGCAACTTTTTCGTGATACAGCGCCAGCTCAGGAAAATTGCGCGCTTCGCTAATCATCAGCTTGGGAATTCCACACAGCGGTGAAACGCTAAAACGGATTTGCCAGCGCGTGAGCAACTCGCGTAGCAAAGTGCTTGAATCACCGGTAAACTCATCGATCAAGTGGGCGCCCTCGTCAAGAATAGGCACCACGCCTTGCGTGATCACGGCTTTGAACAGCGCTTCCTTATCTGCAAAATAAAGGTAAAGTGTGGCTTTGGAAACACCTGCACGTGTTGCAATATCTTCGCTGCGTGTCGCCGCATAGCCGCGTTCAATGAACAGTTCGATCGCCGCTGCCATGAGTTCGCTGGGGCGAGCTTCTTTTCTGCGGCGGGCGCGCTTTTTTTCTGTAGCGGCAGTTGTTGGGCGAATAATCGCCGCTTTGATAGTCATACCAAGCCATCCGTTAATAACTGTCGGGTCAGTATAAATGGTGCGCTGCAAAAAAGCAACGAGATGCTGACTTTCTTAAAAGCGGGATATGTCTCGCGCCGTATCACCAGCGCCGACTTTTTGGGTGACTCGATGTGTATTCACATTTTGTATAGAGAATTCCTCAATCCCCGACAGCAAGCCGATCGTCGATGACGCACCTTTGCCCCTCTTGCGCTACGGGTTGCATTTGTGGGGTCTTTCCAGTAATTTCGCTCCTCCACTGTTGTTCCAAAGAATCGAGAGTCTGCCATGAACGCTAACGAGAAATTTATCGCTGCCGATGCACTAGTTGATTCGGCCGCCATTGCCCCATTGCCGAATTCGCGCAAAATTTATGTCACCGGTAGCCGTCCCGATATCCGCGTGCCGATGCGCGAAATCACCCAGACGGGCGAGAATAATCCGCCCATCAGCGTGTATGACACCTCCGGCATCTATACCGATCCCACAGCAACCATTGATATTCGCCGTGGCCTGCCCGGGCTTCGCGCCGAGTGGATTGCCGAGCGTAATGACACTGTCGAGCAGACAGGCTTGAGCTCTGACTACGGACAGCAACGCCTGGCCGATGCCGAACTGGCCGAGTTGCGCTTTGATCTTGTACGCAAGCCCCGCGTGGCCAAGGCGGGGGCGAACGTCACCCAAATGCACTACGCGCGCCGTGGCATCATCACGCCGGAAATGGAATACATCGCCATCCGCGAAAATCAGCGTCTGGATGCGTTGACCGAAGACTTGCGTTGCCAGCATCCGGGGCATAACTTTGGTGCGGTTTCGTTTGCTAAAAACGCGCCTAAGCTCATCACGCCCGAGTTTGTGCGCGATGAAGTCGCTCGTGGCCGTGCCATCATTCCCAACAACATCAACCATCCGGAAAGCGAGCCGATGATTATCGGCCGCAACTTCCTCGTCAAAATCAATTGCAACATCGGCAATTCGCAACTCGCCTCTACGATTCAAGACGAAGTCGACAAAATGACCTGGGCGATTCGTTGGGGTGGCGATACGGTAATGGATCTTTCCACCGGCAAAAATATCCACGAAACCCGCGAGTGGATTGTGCGTAATTCACCCGTGCCGATCGGCACGGTGCCAATTTACCAAGCGCTGGAAAAAGTGAATGGCAAAGCCGAAGACCTCACATGGGAAATCTTCCGCGACACCTTGATAGAGCAAGCCGAGCAAGGCGTGGATTACTTCACCATCCATGCGGGCGTGCGTCTGGCTTATATCCCGATGACCGCCAAACGCATGACCGGCATTGTCAGCCGTGGCGGCTCGATTCTCGCCAAGTGGTGTTTGTCGCATCACAAGGAAAATTTCCTCTACACGCATTTCGAAGACATCTGCGAGATCATGAAAGCGTATGACGTGGCTTTCAGTCTCGGCGATGGCCTGCGTCCCGGCTCGATTTACGACGCCAATGACGAAGCGCAACTGGCTGAACTCGCCACGTTGGGCGAGCTGACGCAAGTCGCGTGGAAGCATGATGTGCAAGTAATGATCGAAGGCCCCGGCCACGTGCCGATGCACATGATCAAAGAGAACATGGACCTGCAATTAAAAATTTGCCACGAAGCCCCGTTTTACACGCTCGGCCCACTAACCACGGATATTGCCCCCGGCTATGACCACATCACCAGTGCCATTGGCGCAGCGATGATTGGTTGGTACGGCACGGCCATGCTGTGCTATGTGACGCCGAAAGAACACCTCGGCCTGCCCGACAAGAACGACGTAAAAGACGGCATCATGGCTTACAAGATTGCTGCCCACGCGGCTGATCTGGCCAAGGGCCACCCCGGTGCGCAGGTGCGTGACAACGCATTATCCAAAGCGCGCTTTGAATTCCGCTGGGAAGACCAGTTCAACCTTGGCCTTGACCCGGATAAATCGCGCGAAGTCCACGACGAAACTCTGCCCCAGGACGGTGCTAAAACCGCACATTTTTGCTCCATGTGCGGGCCGCATTTCTGCTCCATGAAAATCACCCAGGATGTGCGCGACTACGCCGCCACGCTCGGCGTCTCGGAAGAGGAAGCCTTGAATAAGGGGATGGAAGTTAAAGCCATCGAGTTCGTTAAAAGCGGTGCGGAACTGTACAAACGCGCTGCCAGCTAAATTTCGCCAATTTTCGTCAATGTCGTGACAACAGCGGTAAAGGCATCCGCCAAACACGCCCCCAGCTGCAGGCCCGGCTGTGGGGCGTGTTGCATTGCGCCGTCCATTTCTTCGCTCAATAAACCAGCCAATGTCCCTTGCCAGCATTTGACGGCAGATTACCGCTGCGCCATCTTTGGCTTGCCACAACGCCCCGCCTGCTGTGGCGGTTTGCAGCCATCTTTCGAGATGTGTGGCGACACCCGTGCAGCTGCGCTCATTTGGCTAACGCAACTGGAAATCACCACTGCGCCTTGATATCCAACGTTTGATCGCATAGACAAATGGCGCAGAGAAGGTTTTTCAGCATGTTAGACTCGTGCCAGACTTTCTATCGCTTATAACGTCGGCTTCCTCTTATTTCATGGACTTTTATCCACACCTGCAAGCCTTGATTCTGGGGCTGATTGAAGGGCTTACCGAGTTTTTGCCCATTTCATCCACCGGCCATCTGATTCTTGCCGGTTCTCTGCTTGATTTTAACGACGAGCGCGGCAAGCTGTTTGAGATTGTCATCCAGTCCGGAGCGATTCTCGCCGTATGCTGGGAATATCGTCAGCGCCTGGCGCAGATAGGGCGCGATGTGTGGCAAAAAAGCGATGTAGCAGCAAACTTGGCCGCGCGGCGATTTGTCCTCAATATCGCTATCGCTTTTATGCCGCTGGCTGTTCTTGGGCTGATATTTGGCAAAACCATCAAGGCGCATTTATTTACTGCACCGTTCGTCGCCAGCTTGTTAATCCTGGGCGGGTTCGTTATTTTGTGGGCAGAGCGGCGCAGGCATACGGTGCACATCCATACGATGGAAGCACTCACCCCGCGTGATGCACTGGTGATGGGCTTGTTTCAAGCACTCGCCTTGCTTCCCGGAACATCACGCTCGGGCGCCACGATTATTGGTGGCCTGCTGTATGGTTTGTCGCGCCGCGCGGCAACCGAGTTTTCATTCTTTCTGGCCATGCCTACGCTGATTCTGGCCAGCATGTATGAGCTGTATCGCGACCGCGCACTGCTCAGGTGGCAAGATCTTGATTTATGGATTATCGGTTTTGTCACGGCGGCTGTGTCTGCCTTCGTCTGCGTGCGCTGGCTGTTGCGGTTTATTGCGCACCACGATTTCACCCCGTTTGCCTGGTATCGCATTGGCTTTGGTTTGCTGATTCTCGCCTCGTGGCACTGGGGCTGGGTGACGTGGGCCGCTTGATTTAATTGAGGTAAGGCTGACATGATTCTCTACCTGCACGGTTTTACCAGCGGCCCGCAATCAGTCAAGGCGCGCGCGCTCGGCGAGCGCATGGCAGCACGCGGGCTGGCGGCTGATTTCGTTTGCCCGCAACTGCCCGCTTCGCCTGCGGCGGCGATAGCGCTGGCGGAGCAGATTATTGAGCAGCATTGTGGGCAGAATCGCGAGCAACATCGAAAAGTCGGCGGTGGTGATACGCCATGCGGTGGGGTCAATCACGCAAAAATAACGCTGGTCGGCTCTTCTCTCGGCGGCTTTTACGCTACCGTGCTGGCCGAAAAATTCAATCTCAACGCCGTGCTGGTAAACCCGGCCGTGATCAATCAATTGCCGATGGACGATTTTATCGGCACGCACCGCTGGCTTTACACCGGCGAGCCATTTGAATTCACCGCACAACATATTGCCGAGCTGCGTGCACTCGAATTACCGCGCTTAATCCAGCCGGATCGTTTTTGGTTGATGCTCGAAGAAGGGGATGAAACGCTGGATTACCAACTGGCGGTGGCGTATTACGCCGGTGCGCGGCAAACCGTGCTGGCCGGGGGCGATCACAGCTTTACGCGCTGGAGTGATTATCTGGACGAGATTATCGACTGGAGTGTTGCGCCCGCAGCCTAAAAGTTATAACGCATCCCCAATTGCATGCCGGAGAGAACGAGTCCGTCCCCCGCAAAGCCTGCAGCGGTTTTGCCGAAGTCATACCCGTCGCCGCCGTGAGTGGCGGTTTTGGCGTAATTTTTCAAGTACGCGACATTGGCCTTGAGCAAAGTGTGCTTGGAGAGGTTGTGCTCATAGCCCAGCGAATACAAGGTCGCACCGGTGTCGGCACCACTGGAAAAACGGCTGCCCGGCACGCCCAGGCTGCTGCCTGAAATATCTCCCGCGTGATAGCGCTGACCGGTGATCTTGCCATTGGCCGACACATTGAACGTGCCGCCCAATCCCCAAACAAGTTGCTTTGCATCGCCCAGACTGCCGGCAGCACGCGTTTGACCAATCAGCAGGCGCACGGTGGCGTTGCCAAAATCAATCATGCCGCCCAGTCGCGCTTCGGTGAGTGCTTCATTTGCACCCACGCCCGCCAAGCCTGGCACGGCCAGCTCATTTTTTTCAGTGACGCGCTCGAACACACTGCCTATCCACAACGGGCCATGGGCGTAGTTCAGCCCAAGGGCGGTGGAGGATGTGTTAACGCGGGCACCGGGCACAGCAGATTTTTTTTCATTGGCCGAATATAAAACCGTGGCTTGCAGGCCAGCGACCATGGGTGAAGTGTAGGCTATGGCGTTGGGTGTGTTGACATCAAAGCGCGATGAGGTCACTGCGGAGCGCACGCCAGGGTTGGATGCCAATGCGCCGCCCAGCTTGCCCATCAATGCATTGCCGCTGCCAATACTGTCATTGGTGTAATTGACATCCAGCGTAATGGCCAGCAAGCGTGCCGGACCGGCAAAGCGCCCTAGGATCACCCGGCCGAGATCTCCCGACAAACCCACAAAGCTGCTGCGGCTGGTGCCGATTGACCCGCCTGCATCAAAACTGACGTTCGATTCAAACTGAAATACAGCTTTCAGGTCGCTGCCCAAGGCTTCCGCCCCCTTGAAACCTAGTACCGAGCCATTGGTTGATACGCGTTGAAAGCGCAGCGTAGGTGCCGTCGGTTGGCCGTGCACCGTGATCACATCAAACGAGGCATCTGCATTGCCATACACCGTGACATTTGATTGTGCATGGGCAATGCCAGGCATGCCAAAACAGCTGGCAAGCGCGAGGAAAAGCCGAAAATTTTTCATCAAATCGAGTAAGAGAGAATACAAAATGAAAGCGCAACGATGCCAGCCCTGCGGTGCATCGCGCCGAAAAAACTGCTCTCGTGGTAGTGCGTGTGGAAATGGTCAATGTACATGCAAAAAAGGGCACCCGAAGGTGCCCTTTTAAATTGCTCCGGGTTTTAAGCCAGATTAGAACGCGTGACGCATGCCGAACTGGAAGCCGGACAGTTTCACGTTGTCGCCGGTAACGCCGACGGAGTTGTACCCGAAGTCATAACCACCGGCACCATTAGTGAAGGTAGCATTGTCGTTTTTCAGGTAAGCGTAGCCCGCTTTCAACATGGTGCGCTTGGAGAGGCTGTGCTCGTAGCCAATGGTGTAGAACTTGGCGCCGGTGTTGTCATCAGGACCGACGCTTGAATCCAGATCAGCTGCTTTGTAGTACTGAGCAACCAGCTTGCCATTGGGCGATACATTGTACGTACCGCCGATACCCCAAACGTTTTGCTTGGCATTGAACCCGTCGACGTCCAGCTTGGTGCGAGCATACAGAGCACGTACAGTGGCCATGCCAAAGTCGTATATGCCGGCGATACGCATCTCTTTGGCAACTTGGTTGTCACCTAAGAGAATGCCTGAAAGACCGACAGGAGCAAAAGCGTCATTTTTCTCGGAAATACGGGCATAAGTCGCGCCAACAAACACGGGACCATTTTCGTAGTTTACGC
>JAUSMB010000016.1 GCA_030645365.1 Rugosibacter sp.
TGGCCAGCGACTTCAGGCCGAAATGAATCAGCGCTCGATCTCCCTTAAGGCGCGGACGCAGAGTGTGCCTGCAAATGGAATAGGTCGCGACTACTTTAAAAACTGTCTGCACGGCATAAGCAATAATCAGGCTCCAGCCACCCCATCCCAAGATCGCCAACGTGGTTGCGACACCCCCAAAGCAGACTGTGTAAGCAAAAACATGAATGATCTGGATACTTTTCATATGCAGATCACGTTGCAGCAGATTGGTCGAGAGATTTCCCATTGCCTGCGGAATGATCAGGAAGGCGCTTACCGTGAACATCAATACAAGGGAGTCATCACCAAATTGGTGGGCCAGGAAGGGCGCCATCAGACTGATAAGCGAGGCAATTGCAATCGCAATCGCCAGAGACCAGCCCAGCGCAAGACTAACGTCGGATGAGTCGATTTCTTTCTTTTGAATAAGCGCAGCGCCAAAACCACAATCCGCAAGAACGCCGCCTAACGACAATACTGAAAGCAATACGGCGAATTGGCCAAATGTTTCCGGCCCGAGTATTCGGGCGAGAGTAATCTGAACGATTAGCTGGCCAACAACTTTTCCAACCGCGCCACCTACCCCCCAAAAGACTGCAGTGGTGCTGCGCGATGAAATGTTACTGGCCGACACGAGCAAACTCCTGCGCAAATCCCAATTCGAAGATGGTGAAAAACTTGTTCATTACGTCGTGCCGTAGCCGTTGAGTACTCTATTTGCTAACGCGGCGACTCGGCCAAAGCCTTTCATTCCCTTGCTCCACGTACGAACCGATTGCCCCAACCCCAAGGGTAGTAACAGGCCGCCGAGCAAGAGCAAACTTGTTCCTCCAAGCAATCCAAAAAAAGCTTTTTTAAGCGCCCACCATTTGGGGTGGACCTTATATTCGTCTCGCCAGTATTGTGTCGATGTGCGAAGGCAGCGCTGAAGAATGAAACGCAGAGTTTGCCGGGAAAGTGGAACGATCTCATTTACTGCGGCCGTGTCGCACCAAATTAACTTGCCCCCTTGGCGTTCCAGCCACTTGAAAAAGTCGGAATCCTCGCCGCCCGATAGGGCAAAGTGCTCACCAAACGGCAATGACTGGCGTGATTTTGGCCAGTGAGCCTTAACCAACGCATTACCTGTGCGGCAAGTTTTCCAGCCGATGGATGTTCCGGTGGCAAACCGCGGGCGCTCAAAAAATCTGCTGTTGACCGCCCATGGGCGAGTTCCTTCAGGAAATTGCGGGATAACCGGCCCAAGCACGGCATCCGCGCCCTGATTGGCCATATTCTCTACCAGATCCGATAGCCAGTTGCTGACGGCCCATTCATCATCATCTATAAATGCGAGTAGCTCTCCGCTGGCAAGCGCTACGGTCTTGTTGCGTGCGTAGGATATCCCCGATTTTGGCTCCACTTCGTATTGAACGAGAAGTTCTGGATAGCGTTGAGAAAGCTGCAATATTGTTGGCTTTGCTGAGGCGTATTTATCGTTATCAACGACAATCACTTCAAATCTGTCGATTGAAAACGTTTGTTTGGCAAGGCTTTCAAGCAACTGCAGCAACAACGCTGGGCGCTTGTATGTGCAGATGCAAACGCTAACCTCAGGTGTATTTTTCTTCGACATACACCGCATCTTTCGGGTTACATAAGCGCATTTTTTGATATGCATTGGACGCCAGCGGAGCCTTGCGGAAGGATGGATACGGCATGACACTCATCCTCAATCTACCCGGATAAAGTCAGATTTTGGATTGCTCTCGCCTTCAAACGATTCGTATTCGGCCAGCGCAACTATCAACCCGGCGTTTAACGTAGTTTTTGCAGTCCAGCCGATCCCGTTAAGACGGCTTACATCCATCAGTTTTCTTGGCGTCCCATCCGGCTTGCTGGTATCAAAGACGATCTCGCCTTCAAAACCTACGACTTGCTTTACCGTCTCAGCCAGCTCCTTGATCGTTACATCTTCTCCGACGCCGATATTCACCAGCGGCGGTTCAAATTTCCCGGTTTTTACTTCATCACTGCCTAGCAGGCTGGCGTATTCCTCATCCGGCAGGTTCATCAGGAAAACGCAAGCATCGGCCATGTCTTCGCTGTACATGAATTCCCGCTTTGGTGTGCCGGTGCCCCAAACGACAACCTGTTTCTCGCCATTTTGTTTGGCCTCGTGAAACTTGCGAATCAGCGCCGGGATGACATGGGAGTTTTCCGGGTGATAGTTGTCACCGGGGCCGTACAGGTTGGTGGGCATTGCAGCGAGATATTGGGTGCCGTATTGCCGGTTGTAACTCCAGCACATTTCGATACCGGCGATCTTGGCCAGGGCGTAAGGGCGATTAGTCGGCTCTAGCGGGCCGGTGAGGAGATATTCTTCCTTCATCGGCTGTGGTGCGAGCTTGGGATAAATGCAACTGGAGCCAAGAAACAGCAAACGCCTGACATTGTTCTGCCAGGCGGCGTGGATGACGTTGGTTTGTATGGCCAGATTATCGCGAATGAATTCAGCGGGGTATTCGTTGTTGGCGTGGATACCGCCGACTTTGGCGGCAGCAAGGAAGACGTAATCAGGCTTTTCGGTGGTGAAGAATGTCTCGACAGCGCTTTTGTTAGTCAGATCGAGTTCGGCATGGGTGCGGGTCAGGAGTTTGGTGTAACCCTTGGCTTGCAGATTGTGCATGAGGGCCGAGCCAACGAGGCCACGGGGGCCGGCGATGTAGATTTTGGCGTCAAGGTTCCTGGGGAAAAGTTCGGGCCACAGAAAAAATCAAAAAGAAAAGTCGGCGCTGGTGAGACGGTGTTTACTCGTGATAATCCATGGCCTTGTAGCCATGCTTCTTGATCAGCTCGTCGCGCTCGGCGCTCTTCAAGTCTTCACGTACCATTTCAGCGACTAGCTCATCAAAGCCGGTTTTGGGCGTCCAGCCAAGTTTTTCACGGGCCTTGGTCGGGTCACCCAGCAGGGTGTCCACTTCAGTCGGGCGAAAGTAACGGGGATCTACCTTGACAATGACTTTGCCGTTCTGGTCAGTACCTGTTTCATCAATCCCTTCACCTTGCCATGTGATCTGGATGCCCAGCTCTTTCGCTGCGGCATTCACAAACTGGCGCACGCTGTATTGCACACCGGTAGCGATGACGAAGTCTTCAGGCTGGTCTTGTTGCAGCATCAGCCATTGCATCTCGACGTAGTCTTTGGCATGCCCCCAATCGCGCAGAGAATTCATATTGCCCAAGTAGAGACAGTCTTGCAGGTTGAGCTTAATGCGGGCAAGCGCGCGGGTGATCTTGCGGGTGACGAAGGTTTCGCCACGCAGGGGGGATTCATGGTTGAACAGGATGCCATTGCAGGCATAGATACCATAGGCTTCGCGGTAGTTGACGGTAATCCAGTAGGCGTACATCTTGGCCACGGCATAGGGGCTGCGCGGGTAGAAGGGCGTGGTTTCCTTTTGCGGGGTTTCTTGTACTAAACCATAAAGCTCGGATGTACTGGCTTGGTAGAAACGCGTCTTTTTTTCCAGGCCGAGAATGCGAATGGCTTCAAGAATACGCAGGGTGCCGATGCCATCGGCATTGGCGGTGTATTCGGGGGTTTCGAAGCTGACGGCGACATGGCTCATGGCAGCGAGGTTATAGATTTCGTCGGGCTGAACTTGCTGAATGATGCGGATCAGATTGGTTGAATCAGTCAGATCGCCATAGTGGAGAATAAAGTTTTTATTCTCGACGTGCGGGTCTTGGTACAGGTGATCAATGCGATCTGTATTGAAGAGCGACGCACGACGCTTGATGCCGTGGACGATATAACCTTTCTTGAGTAAAAATTCCGCGAGGTAGGCCCCGTCCTGTCCGGTGATGCCGGTGATGAGTGCAATTTTCTTCATATGTCAGCTTTTGCCAAGGGAGCCTGCAAGACGTTGCCGTTGTTCCGGCGTTACTGCGCCAAGCATTTGGTTAATAAATTTTTCCTGAATATCGTAAGCATGCGCCGTGTCCTGATCAATGGAAGACACTCGGGTTAATAGTCCATCCGGAATCTTTCCAGTAAAGCCATAGCGCATTTCGATCAGTTTTTTCTGAATGCCACTCTGAACCACTTGATCACCGATGGTTATCCAGTAGGTTATCGGCTCACGACGTTGGCCAAGCTCAGCATCGACGCGCGTTACCAACAGTGATCCAAAAGGCAAGACAATCGTTGCAGCACTCTTTTTTAATAGCTGAAACCCTTGCGCTGGATAACACACCTCGGGCTTATGCACTTGCGTCCCATCACTTTGGTCTCCACCGTAGGCTATCAAGAACATGATGCGATAGCCTTGGCTGTTCGAATACGTTCGAGACAAAGTCTGGTTGTATATTTTGTTGAGTAGTTCTATTTGCTGGGGATTCGCCAAGGTAGCGAGGCTCTGTGGCACTTCATGCCAATCACCAAAGCGCTGCGGAATCATCGCTTCCAAATTAATCGCCGGCTTTTGGTCGGCAATTTTTTGTGTAGGATGCAATACGACCGCCAAGGCAGAAGCCGCACACATCAGCGTCAAGAGCAGAAGGCTTTTGCGAATTAAATTCATGATCTCGCCGTCTCACCGGCGCCGACTTTTTGTCTTTGATGACGCCGGATGCTAACAATCACTTGCAACAACGAATCCACACCAATGATCAAAAGCAAGGCGCTGATGAATAGCACCATGCCAGCAAAGCCATGCAAGAAGCCCTGCCCTGCTTCGTCGCCAAAATAATAAGTGATCAGAGTCAAGGTAATTACGCGGATCACGTTGGCGGTAAATGAGATGGGGACGATAAAAATCGCCAGCGCGGTGTTGCGAAACCATGAGCTGTGACGCACCGTGTTGAGATA